>CALVGJ010000155.1 GCA_944327045.1 uncultured Desulfovibrio sp.
CCTTGGTGGGACGCACGGCGGCGGTGGGGCAGGCGGCCACGGCCAGCGGAATCTCACACAGCTTGTCGGCCCACTGATGGTCGATCATGGGCGGCTTGCGGTGGATGCCCACAAGGCCGATGTCGGAGCAGTGGACGGCGCCGCACATGTTGATGCAGCAGGCCAGGGAGATGCGCACCGGGGCGGGCAGGCGCATATTCCTGAATTCCTCGAACACGGTATCCATCACGCATTTCACCGGGCCTGAGGCGTCGGTGGCCGGGGTGTGGCAGTGGACCCAGCCCTGGGTGTGGATCATGTTACTCACGCCCGCGCCGGTACCGCCCACGGGGAACTTGTGGGAACCGCCGGCAAAGGTGCGGGAGTTCAGGTCGTCGCGCAGGGCCTTCATGGTGGCTTCGTCCTCCACCATGAACTCTATGTTGCTGCGGGTAGTCCAGCGCACATAGCCGCCGCAGTACTTGTCCGCGATGTCGCAGATCTCGCGGATATGGGTGATGGACATGGTGCGGGTGCCGCCCACGCGGACGGTGTAGACCTTGTCGCCGCTTTCGGCCACGTGCATCAGCACGCCAGGCTCGAGAATCTCGTGATAGAGCCACTTGCCGAAGTTCTTCCTGATGACCGGCGGGAAAAATTCATCGTACTTGCGGGGGCCGATGTCGGTGATGCGGCCTTCCATCGGTTTTTCGGGATTGTATCCGGAAGAAATAAAAGCCATGATCGTCTCTCCCTTGAACTAGCGTTGATGACGGCTGCGGTAGGCGGCGAGGTCGCGGTTCCAGCCGCCGGGCACTTCTTCTTCCTTGAAGAAGATGTACGGGTTGGAGCGGGGTTCCTTGACGTGGCAGGGGGCGGCCTCGATGTCGGTGACTTCCAGCAATTTCTGGAAGGACAGGCGCTTCATGGTCTCGCCCACGCGCTCGCGGTTCTTGCCTTCCTCCATCCACCAGTCCCAGATTTTTTCGATGACTTCCTTGATCTCGGTGTAGGGCGCTTCACAGGAGATGAAGGGCACGAGCAGCGAACCCATCTGGACGCCGTCCACCACCGGGGCCTTGGCGCCGACGAGGATGCTGGCGCCGCGCTCGTCACCGATGCGCAGGGCGCGGGGCATGGTGTTGATGCAGTGCATACAGCGCACGCAGTCGGCGGTCCTGATGGAGAGCCTGCTGCCGTCCCAGCTCATGCACCTGGAGGGGCAGAGGTCGATGACTTCCTTCCGGATGTCGAACTTGCCCCAGTCGCGGCCGGAGTGCGCGCCAGCGTTGGGCTTGAATTCGCCGCCCACATAGGCGTTGACGGCGTCCTGATCGATCTTGATGTCGTTTTTCCAGGTGCCGACCACGGCGAAGTCGGAGCGGGCCATGGCGCAGACGCAGCCGTTGGGGCAGCCGTCGAACTTGAACTTGAATTTATAGGGGAAGGCCGGGCGGTGCAGCTCGTCCTGATAATCCATGGTGAGCTGATAGCACATGTCCTGCGTGTTGTAGCAGGCATATTCGCAGCGGGACTGACCGAGGCAGGCGGCCGGGGTACGCAGGTTGGAGCCGGAGCCGCCGAGGTCGTTGCGCAGGTTGTGGGTCAGCTCGTGGAAGATTTCTTCGAGCTGGGGGGTCTGGGTGCCGAGCAGCACGATGTCGCCGGTGGAGCCGTGCATGTTGGTCAGGCCGGAGCCGCGCAGGTCCCAGATGTCGCACAGGCCGCGGAGGAATTTCGTATTGTAGTATTTCCCGGAAGGCTGGGCCACACGGATGGTGTGGAAATGCGCCACGCCGGGGAATTTTTCGGGCTGGTCGCAGTAACGGCCGATGACGCCGCCGCCGTAGCCGAACACGCCCACGATGCCGCCGTGTTTCCAGTGGGTTTCCTTTTCCTCATAGGAGAGCTCAAGGACGCCGAGCAGGTCTTCCGGCGCGTCCACCGGAATCTGGTAATCCAGATTGTCGGGATTGGCCGCACGGTGCGCCGCTTCCTGCTTGATGTCGGACACGAAGCTCGGCCAGGGGCCGCTTTCCAGCTGGTCCAGAAGGGGGGTTGCGTGTTTCGCCATTGCCGTACCTCCACATTACATGACAACGATTTTTCGTTAAACATAGACAGACACTTGCCCAAGCGGCAGGTGTCGCTGGTGGAACGACCATAGCAACGATAAGTCATTATCTCAAGGGGGCTTACGAAAATAAATAAATAGTCTACAGGATTATGGGGTAATATTTGCGGCGTTCCTGGGATGTATGGAGATGGTCCGCCTGATGAAACTATCTGTTTTCAACGATATTTAGTTGTAAAGAGCGCAAAAAATCCTTGAGATACTCACGACATTCGCAATTGAAAACTATTTTTCGTTGTTTTTGGGAGGGGAAGCAGAGGAAGGGAGCGAACGAAAAGGCGTCAATCCTGGTGCAATAAATACACGACATCCCGCTCAGCGCACGACAAGGGCAGGCAGCGGCAGTGCCGCCGCAACCACGCCAGCATGACGCGCCGGAACGCGCTGTCCACCTCCGGCAGCAGCAGGAGCGGCCCCGGCCCGACGTGCCGGGCAAGACGATCCAGAAAGGCCGGGATGGCCTCTCCGGCGGACCGGCCGTCCGGCAGACCGCAAAAAAGCGCCGTGCCGCGCGGCGCCAGGGCCGCCAGCCAGTAGCCGTCAAGCGGGGGGCGGCCCGTCGCGATCCGGACCGGATGCGACAGGCAGCGCAGGAGGAAGAGCGGTGGCGCGGGCAGGCCATGCCGCGTACCGGGAGTTTCGGCGGACAGGAGGCGGGCGCATCCCCGCCGGAGACAGGCGAGCGCCTCGCGCCTTTCCGGCGACAGCGTCAGGCCCCATTGCTGGAAAAGACGCTGGATCGTCCAGCGGGAAGGGCAGATGTCGCACCGGGCCTGCACGGCGGCGGTCAGGCGGTCCCGCGTCCAGAGGAGCGATCCGCCGGTGTCCGGGTCGGACGGCGGATTCTCCATGACGAAACGGGCCAGCTCGCCGTCCATGCTCCGCTCGACCGTCATGCCCGTGGGCCGTCCTTTCCGACGACTGTGCAGGGCCGCCGCGCCGCCGTCCCGAAAGGCCTTCACCCAGGCCGCCACCGTGGAGCGGCTGACGCCGAACACCGCCGCGGCTTCGGTCTGGTTCAGCTCGCCCGCCCGGATGGCCTCCACCGCCTTGCGACGCATGATGTGCAGGGTCTCCGGCGAAAGGCGGCGTCCGTCACGTCCGGGCATGGCGTCCGTCCTCCGGGCGCCCGTCACGGCGGGATATGCCGTATTTTTTCAGGCGGGAGCAAAGCGTGGTGGGGCTGATGCCCAGCAGGGCCGCCGCGCCGTCAGGGCCGTAGATCTTGCGGCCGCACTGATTCAGCGCGCGGACCAGATTGTCACGGAAAAGGCTGTCCATCTCCGTCTCCGTATAGACGCGCTCCGCCCTGTCCGGCGGGGGGGCGCAGGCGCGCAGGCTCGCGGCAAGCTGTCCGGCGTCGAGTCGGCCGTCCGGTGCGGTGATGACGGCCCGCAGCAGGATATTGCGCAGCTCCCGGACATTGCCGGGCCAGTCGTATGCCGTGAGCACGGGCAGCACTTCCGGCGGCAGCATGGGGGCGGGGCGATGCGTCTGGGTCGCGAAGGCGGAAAGGAGATGCTCGGCCAGCAGGGGGATGTCCTCCTTGCGTTCCCGCAGGGGAGGCACGTCCAGCGCAAGGACATTGAGCTGGTAATACAGGTCCTCCCGAAAGTTCCCCTGCCGCACCTGCCGGAAAAGGTCCGTGTGCGTGGCGGCAAGAACGCGTATCCGCACCGGGCGGCGCGCCCTGTCGCCGGGCCGCAGGAACGATCCCGAATGGATGATGCCCAGCAGCTTTCCCTGCACTTCCAGCGGGATGTCATCGACATTTTCAAGAAAGAGCGTCCCGTGACCGGCGGCCTCAAGAAAGCCGACATGCACCGCGTCGCCCTGACGCTCTCCGAGGAACTCCCGCTCGAACTGCGCCGGTGAGATGGCCGCGCAGTCCACCTTGACCAGCGGCCCGGCGGCTACGGCGCTCTGACGGTGCAGCTCGGCGGCCACCGCCCCCTTGCCCGTGCCCACCTCGCCCGCTATCAGCACGGGCGCGGCCGAAAAGGCCACCCGGCGGATGTTCTCCTTCAGGCCGCGGATGGCCGGACTGTCGCCCACCAGAAAGGGGCCGGGATCGGCGCTGTCCCGCTGCAGATAGGTATTCTCGATCTCCAGACGCCGCTTGAGGCGCGTCAGCTCCTCAAACTGCTGGGCATTGGCCAGCGAGACGGCAAGATAATCCGCGATGAGCCGCAACCTGTCCAGCGCCAGACCGTCATGACGGCTGCGGCTGAACAGGGCCAGGACGCCGAGCACCTCCCCCTTGTGGGTCAGCGGCTGGCCGAGGAAGGTGCTGATGCCTTCGCGGGCGATCCAGTCCGGATCGCTCACCCACGGCATGTCCGGGGAAACGGCGTCCACATGGAACGCTTCGCCGGAAGCCGCGATGAGGCCCACCTTGCCGCGCCCCAGCGGAAAGCGCTGATGCCTGCCGTCCAGCGCCGTCCAGGTCTCGCCGCTGACGCGGGACTGCCCGTATCCGGCCGCAAGGCGCAGGCAGCGGCGATGCTCCGGGCAGTCGTAGAAGTGACGACAGGCGGCACAGCGCTGGGGGTCCGCCTGCTCCATGAGCCAGATGCGGCACAGCGCCGTATCGTGCAGACGGCCGAGATGATCCGTGACCAGCGCAAAAAGCTGATCAAGGTCGTGGCACTGGGCCATCCGCAAAAGGAGATCGTGGACGGCGGCCATATCCCGGAGACTGGTCTCCTCCGACAGGGGAGCGTTGGTTTCCTGCATAGGCTTTCCGGGGGACTGGGGGGACAGGGCGGGGCTGGGGCGTCACCCGGACGGTGAGTGACCCCGGCAAGAGTTTCGAGGGGAGGGGGCGCGGGGGAGGGGAACCTTTGCAAAGGTCCTCCTCCCCCGCATCATC
>CALVGJ010000156.1 GCA_944327045.1 uncultured Desulfovibrio sp.
CCGGCAGCAAGGGCCAGTATGTCGGCTTTGTCCGTTACAGCGAATATGAGTATGAATGCCGCGCCGCCACGCGTCAGGAAGCCCTGTCCACCAATCAGTGCGAACGTATCCGTACCCGCAATCTCAACGAGCTTATTCGCTACGACGGCAAGAAGTGGCAGTTCTAGTGCATTTTATCATTGAAAAAGGCAAAAGTGTGAGGCGCAGCACAGCGCCTCCCGGCCAAGAGTGAGCGGGAAAACCGCGTTTTTTCCGTAAAACGACAGGCCTCGCATTTCAAACGAAAAATGTTCTCAGGCGAACTCGTTTTACGGGAAAGCATTGTCTCAATAATAACGCGCTAAAAATGCACGGCATGTCCACGTCCGGACGGCGTGGCCTCAGGGGTTGACGGCACAGGCAATCCCGACCGACATCCCCCACTCCTTCCCTGCCATTGCGCGGGGAACCGGGCACACGACAGAGAAAAGCGGCAGAGAGCAGAGCTCCCTGCCGCTTTTTCCTTACGGTATCACCTGATAGAGCAGATTCGCATTGCCTTTTAGAGCGGATTCGCATGGAAATTGTGTCCAATTTCCCTGCTGACGCTGCCCTCACACTACGGAAAAAGCGTGTTTTTTCCGTGTGTTCGGTTTCTGGTAGTCGCTCTCGCGACTACCAGAGCAATCCACATTTTCAATGTGGAATTGCACTAAAGGGAAGAGAAGTCCGCTCCCGCGACGGGCTGCCGAAGGACGGCCCGCAGGGCCGTGCCCGTTAGGCGACGCAGGAGCCTTACGGGCATCGACAGCAGAGCGAGGGGGTCCCCTTCCCTCCAAACAAGTAATGAATAGTGTTAACAGGCCCTAATGGCTGGATTCCCGTTCTTCCTGACAGCTCAGGCACAGCCCCACACCGGGCAGGGCTTCAAGACGCTTGGCCGGAATGGGTTCACCGCATTCCCGACAGCAGGGGACACCGTCTATCCATTCCGGTCCGCCACGGTCCATCTGGGAGCGGGCGCGCAACAGGGCGGATTCCCTGTCCAGTCGTTCCAGTTCCGTGGCCTGATCAAAAACATCCATGCTTTTCTCCTTGGCAAAGGAAGCGGCAACCTTGCCGCAGCAAGGTTGCCGTATGAGTGATGCCGTCGTGTAGCACACAGACAGGCGGCTGTAAACCGAAAAGCTCTAGCGTCCCTGAAGGATATCTTCCAGCGTGGCAAGGAAGGCATCGAGGTCCGCCTTGTCCACGTTGAGGGGCGGCAGCAGACGCAGGGTGACGCCGTGGCTCAGATTGCAGATGAAGCCGCGTCGGATGAGTTCCTTCCAGACCTCGGTTCCGTCTTCGCACAGCTCGATGCCGATCATCAGGCCAAGCCCGCGCACTTCCCGAATCTTGCCGGGCACGCGCTGCATGAGAGCCGTGGCAGCCGCCCGCACTTCCGCGCCCAGACGGCCGGCCCGTTCCACGAGGCCGTCGCGTTCCATGATCTCGATGGTCTTGGCCGCCACGGCGGACACCAGCGCGCCCCCGCCGAAGGTGGTGGCATGGCTCCCCGCCACAAAGCCGCGCGCCGCCTCATTGGTGGCCAGCATGGCGCCCATGGGCAGACCGTTGGCCAGGGACTTGGCCACGCTGATGGCGTCCGGACGAATGTCATAGTTCTGGAACGCCCAGAACTTGCCGGTACGGCCCATGCCTGCCTGCACTTCATCACAGAGCAGCAGGATGTCCTTCTTGCGGCACAGCGCCTCCACGCCCTTGAGGTACTCCGCGGGCAGGGGCAATACGCCGCCTTCGCCCTGCACGCATTCCAGCAGCACGGCAGCGGTCTTATCGCTGACGGCCGCCTCCAGTGCCGCCAGATCGCCTGCGGGAACCTGACGGAACCCCTCCGGCAGCGGCGTGAAACCGTCACTCAGACTTTCGCGGCCGGTTGCCGCCAGCGCGCCGAGGGTACGGCCGTGGAAGCAGTTGCCCAGCGTGATGATCTCGTAGGCGTCCCGCTTCTTGATGCTGCGCATGTAGCGGCGGGCGAGCTTGATGAGCGCCTCGTTGGCTTCCGCGCCGGAGTTGCAGAAAAAGGCCTTTTCATGATGGGTGGTGGCAAGCAGCTTCTGGGCCAGATCAAGCTGCTCCTCCTGATAGAAAAGATTGCTCACATGCCAGAGCTTGCGGCTCTGAGCCGCCAGCGCGTCGCAAATCTCCTCATTGCAATGCCCCAGCCCCACCACGGCGATGCCGGCCAGCAGGTCCACATATTCCTTGCCGTCCACATCCCACAAGCGCGAACCTTTCCCGCGCACGATGGCCAGAGGATAGCGGCTGTAGGAGCGGCAAAGCAGGTTTTCTTCACGGGCAACAACGGCATCATACGCTTCCGACATGATACATTCCCTCACGAGGCCGCAAGGCGGCGCTAAACTGTTCCGGCGATTCCGGGAGGCCGGGCCTCTGTCCGGGGGGCAGCCCCTCGACGTAACGGAACGCCACTGAAAAATATTTTCTCGAAACGACAGGCCGTATGGTGGGAAACGCGAAGCGTTCCCACGGCAGATGCTCTATCGTCCGGTATGCCCAAAACCGCCGCTGCCGCGCTCGGTATCTTCAAGCCGTTCCACCACTTCCCAGTCCGGGCGGACAACAGGCTGAAAAACAAGCTGGGCCATGCGCTCACCGTGCCGCAGCGTGCGCTCCTCACCGGAAGTATTGAGCAGCATGACAAGAATCTCCCCCGTATAATCCGGGTCAATGAGCCCGACGCCCTGCGCCACGGTCAGCCCCTCGCGCGCTCCAAGCCCGCTGCGGGAGTACAGAAATCCCGCCAGCCCCGGACACTCCGGCTGCACACTGATCCCTGTGGGCACGCAGACCCGTTCTCCGGGCGCTATGCGGAGTTCGGCCACATCCAGACAGGCGCGCAGATCAAAACCGGCGGACAGCCGGGTGGCCGGTTGCAGGGCTCCGGCATAGAGCGCTTCGGCATCAGGACGAACAAAGGCAAGACGAACACGACCGGAGACGGGAGTAATGGACTGTTGCATAAAAAAACGCACGCTTGCGACAGGGTTGCCCCTCCCCGCCGTCGCCGCCAGCGGCAACGGGAAGAAGGAGAAGAAGGACGGGCGTCAGCATGCCAAACTTGTGCCCGCAGGTCGAGGGGTGAAATCACAGTCGGCAAAAAAATCTTTTTCTCTTCGTACTTCTCAGCCACGCACGCCGGGGCTGCAGCGTTTTCAGTCCGCCGGACGATCCAGCACCCGCAGGGAAATGGCTTCCGCCAGATGCTCCCCACGCACTGCCGCACTGTCGTCCAGATCGGCAATGGTTCGTGCCAGACGCAGAATGCGCGTATAGGCCCGCGCCGAAAGACCAAGACTGTGCACCGCCCTCCGCAGCAGAGCGTCTCCCTCGGCATCTGGCGCACAGTGCCGCTCCAGCAGCGCGCCGGAAAGTCCGGCATTGCAGCGCACAGGGGTTCCGGCAAAACGGGCCTGCTGCCGCTGCCGCGCCGCCGCCACCCGTTGCGCCATATCGGCCGAAGCTTCCCCCGCCTGAGAGCTGCGCAAGTCCTCATACGGCACGGGGGGAACCTCCACATGCACATCAATGCGATCCAGCAGCGGCCCGGAAAGCCGGGCCCGGTAGCGTGCCCGCTGTTCGGGACGGCAGGTGCAGGCGTGCTGCGGATCGCCGTGGTAACCGCAGGGGCAGGGATTCATGGCCGCCACCAGCATGCAGTCGGCGGGAAAGGTCACGCTCTGACTGGCGCGGGCAATGCTCACCACCCCGTCTTCCAGCGGCTGCCGCAAGGCCTCGAGGGCAGTTTTGGCGTATTCCGGCAGCTCATCCAGAAACAACACGCCCCGATGCGCCAGCGATACCTCTCCGGGGCGGGGGTGGGTGCCGCCTCCCACCAGCGCCGCTTCCGAAACCGTATGGTGGGGCGAGCGAAACGGACGCGTGCGCACCAGCCCTCCCCCGTCGCGCAGACGCCCGGCCACGCTGTAAATGGTGGTGACTTCCAGCGCCTCTTCAAAGGACAGGGGCGGCAGGATGGAGGGCAGACGCTGGGCCAGCATGGTCTTGCCGCTGCCGGGCGGGCCGATCATGAGCAGATTATGCCCGCCGGCGGCCGCCACTTCCAGCGCCCGCTTGGCCGCAAGCTGCCCCTTGACCTCGGCATAATCTCCACCCGCCGGATTTTCGCTGTCCGATACGCCTGACGTTCCGGGCGTCAGCGGCTCCAGGCGCGTTGCTCCCTGCAGGAAGGCCACGCATTGCGCCAGCGTCTGCGGCGCATACACGGTCATCCCCTCCACCACGGCGGCTTCCTGCCCGTTGGCAGGCGGCACAATACAGCAACGCGCGCCCGTACGGCGGGCAAGGATGGCCAGCGGCAGCACGCCGGATACCGGCCGCAGCGCGCCGGAAAGGGAAAGCTCTCCGGCAATGTAGGTGTCCGCCAGACAGTCCGGCGGCAACTGGCCGGACGCCATGAGCAGCCCCAGCGCCAGCGGAAGATCGTAGGCCGTGCCGCTCTTGCGCCGCCCGGCCGGGGCCAGATTGACCGTAATGCGTGCCGGGGGAAGACGAAATTGCCCGGCCCGCAGGGCGGCAAATACCCTGTCGCGGGCCTCGCGCACCGCCGTTTCGGCAAGGCCGACCATGGAAAAGGCGGGCAGGCCCTGCCGGACAAACTCCACTTCCACATCCACGCGGTAGGCGTCCACCCCCTCCCATCCGGCGCTGTTCAGGCGAATGACCATAGTTCTGTCGTCCTTGCTGCGCAAAAAGGGCATGACTCGCGCCATGCCCTTCCTGCCTTCCAGGGCCTGTTAACACTATTCGCTGCCTATTGGGGAAGGGAAACCCCTCGCTCTGCTGGCGATGCCCGTAAGGCGTCTGCGTCGCCTGACGGGCACGGCCCTGCGGGCCGCCCGTCGGGTCGCTGCCGGCGCGGGAGCGGGTTTCCCTTCCCCCCAGGCCCCCATCCCTTCCCCAGCGCGCTTTTACCGTGGGAAGAGTCAGGGACACGTGGCAACCCCGCCCCAAAAGCAAGCGGAGCGTGTACAGCTTATTTATCTTATTCGTTGAAATTATTTACAAAATTTGCGTTAGCAGCCCCTAAAGCATTTTCCGAACCATACAACTTGGCGTTTCGCGGAAAAAACGCGCTTTTTCCGCTCACGTTGGGCCGGGCGGCGCTGTGCCGCCGCCTCGCATTTTGCCTTTTTCAAAGGCAAAATGCTCTATTCGATGGCCTTGCCCAGCCGGTTGAGTCGCACGGACTCCAAAAGGCCGGGGGCATCCGAGTCCCAGGACCAGTAGATGCGCCAAGCCCGCGCACGGATGGCGTCCCGCGCAACAAAGCCCCAGAAGCGCGAATCCTGCGAGTTGTCGCGGTTGTCGCCCATCATGAAATAATGCCCTTCGGGCACGGTCACAGGGCCGTAATTGTCCCGCACGCCCATGATGTTGTCCGGGTCGGTGAAGCGGATGAAGCTTTCACGCACCGGCTCGTTGTTCCGGTAAAGCTGCTTGTTGCGCACCTCGATGACATCCCCGGGAACACCCACGATGCGCTTGATGAAATCAATGGAGGGGTCCTTGGGATAGGCGAAAATGACGATGTCCCCCCGCTGCGGATCGCGCCCGTCATACACGGTGATGTCCGTAAAGGGAATCTTGAGGCCGTAGGTAAACTTGTCTCCCAGCAGGTAATCCCCCACCAGCAGGGTATTCATCATGGATTCCGACGGAATCTTGAAGGACTGCACTATAAAGGTACGGATCACCAGCGCCAGCAGGAGCGCCAGCACCAGCGCCTCGGCATACTCGCGCACCAGGGATTTTTTGCGGCGGCGGCCGCCGCCCAGAATTTCGCTCATAACACACCTTTCCGCCCTGCCGCGGGCGGGAATGCTCACGGGTTCACGGGAATGGACAGGCCCCGGAGCCTACTTCCAGAACTTGTCCACATAGCCCATTGCCAGCACAAAAACGATAAGGCAGGGCAGCACATAGGTCAGATAGCCGTGCAGCCAGCGCGGAAACTTGAGGCCCTTGCCCATGTCCACCTCGGCGATGAAGTTGTCCCAGCCCCAGGCGCGGCGCATGGTGCAGAACAGCAGGAAAATCAGTCCGCCCAGCGGGAGAATGTTGTTGCTGATGAGGAAATCCTCCAGATCGAGCACGGAGGTTCCCGCTCCCAGCGGCTGAAAGTCGGCCAGCAGATTGAAGCCCAGCGCACAGGGCAGGGAGAGCACCCAGAGGCCGATCATGTGCAGCACCGTCCCGCGCCGACGCGGAATGCCCCAGACGTCCGCCGTGTAGGAAATGATGTTCTCGAACACGGCAATGACCGTGGACAGGGCCGCAAAGCTCATGAAGACGAAGAAGAGCGCCCCCCAGATGCGCCCGCCGTCCATGCTGTTGAAGATATTGGGCAGGGTCACGAAGACGAGTCCCGGCCCGGCATCGGGCTTGACGCCGAAGGCGAAACAGGCCGGGAAGATGATCAGACCGGCCATAATGGCCACAAAGGTGTCCAGCCCCACAATCCATACGGCTTCGCCGGTGAGGGAGCGATCCTTTGCCTGGTAGCTGCCGAAAATGCACATGGCCCCGATGCCCACCGAAAGGGTGAAGAAGGCCTGATTCATGGCCGCATTGATGACGGCAAACAGGCCGGTCTGTTCGATCTTGGCGGCATCAGGCGCCAGATAGAAGGCAATGCCCGCCCCGGCGCCCGGCAGGGTAACGGAACGCAGCACCAGAGCCACCAGAATGATCAGCAGGCCCAGCATCATGAGCTTGACCACCCGCTCCACGCCCTTCTGCACCCCGAGAGCGCAGACGCCGCAGCCGATGAGCACCACCAGCGTCATGCCGATGACCTGCACGCCGGGCTTGCCGAGCGTCGCGCCGAAAAAGGCCCCCACCGCCTCGGGCGCAAGGCCGCTCAGCTCGCCGGAAGCCATGTACCAGCAGTAGGCCAGCATCCAACCCGTCACCGTGGTGTAGAACATCATGAGCAGATAGCTGCCCACCAGCGCAAACCAGCCGCAATGATGCCACTGACTGCCCTGAGGCTCCAGCAGGCGGAAGGCCAGCCCCATGTTGCGGCGGGCCGCACGCCCCACGGCAAACTCCATGATCATGGTCGGCACCACCGCCACAAGACAGAGCAGGTATATCCCTACAAAGATGGCCCCGCCGTATGCTCCCGTAATATAGGGAAAACGCCAGACGTTGCCGAGGCCGATGGCGCAGCCTGCCGACAGCAGCAGAAAGCCGAGACGGCTGCCCAACATTTCACGTTGCGCATGTTCAGACATGTGCTGATCCTCTTGCGGATGAAGTCCCGCACGCAGGTACGCAGGCCCGCGCGCAGCCGTTTACCATAGCCCAGTCCGGCCCGTGACGCAATGCCGCCACGTCCGCCGCTCGCGGAGCGGCGGACTGTCACGATCAGCGCAGCAGTGTTTCCAGACGTTCCACGTAACCCATGATGAAGATGAGCAGAATCAGACAGGGCAGCACCCAGCGCAGATAGACGCGCAGCCAGGAAGGAAAGCGCAGGCCCTTCCCGGCGTTGGTCTCGGCAAGAAAGTTCTCCCAGCCCCAGCCGCGCCGGCAGGTGCAGAAGAAGAGAAAGAGCAGCGTTCCCGCAAACAGCAGGTTGTTGCTGATGAGAAAATCCTCCAGGTCCAGCACATTCGTGCCCGGCCCCAGCGGCTGAAAATCGGCCAGCACGTTGAACCCCAGACCGCAGGGCAGGGAGCAGAGCCAGAGACCGGCAAAATGCAGCAGAGTGGCCCGGCCGCGGGGCATGCCCCAGACGTCCACACTGTAGGAAATGATGTTCTCGAACACGGCAATGACCGTGGAGAGCGCCGCAAAGCCCATGAAGACGAAGAAAAGCGTTCCCCAAATCTGCCCGCCCTGCATGCTGTTGAAAATATTGGGCAGAGTCACGAACACGAGCCCCGGTCCGGCATCGGGATTGACGCCGAAGGCAAAGCAGGCCGGAAAGATGATCAGCCCGGCCATAAGGGCCACAAAGGTATCCAGCCCCACGATGAGGGCCGCCTCGCCGGTGAGCGAACGCTCCTTCGGCTGATAGCTGCCGAAGATGGTCATGGAACCGATCCCCACCGAGATGGTGAAAAAGGCCTGCTTTATGGCCTCATTGATGGCGGTGAACAGTCCGGCCTCCCGCAGGCGCGCCACATCGGGAGCCAGATAGAAGGCGATGCCCTCCCCCGCTCCCGGCAGGGTCACGGCCCGCAGCACCAGCAGCACAAGGATGGCGAGCAGGCCCAGCATCATGATCTTGACCACCCGCTCCACGCCCCGGCGCACGCCAAGGGCGCAAATCAGGCAGCCCAGACCGACCACCACGCTCATGGACAGCACATGTACCGAAGGCGTGCCCAGCATCTGCCCGAAAAAGGCCCCCACGCCTGCGGGGTCACGGCCCGTCAGCGCCCCGGAAGCCATATACCAGCAATAGGCCAGCAGCCAGCCCGTAACGGTGGTATAGAACATCATGAGCAGATAGCTGCCCACCAGCGCGAACCAGCCGCAGCGGTGCCAGTGCGTGCCCTCCGGCTCCAGCACCCGCAGGGCGCGTCCCATGTTGCAGCGCGCCGCACGGCCCACGGCCAGCTCCATAACGAGGATGGGGGCCACCGCCAGCAGACAGAGCAGATAGATGCCCACCAGCGCCGCACCGCCATAGGCCCCGGCGATATAGGGAAAACGCCAGACATTGCCCAGACCGATGGCGCAGCCCGCCGACAGGAGCAGAAATCCCAGGCGGCTGCCCAGCATTTCGCGCGTCGCGCTCATGCGCCTGCCTCCTCGTCGCCCGCGCGCCGTCGCAGGGCGGCTGCCTCGCGGGCGGCCTCCACCAGCAGGCCTTCCCAATCCACATCGGCCAGACGTCCTTCATCCAGCAGGACACGTCCGCCCACAAGGGTATGACTCACCTGCTCCGCCGTGGCCGTACGCACCACGCGGGCCACCAGGTCCTCCCGCGCATCCGCGGCCGACTCCAGTTGCAGCACGGTAATGTCCGCCTTGCGGCCCGGCATGAGCGAACCGATCTCGCTGGCCATGCCCAGCGCCCGCGCCCCGCCCAGCGTGGCCATTTCCAGCACGGCGCGCGGGGAAAGCGTGGCCGGGCCACCCTCCCGCGATTCCTGGAGCTCTATGGCCCGCCGCATGATGGTGAACATGTCCAGCGATGGATTCCACAAGGGGTCACTGCACCCCAGCGCCACGTTGACCCCGGCGGAGAGCATTTCCGGCAGGGAGACGCGCCCTTCGCCGCAGACCACGGGCCTGCCCGGACAATGGCAGATGCTGCCGCCGCTGCGCACCAGCAGGGGCAGGTCCTCGACGCGGCAGACGTCGCACTGTCCGAGCGCCGTATCCGGCCCCACAAAGCCGCTGTCCAGCAGATAGCGCAGGGGGTCGGTGCCGTAGCGCTCGCGGAGCTCCCGTTCGGCCTCCCTGTCCGGGGCGACGTCGGCGGTCAGCAGCAGTCCCTGCCCGCGGGCCGTCCGGGCCGCCTTGGCGAGCAGGAGCTTGCTGTTCCACAGCAGGCCCCGCAGACTCACCGCGCAGCGCAACCTCCCGCCGTCGGCATTGTGCCAGCGGCGGCAAAGGAACTCCACGTCCTTGAGCGCCGTTTCCACCGGTTCGCACAGCGCCTTCGGCAGCCCTTCGCCCTTGTCGGCCAGCGTCTTGCCGAACGCCCCGCGCAGGCCCATGGCATCAGCCGCCTGAAAAAGCATCTCCGCCTGCGTGGCGTCGCCCATGTCCAGCACGGCGGTGGTGCCGCTGCGCAGCAGTTCGGCCACGCCCAGCGCCGCGGAGGAAAAGGCCGAGGCCCGGTCATGCGCCGCCTCCAGTCCTGCCAGCCGCTGCTGCCGGCTCCGGGAAGCCGTTTCTTCGGGATAGCGGAAAAAGGTCATGCCCAACCGCGTCCGGCACTGGACAAAACCGGGCAGAATGACGGCCCCTTTGACGTCCAGAATGCGCCGGGCCTTCTGCCGCGTAGCGCTTTCGATGGCGGCGATGCGCCCGCCGCTGATGATCAGATCGGCCTGACGCACGGACCGCTGGGGGTCCATGCAAATCAGCGTTCCTCCCTTGAGGATGAGATCGGCTTCCATATCACAGGCTCCGCAAAATAAAATTGGCGGCAAAGCAGGCGGCCACGATATACATGATAGGGCTGACCTCACGCGCCCGCCCGCACAGCAGGCGCAGGACCACAAAGCTGATGAAGCCGAAGCCGAAGCCTGTGGCGATGTTGAAGGTCAGCGGCATGAGAATGATGGTGAGAAAAGCGGGCAGGGCCACCGAAAAATCCCGGAAGCGGATGTGCACCACATCCTGCATCATGAGGGCCCCCACGATGATGAGTACCGGGGCCGTGGCGTAGGCAGGCACCGCGGCCACCAGGGGCGCAAGGAAAAGGGTCAGTCCGAACAGGCCCGCTATGACCACGGCCGTCAGCCCCGTGCGCCCGCCCTGAGCCACGCCCGTCGCGCATTCCAGATAGCTGGTGGCCGTGGTGGCTCCCAGCACGGCGCTGGTCATGGTGCCGATGGAATCGGTGATGAGCGCGCGGTCCAGATTGTCGATATGGCCGTCCTCGCGCATGAAGCCCGCCTTGCGCGCCAGCCCCATGAGCACACCCATGTTGTCGAACATATCCACCATGGTCAGGGTGAAGATGATGGACAGAAGTCCGTGATGCAGCGCGCCCGCAATATCCATCTGTCCGAAGGTTTCCGTGGGCAGCGGAATCCTGAAGGTCACAAGGGCGCCTTCCGGCAGTCGCGTTACCCCGCCCAGCACCCCCGCCAGCGTAATGCCCACGATGCCGATAAGCAGCGCCCCCGGCACATTTCGTGCCATGAGCGCCCCGATAAGAAATATCCCCGCCACGGCCAGCAGGGTGGACGCCTTGTTCATATGGCCCAGCGTCACGAA
Source organism: uncultured Desulfovibrio sp. (assembly GCA_944327045.1). GTDB lineage: Bacteria > Desulfobacterota > Desulfovibrionia > Desulfovibrionales > Desulfovibrionaceae > Desulfovibrio. The sequence continues at coordinate 10,996 of CALVGJ010000156.1, forward strand.
GGTGGAGGCATCCGCCACCACCAGCCCGCAATTTTTCATGCCGATGAAGGCAATGAACGCGCCGACTCCCACCACGATGGCGTACTTGAGGTCCATGGGCACGGCGTCAATGATCATCTGCCGTATCCGGGTCACGGTCAGCAGCAGGAAGACGATGCCGGAAATGAAGACCGCCCCGAGCCCCGTCTGCCAGGTATAGCCCGCAGGCCCGCACACATAGTAGGCGAAAAAGGCGCTGATGCCGAGGCCCGGCGCGACGCCCACCGGAAAGCGTGCCCAGAGACCCATGACAAGGGTGACAAGAATGGTTACCCAGATGGTGGACGCCACCACCGATTCCCGCGGCATGCCCGCATCCGCCAGCATGCCGGGCACGACGAAAATCAGATAGCACATGGACATGAAGCTGGTCAGACCGGCCAGACATTCCTGACGAACGCTGGTGCCGTGGGCCGAAAGTCGAAAAAGGCGCTCCATCATGGGCGTCCCCTCCTTGCCGAATGTGCTCCCTGCTCGTGCACGCCGAAGTCATCCGCGTTTTTTCGGAAGTCCGCCCGTGGCCGTGCTGCACGTCAACGGCAGGTCGGGGCGCATCAGGGCATACCGTGCGGGCCCTGACGCAGCAAAAGCGGCATATGCCGCCATGACGCCGCACAGGCGCCCTCCCCCCCAAGCCCCCTATCCCTTCCCCAGCGCTCTTTTGCCAAGGAGAGGAAACGTCGGGGACTCGAAGCAAGTCCGTCCCAAAAGGCTAGCGGAGCGTGTACAGCCTATTTTTTCCCTATCTATTGAAAGTATTTGTAAAATTTGCATTGACAGACCCTAATTGAGAAAGGCCTTCATCCCCGTAAAGATCACCTGCGCGGCAATGGCCGCCAGCAAAAGACCGGTCAGCTTGGCCAGCACGGCAATGCCGGTCTTGTGCAGCACGCGCTCCACGCTGTGGGACATGAGCAGCATGAGAAAAATCCCCAGCGCGGCAAAGAGAAGCGAAATCACGCCCACCAGAATCTCGCGCAGAGTACCGGCCGACGCGCCGATGACCATGATGGCGCCGATGGAGGCAGGCCCCATGCAGAGCGGAATGGCCAGCGGCACCACGCTTATGTCCCCTTCCTTCTGGGTATGATCCTTGTCCTTTTCCTCGCCCATGAGGGAAACTGCCGTCAGGAAGAGCAGCACGCCCGAACCGATGCGGAAGGCATCCAGCGTAAAACCGAAGAGCGCAAAGATATGCGCTCCGAAAAGATAGAGGACCAGCCCGATGATGAAAGCCGCCGAGGACGTCTTGATGGCCGTGGCCGTCTTGCGGCGCTTGTCGTAATCCCTGGTGCCGCTGATGAAGGCGCTGAGCACGGCAGGCGGCGTCATCATGGCGTAAATCTTGATGGTGGTACTGACCACCTCGCTGATGATGTTCTGATCCATGAACCTGAAACCCTTGTGCGCAATAAGACTGTTGCAGACCGGCAGTGCGGGACTGCGACGCGGCCCCGCCGCCCCGGAAGCACCGTGCCGGGCCCGAGCGGCGTGCGCAGCGCCGCCGTTTCGCGCGTCAGCCTTCCGGTGAGGCGCGTTATACGCGCCCTCGCCCCGTCTGCCAAGTCAAATATGCTCAGTCCGCGCCGCCGGAAAGCCACATCCCGTGCCGCGCACGTTCGCCGCCGTCCTCGCGGCTGTCGGCGGGGAGGCGGTTTCCGCGCAGCCAGACCGCCCGCGGCCAGCCGCGCACGCTCAGGCCCTCGAAGGGCGTATAGTCCCCCTGATGCAGACGGCGGGCCGTGAGCAGACGTTCCTCCGCCGGATCAAGCAGACAGATGTCCGCGTCAAAACCGGGGCGCAGATCGCCCTTGCGCCGCCCGAGGCCCAGCACCTGCGCGGGATTGCTGCACAGGCACTGCACAAGCCGGGGCAGGGTCAGTCTCCCCTTGAGCACCCCCTCGGAAAACAGCAGCGGCAGACGCGTTTCCACCCCGGGAATACCCGGCGGGCAGGCAAAGGCATCGGCGGCTCCGGCTTCCCACTTGGCGGCAAAGGTCGTATCGTGATGATCGGACACCACGGCATCCAGCAGACCGTCAGCCAGCGCATCCCACAGGCGCGGAGCCTGCCCTGCCGCGCGCAGCGGCGGGAACATGGCGTATTTCAGCCCTTCCGCAGCGCCTTCCTCGTAGGACGTCTCATCCAGCAGAAGATATTGCGGACCGGTCGCCGCCCATACAGGCTGCTGCCGCTCCCGGGCCAGCCGTACCGCCTCCAGCGAACCGCGGGCGGACAGGGGCAGCAGGGCCAGGGGGCACGTTGCCGCGCGGGCCAGCGAAACGGCCAGTCGCGCGGCCTCCTCTTCCACATATTCCGGAGCGGCCGCCGTCCAGTGACTGACCGCCGTGCGGCCCGCCGACCGCAATTCCTCTTCCAGAAAACGGGAAAGACCCGGCAGCTCCGGGCGCAGCAGCACGGTCGCTCCGGCTCGTGCCGCCGTACGCAACGTACCGGCGGCCGCCCCGGCAGCTTCCAGAAGCCGCGCGTCCAGCAGGCGCAACGCTCCGTCAGCGGCTTCAGCCTCCTGTGCGGGCGCAAGACGCACCATGTCCACCGGCAGCTGCGCGGGCACCTCCGCCTCCCCGCAGTCCGCGGGAACCGCCCAGCCGTGACAGGTCGTCCCCCCGAGCGCCGCCGCGTCGCCGGTGTCTTCCAGCCGTTCCGGCAGACAGTGCACCAGTACGTCCACGGCGCCGGGCAGCACATAGCAGCCCGAGGCATCCACCGTCTCCGCCCCCTCACAGGGCAAATGTTCCCCCATTTCCAGAATACGTCCGTTTTCAAAGGAAATATCCGCGGCAAATACGCCGTCCGGACGCACAACGACGCCGCCCTGAAGCACGGTTTTCACGCTTGCCTCCCCGTGTGGAATGTGGTTGCGGCATCGGTTCGGTCCGCAATCCTGATTTGCCGGTCCGGCGTCGCGTCCTTCTCCGGACGCAAGTCCACCGCTGCCGATTCCCTGTTTCCGCCTGACGGGCGCACGGCCCGGATGTCGAAAGCCGCTCGCCCTATCGCAGCCCCTGCCCCGCGCTGACCCCGCCCTGCATCTGCCCTTTGGCCGTCACTCTGGTGCCGCAGCCGCCTGCCAGCATGAACAGACAGCACAGCAAAACAATGGCATACCGCATCCTTTTCCCCTCAAGCCGCGCCGACGCGGCCGCCTGCCCCGCAATCAGCGGGGCATTTTCACAGCGAAAACGCTCTATCTCGGCCGTTCCTGCGCCACCTTGGCTCCGGCGGGCACATCGCCGGTAATCCAGACATTGCCGCCGATGACGGCCCCGCGCCCCACGGTTACGCGCCCCAGAATGGTCGCCCCCGCGTAAACGGTCACATTGTCTTCCAGAATGGGATGACGGGCAATGCCCTTGGTCAGAGTGCCGTCCTCATTCTTGGGGAAGGACAGCGCCCCCAGCGTCACCCCCTGATAGAGGCGACAGCCGCGGCCGATGATGCAGGTTTCCCCGATGACCACCCCTGTGCCGTGATCAATGAAGAAATCCTCGCCGATGGTGGCGCCGGGATGAATGTCGATGCCCGTCTGGGAGTGCGCCATTTCGGAAATGATGCGCGGCACCAGCGGAACGCGCAGGGCGTAGAGCTCATGGGCAATACGATGATGGAGCATGGTGTGCATGGACGGATAGCAGAAGATGGCCTCACCGGGACTGGTAGCCGCCGGGTCGCCCTCGTAGGCGGCCTGCGCATCGCCCGCCAGCAGGGAGCGGATATGGGGCAGCCGGTCCATGAAGGCCAGAGCCAGTTCGCGGCTGTCCTCGCGGCACTGTTCGCAGGTGTCGCGCGTGCCGTCGCAGGAAAAGCATTTGCCGCAGAGGATTTGGCCGCCCAGCAGCCGGTAGATGCTGTCCAGATTGGCCGAGAGATGGTACCGCAGGCTCTCGCGCACCGGCTGTACCCCGAAATAGCCGGGAAAAAGCGCGGCGCTCAGACGATCCATGATTTCCCGCAGCGTCGTCAGGGACGGCATGGGCGCGCCCTTGGCCGGACAGTGCCAGACGCGGGAAAGCGACTCCTCGTGACAAAGGCGCTCCACAACCTTGTCGAGACGCTGCATGGCCGATGTCTGCAATTGGGGAACTTCGTGCATGGGGTATCCTTTTTTTCGGGCAGTGTACACGGCTGCGCCCCGGCCCGCAATCACGGACTGTCCCCTCGGACAGCGGAAAAAGAACTTGTGCCGCCCGGCGAAAAAACGTAGCATACCGCTCTACAAAAATTATTTCGCTGACGACCATTCGTCGCGAGAGGAGAATCTACATGCGTATTCGTTTTATGGCAGCGCCGCTCCTGCTGCTGAGCCTGCTGTGCGCCGCCTGTCAGCAGGGAGAGGAAAAGGCTTCCGGCCCCAGTATCGCCGTTGTGGATATTGTGCGCGTCATGCGTGACAGCGAAGCCGGCAAGGCCGGCCTCAAATATCTGGAAGACACGCAGGCCGGCATCCAGAAGCAGCTTGACGATATTCAGACCAAGCTGGAAAAGGACCCGGAAAACGATCAGCTCCAGAAACAGCTGCAGACCGTGTACATGAGCGCGCAGCAGCAGATGGCCGAAGAGCAGCAGAACGTGCTTTCCCAGCTGCAGAACGTCACCAAGCGCGTCATGGACGAATTCCGCAAGTCCAAGGGCTATGATGTCCTGTTCAGCGCCGAAACGCTTTCGTCCTATGATGAAAAGCTGGATGTGACCAACGATCTGCTGGTGGAAATGAACAAGCAGAAGGTCAATTTCGTTCCGATGAATACCCCGGCCGATGAGGCGGACAAGGCCGACGCGCCCGCCGATGACGACACGGACGACGACAAGGACGCGGCTCCGGCCGACAAGGCCACGGACAAGGCCGAAAAGCCCGCCCGCTAGCCGATCCCTTTTCCCAGACGCATGGCCCCGCTCCGGCGGGGCTTTTTTTCTGCCCGCTTCTCTCGGCTCCCCGTGCGGTGACGCTCTCTCCCGGCCTCGGTCTTGACGCCGGAGGACGCATGGGGCAGGCTGATTGCTCCGAGGAATGCCATGCGAAAATTCTGTCTTCCCCTTCTTGCCGTCAGCCTGCTCTTGCCTGCCGCCTGCTCAGGCGACGATGTCACGAACAAGGCGGCCCAGGCGGCGCCGGTGCATGTGCGCCCCGTGGCGCGCCAGAGTCTGCCCCGCCTGCTGCACGTGGTGGGCAACGTCAAGGCTTCGGCCTCTGTGGCCGTCACCCCGCGTGTAACCGGAGAAATCCGTGAAGTCCACTTTACCGAGGGACAGGACGTCAAGGCCGGCGATCCGCTCATCACCATCGACACCCGTCCCTTTGAGGCCGCTCTGCGTGAAAAGCGCGGCCTGCTGGCCAAATCCCAGGCACAACTGAACAAGGCGCTCGACGACCGGGGCCGTTACGGCAAACTGGTGGGCGGCGGCTATGTGAGTCGGGAATCCTATGAACAGACGGCCACCGAGGCCGCCGCGCTCAAGGCCACCGTACAGTCGGACAAGGCTGCCGTGGAAAGTGCGGAACTCGATCTTTCCTACTGCCGGGTGACGGCCCCCATCAGCGGACGTGTGGGCGCGCTTGCCGTGGACAAGGGCAATATGGTGCAGGGCAATGCCTCGACCCCTGTGGTCACCATCGACACGCTCTCCCCCATCCATGTGACCTTTTCCGTGCCGGAGGTGCATCTTTCCGTCATTCTTGAACGCATGCGGCAAGGCCCCGTCCACTTCACCGCCACGCCCACGGGCGGCAAGGCCGCGCGCGGGCTGCTGACGCTGGTGGATAACGAGGTGGATACCCGTACCGGCACCATCCCCCTGCGCGGCACCTTCGCCAATGAGGACCGCAGCCTCTGGCCCGGCCAGTTCGTTACCGTTGACCTGCCGCTGGGCCGGGCGGAAAACGCCCTCACCGTCCCCACTACCGCCGTCCAGTCCGGCCGCGACGGCGCCTATATCTATCTTGCCGGGCCTGACGATACAGCCGTGCTGCGCAAGGTGCGCGTCCTTTTTGAGCACGAGGGAACCAGCGTGGTGGACGGGGAGCTCAACGAGGGCGACCGCGTGGTCGTGGAAGGCGTGGTGCGCCTGGCTCCGGGGCTGCCCCTGCACGTGCTTGAGGACTAGGGCCTGTTAACATTATTCGTTCCCTGTTTGGGGAAAGGGGACCCCCTCGCTCTGCTGTCGATGTCCGTAAG
>CALVGJ010000157.1 GCA_944327045.1 uncultured Desulfovibrio sp.
CCGCCGCGCCCCTGACCAGCTTTGTGGAAAAGCATCCCACGGTCATCATCCTCTGTCTGGGCTTCCTGCTCATGATCGGTCTGAGCCTCGTCATGGACGGTCTGGGCTTCCATCTGCCCAAGGGCTACCTGTATGCGGCCATCTGCTTTTCCGTCCTGGTGGAATGCTGCAACCAGATCGCCCTGCGCAACCGGCGCAAGCGCATCAGCATGCGGGATATGCGCGAATCCACGGCACGCGCCGTGCTGGGCCTGCTGGGCGGCAGCCGTTACGGTGAGGAGGAAGCCCGCCTCGATGCCGCCGCCCTGGCCACCGAACCGGACAGCGAAGCCCTCTTTGCCCCGGAGGAACGCGACATGGTGGCCCGCGTCATCCGCCTGAGCGGACGCACCGCCCGCTTCATCATGACGCCCCGCCAGCGCGTGCGCTGGCTGGCCAGCGACGCCGACCGGGAAACCGCCTGCGCCTTTGCCGCCTCCTCGCCGCTGGCCTGGCTACCCGTACTGGACACGGACAATGACGAGGTGCTGGGCGTCGTCCGTGCGGGCGATCTGGCCGCCCGCGCGGACGGCAGCAAGGCCGACTGGTCCCTCAAGCCCCTTGTGCGGCATGCGCCCGACATTTTCGAGCACGCCGGCTTGTCCGACCTGCTGGAAATCTTCCGTAACGACCCTGTACCGCTGGCCTTCGTCCGCGATGAATACGGCAGTGTCGTCGGCGTCATCACGCCCAACGACCTGCTCGGCGTGCTGGCCGGACAAATGGGCGACATGCCCGCTGGCCCGGAAGCCTGCCGCCAACCCGACGGCAGCTGGCTCATGCCCGGCCGCCTCTCCGTGGATGCCGTGACCGCCTGGCTCAATATCCGCATCCCCGCCCGCAGCAGCAGCGCCACCCTCGCCGGTCTGCTGCTGGAAAAGATGGGCCACATCCCCACGGAAGGCGAAACCTGCCGCCTCGACGACTGGAGCATGGAAATCCGCCGCATGGACGGTCAGCGCATTGAGGAAGTCCGCGCCGTCCGTCGTGAGGCATAGAGCAATTCCACATTGAAAATGTGGATTGCTCTGGTAGTCGCGAGAGCGACTACCCGCAACCGAACACACGGAAAAACCACGCTTTTTCCGTGGTGTTTGGACACAATTTCCATGCGAATCCGCTCTAAGAGAGCCGGGGCTGCTCGTAACGAGCGGCCCCGGCTCTTTCTTTTTAGAGCATTTTCAGTTTGAAACGCTGTATGTTTCAAACCATACGGCTTGGCGTTTCGCGGAAAAAACGCGGTTTTTTCCGCTCACTTTCGGCCGGGCGGCACTGTGCCGCCGCCTCGTGTTTTGCCTTTTGGAAAGGCAACACGCTCCAACAGTTCAGCCCTTTATGAATATGGCTGTTTTTAGGGCGTGGCCTTCATATCCTGGACGATGGTGTTGAGCGTGCTGGTTTCGTGGGCCAGATCATTGACGGCCTGCGCCGCCTGTTCCATGGCCGAGGCATTCTCGTTGGCCACCTTGTTGATATCGGAAATGGAGCGGTTGATTTCCTCGCTGGCGGCGGACTGCTCTTCGCTGGCGGCAGCAATGGCGCGCACCTGATCCGCGGCATTTTCCGCAAGCTGCACAATTTCCTCCAGTGCCGTGCCGGAGGTATTGGCCAGGTCCGTGGCTTCATTAATGCCGTTGACAGCCACCTCCACCTGACGGATGGACTCATCCGCACTCTGCTGGATGCTGCGGATGGCCTGTCCCACCTCGGACGTGGAGGCCATGGTCTTTTCGGCCAGCTTGCGCACTTCATCCGCCACCACGGCAAAGCCCCGTCCGGCTTCTCCGGCGCGGGCCGCCTCGATGGCGGCGTTAAGAGCCAGCAGGTTCGTCTGGTCGGCGATATCGGAAATGACGCCCATAATTTGTCCGATGGAAGCCGCGCTTTCGCCCAGCTTGCCCATATCGTCCTTGAGCACCAGCGAAAGCTGATGCACGCCCTCAATGCTGCTGACCACCTTGCGGACAATCTTGGCGCCGTCTTCGGCCTTGAGCCGCATGGTATTGGAGACTTCCGCGGCGCTGCTCGCGCTGCGGGCCACTTCCATGACGGTGGCATTCATTTCGTTCATGGCCGTTGCCGTTTCGGCGGCGCGGTCAGCCTGCTGCTGCGCACCATCCGCGGAGAGCTGCACCTGGGCGGAAAGCTCGGTGGCTGCCGAGGAAATGACGTTGGTTGCGCCTTCAAGCTGCTCGGCGGCATGCAGGATGCCTTCCCGCTTGGCCACTTCCGCGCGCTGGAAGGCCTTTGTGGCGGCTTCAGTCGCTTCCTTGGCACGGGCAGTCTGCTCCTCGGCCTCACGCGCCTTGTTCGTGGCGTTTTCAATGTTGCTGGCCAGATTGTTGACCATGCCGCCGAGGCTCATGTGCAGCTTGAGCAGTTCGCCGTAAAATATCTTGCTGTCGGGAACGGCGCTGAAGTCGCCCGCGGACACGGCCTCGGCCGCCGTAAGCATGATGCCGAGCGGACGAGTGATGCTGCGCACGACAAGGAGAGCAATGGCCAGCGCAATGGCGGCGATGATACCCGTGAGCATCAGCAGCCGCAGGACGGCCTCATTGCAATGGGCATATATCTCCTCGACCTCCTGCACCGCGGCAAGCTTCCAGCCGTTGCCCGTGGTCAGCACATTGATCCGGACGGCCTTTCCGGCGATGGTCGCGTCGATGACCGAGGAATTGGTGCGCATGATGGCGGCGTAGCCGGGGTCAGGCAATTCCTTGCCCACAATCTTGCCCACGTTGCCGACGGTAATGGGATCGCAGAGCACGCGCCCCGTGCCTTCCAGCACCAGAAAATGACCGGTCTTGCCGAAGGTAAGGCGGTTCAGCATGGCGGAGAAGCTCTTGAGCGAAACATCAATGCCCACAATGCCGGCCAGCTTGTTATCCGCCCCCTTCATCTTCTGGGTCACGGCAAAGACGATGTCCCCGGTGAGCGACACATAGGCCTCGGACAGCAAGCCGTCCTCGGCGGAAGCCGCCGTGGACGTATACCACGGCCGCTTGCTGGTGTCGAAACCGGCGGGCACCCTCATCTCGGCAAGGCCGGTGGCATAGGCCCCATTGGGATAACCGACATACACTTCAAGATAGTCGGCGTTCTTGCTGTTCATACTGCGGAGCGGCACAAGCGCGGCGCGGACTTCCGGACTGATGGCGACGGATGTGTAGTCGCTGTCCTGTGTGGCGGCGGTAAAGTTGGGCATGCTGCCGGCCAGAGCGGTAAGCTGCTCCATGGAGGCCACCAGGGAGGCATTGGTTTGCGCCGTGCGCAAAAAGTTCTCCAGGTAATCATTGAGCAGGGTCAATTGCCTTCCCGACGACTGCGCGAATTCGCTGTCCGCATCATCACGCATCTGCATGCTGGCGAAAAAGATGCCGCCGCTTGCCGTCAGTAAAATGGTCAGGAAAAAGCCCAGAATAATACGCGCTTTTATGCTCATTCGACCTCCTGCCGCCAGTCGGGTTGCGACCACGAGTTAACAAATTTCCCTATTTCTTAACGGCAGGAATCGTGCAGGCTATAGGTCGGGGCGTCCCCGTCTCAGTCGCCCTGCCGGGCGTCGTTCTCTTCCGCACGCAGACGTCTGTAGTCGATCTTGCCGGAACCCAGCAGGGGCAGCGCGGCAAGGCGGCGGACATGACGCAGCATCTGCAGGCCGGAAAAGCCTTCCGCACGCAGAACGGCATTGGCCTCCGCGCAGCTCAGGGGCAGCGTGGTAAACAGCGTCAGCTGCGGCTGTTCATCTGCATACACGGCATCCACCGCGAGGCAGGGCCCGCCGTCAGGCTCCCTTGCGGAAAAGTGCCGTCGCAGAACGTCCTCCAGCTGCGGCAGGGAAATCATTTCCCCGCCCAGCTTGAGAAAGCGTTCCCGCCGCCCGTCAAAGGTCATCCGCCCCGCCTCGTCAGCATGGACAAGGTCGCCGGTATTGTACCAGCGTTGCCCGTCCAGCATGATGAAAGGCGTGACGGGTTCGCTTCCTTCCGGCAGAAGGTAGCCGCCGAAGACATTGGGGCCGCGCACGAGCAGCAGACCGGTTTGGCCGGGAGCAAGGCGCTGATGGGGCGGATACGGGGACACGATGGCCACATCCACGGACGGCAGGGGCCGTCCGATGGTGCAGGGGCGGGCCTCCTGCGGCAGATTGACGCTGACGACGGGGGAACACTCGGTCACGCCGTAGCCCTCGCAAAGCAGACCACCGCCCGTCTGACGGGCAAACTCCGTATACAGGCGCTGCGGGCAGGCCTCCGCTCCCACGAAGCCGAGCCGCAGGGACGTCAGGTCACCCGGACGGGCCTGCCGCAGCAGGCCGTCAAGAAAGGTCGGCGGCGTGACCAGCAGGGTGGGGCGCCAGCGCCGGCAGAGTTCGGCCAGCCGCCCACCCTCGGCAGGGTTGGCGTGATAGACCACCGGCATGCCGAAGCAGAGCGGCAGAACGATATTGCCCGCCAGCCCCAGGGAGTGGAACGGGGGCAGCATGGCCAGCATGGCGTCATGCGAGTCCAGCGCAAGAACGGCCGCCACATCGCGGCAGTTGGCCAGAATATTGTCGTGGGTCAGCGGCACGCCCTTGGGCGAGGCCGAGGAACCGGAAGTAAAGAGCACCGCGGCCTGCGGCGAGATGTCATGACCAACGGCGCAGCCTTCCCAGCCAAGCAGCGCAAGCCGGGCGCGCAGGGCGCCTTCCAGCCGCAACGACAGGGGAAGGGAGGCCGCCGTTTCTTCCAGCAGCAGCCAGGCGGCCCCGCATTCCGAAACGGCCGTCTCGATGGCACGTTCATCAAGACGCCGAAGCAGGGCACGAGCGCTGAGCACATGGCGTACATGGGTCAGTGAAAGGGCATGACGCAGGTTGCGCACGCCGGTCGTCCAGTTGAGCATGACCGGCGTATTGCCCGACAGCAACACCGCCAGCCAGCACAACGCCGCCGCGCCGGAGGCGGGCAGCATGATGCCGAGAGGCTGCCCGCTGCCGATGCGGCGACGCAGGAAAAGGGAAAGCACCACGGCGCGCGTCCAGAAGGCGCTTCCCGTCAGCATCTGTTCTCCGTCGGCAAGTACAGGGCGTGCGGGCACGCTGCGGATACGGCGCAGGATGGTCAGCACCAGATTGGGCGCCTGGGGCAGGACAAGGGGACGCCTGACCTGACCTTGCAGACAGGCTTGCCAGCGGGCGGCCTGTTCCCGGACGGCCTCCTCCCGGGCGGAAGAACGTGGGACAAGCTGACCGCACGCGGCCAGCAGACAGTCATTGACGGTCTGCAGATCGCCCGGTTCGGCAGCGGCCTGCCCCGAAAGGGACGCAAGTTGCAGGCTCAGGTCGACAACGGCCAGGCTGTCCAGGCCGAGATCGCTGTCCAGACGCTGTTCCGGACGCAACGCCTCCGGCCGGGGCTGGAGCGGAGAGAGTTCGGCCAGCAGACGCACAACGCGCAGACGTGCCGCGTCGTCCAGAGCGGCCGGAGGCACGCATGCACTTCTGTGTTCGCGGGCTGTCAGCGGCTGATCCGCAATGACCGGTTCGCGGCGGGAATACGGCACACGGCGCAGCACATCCGGCTTGGCGGCGTAACAGGCTTCCAGCAGGGCATTGAGTGCGGCCACGCCTTCCTCCGGCTGCGGCAGGGGTTGCGGTCGGACAAAGGAAATGCGCACCTCACGGCGGCGGAGAAAAAAGATGCCGTTACGCAGCAGGGCAAGCAGGCCCCGGCTCAGGGCTCTCCCCAGATCGGGCGCTCCATCGGCCCAGCTGAAGGAGGAGCCCCAGAGCCCTTGCGTGCGAATGACCACGGGAACACAGTCGGGAACGGCGTGCAACAGACGGTGCACGCCGCTGTTGCCGCCAAGATGCGTTTGCCCGTCATGGCTCAGGCTGCCCGAAGGGTAGACGAGCAGTGTTTCTCCCTGCTTCAGGGCGGTTATGCAGCGGGCAAGGCTCTCCTGAACCTGCTTGCGGGCGGCTAGCCCCTCCCGGCGCAGATCGGGCAGGGGGATGCAGCGCATGATGGCCGCCAGCGGCCGCAGCCAGAAACGTCCTATCTGGTGCCTGTCCGCCAGCGGACGCGGGGACCAGGGCGCAAGCCAGACGCAGATCAGAACCGGGTCCATGAACGCGGGGTGATTGGGCAGCAACAGCAGGCCGTGGCCGCGCGTTTCGGCTTCCGCGGCGGCATTCCGCAAAACTTCCAGCCCCTCAAGGCGAACCCGGTAGCGCAGGGAGAGCAAGCCCCGAAGCATGGCGGCCAGCCCCAGCCGCACGGAGGGAAAAACGGAATGGCGCTTCTCCGCCTGTCGGGGCAGCCGGGCAATGCTGCGGGCAAAAAGGGCAGCCGTCACAAGGGTGAGCATGCCGAGCAGCGCCTGCCCCGTGGCGGGTGAAAACAGCGACAGCGGATAATAGCAGGCTCCGGCAAGCAGCATGGCAAAAAAGGAAAAGAAGTTGCACAGTCCGAGAATGCGTCCCTTTTCCCCTGCCGCCGGGCGTACTTGCAGGTAACTGGACACAGGCACGATGTAGAGGCTGCCGCAGACGCCGATAGCGGCATAACAAACGCAGAGCAGGGGGAAATGCCATGCCGAGGGCGCATGCGGAACGCAGGCCACGAGCAGCAGCAGGGCACCGATGGCCGCGGCCGCTCCGGGAACGGCCCGCCGCCAGTCCTGCTGCCGCCGTGTGGTCAGCAGCGCGCCGCCGCAGATGCCAATCATGAGCGCGCCGGGCAGGAAACTGGTCTGCGTGGCGCTGAAGCCGAGCTGCCCGAGACCGAAGGCATTGATTTCCAGCAGGACAATGACCGACAGGCTGTAGAAAAAGGCGTCCGCGCACAGGCAGAGAAAGATATCCTGCCGTGTCCGCAAGCGCAGAAGCGCAACAGCCGAATGCCAAGCGCCGAGCAGCGGAAAGGGAGGGAGCTCTTTCGGGCGTGCCGCAGCGGGACGAAATGGAATGAAGACCACGGAGCACAGCCCCACCCCGGCCACGACCAGCACGGTCAGGGCAATCAACCAGCGTCCGAAGGGAATGCTTGTGGCAAGCCAGTTGCTTTCAAGGGCGGCACCTGCCAGAACGATACCCAGCAGAATGGCAAGGGTGGTGGAGAGCTTGAGCAGGGCATTGGCTCGCGGCACCTGCTCCTGAGGAAAGATTTCGGGCAGGGAACCGTTGAGCGCGGGACTGAACAGGGCGGAGCTGGCGCCCATGCAGAAGAGCATGGCCAGCATGCCGCCCCAGTGCAGTGTAAGCAGTCCCCAGGCTCCGGCCAGCATGGCGGCAACTTCCAGCAGCTTGGCCGCCAGAACCACGTTGCGCTTGGGAAAGCGATCCGCCAGCCAGCCGGCCCAGGCGGAAAACAGCACGAACGGCAGCGAAAAGAGCACCGTTCCCCAGGACTGCAGGCTGGAGAGCTGCATGCTCACGGCAAGCAGCAGGACGGCCTGCTTGAAAAAATTGTCATTGAAGGTGCCCAGCGTGTAGCTGAGCCCCAGCGTCATGGCTTGGCGGACAAGATTTCGCTGCATACGCACACTCCTTGCGGCGCTCCGCGTATGGCGTCAGGTCCGTTCTGTCCGCAGCCGGGCATCGGACAGCGTTTGCCTCGGGCTTAGGCGGAGCCGTCTGCTTCCGCAGCCAGTTCCGCAAGGGCGTAATCCCGTACCCGGTCAAGCATTTCCAGCGTAAAGGGAAGGTCTCGCCGGTAGAATACCTCCCTGCCTGACCGTTGCGGCACCAGCAGCCCGGCGCGCACCAGAACATTGACATGATGGCTGACGGCAGTGCGGCTCATGCCCACGGTGCTCACCAGCGTGCTCAGGCTGATGTGCTCCCCCGGCTCGAAAAGCAGCAGTATCTTCTGGCGCGTGGCGTCTCCCATGGCGGAAAAGACCTGCGCCACACGCTTCCAGTCGTCCGGAAGGGCGGTAATGTAATGAGTGTTCATGGCCCCTGTGTAGACGGCTGACATGTGGCTGTCAAGAAACACCCTAGGCAAGGGAATGCCACATGTCAACTAAAAATATAGTTAGTTAGTTTTTTAGGTATAACCGGCTTGCTCCCAAATACGCTCCGAACGGCGGCACCATTGCCGCCTTGCCGCCAGACATGTCCGCAAGACGGTAACGGGGAAGGCGGCCGGCGGCCCCTTCCCCGTTCATGAACAGTTTGCCGCGGCGGCGGACGCCGCTAACGGCCGAGGCAGTGCCGTGCCCAGAGTTCCAGCATGAGCAGGGCCCAAAGTTCCATGGTGTTGTTGGCTGTCCCGTCCATATGCTGGGCGACGAGACGACGTATTTCGGACTGGTTGACCCAGTCCCGGATGGTGCATTGCGTACTCATGAGCGAATCCAGCACCAGCGTGCGCAGCGGGCCGCGCAGCCAGTGTTCCAGCGGCACCATGTTGCTGCGCCGCCGCCGGAACACAAGGTCATGCGGCAGATGCCGCAGGCCGACCATCTTCACAAGCCACTTGGTTTCGTACCCCTTGCCGGAGCTGCCGGGACGGCGATCCGGCATGCGCCTGACGCGCATGCCCACCGGCAGCCCCATGGCAAAATCCACAATATCGTTATCCAGCATGGGAATGCGGATATCCAGGGTATGGGCGCCGGTCACCATGTCGATACGCGGCAGCAGACGACCGGCAAGGAAATGATCCAGCTCGAAAAACTGAAACTTGTCCAGCCAGTTGGCACGCGGGCAGCGGGCAAAGGCCCGCAGCATGAACATGATGGTCAGTTGCGGATCGGCCGCGCCGCGCAGGTCCATGGAGCAGAGGCTTTCCTTGCGGTTGCCGAAGAACAGCGCAAACTGACTGTAATAATAACTGGCGCAAGGGTCCATTTCCCCCAGCAGGCTCTTGCCACCGTAAGCATGGGGCACGGTCTTGGTCAGTTCGGTATGCACCTTGCGCACCTCGGGCGGCAGGTCCGGAGTGTCGTAGAGGAAGGGGGCAAGATAACGGGCGTAACCGCCGAAGGCGTTGTCCGTACCGCAGGTCGTCACCGCGGCCTCCACCTGCTGGCTCGCCATGCGGGCAAGTCGCCAGGAGGTGAGCAGCGTCGGATCGGCAAAGGGTTCGCCCATATGAGCGACGATCTGCGGCAGCTCTTCCATGATGCTGACGTCCAGCATGCCGCTCACATGCCGCGTACCGCAAATTTCCGCAGCCTGGGCGGCATGCTCGTTGACGCCATGATCGGCATCCACATAATCCAGCGAGAGACTCAGCACATCACCGGCCTGCTTGGCCGCCTTGCTGGCAAAGAGGGAGGAATCCAGCCCGCCGGAAAGGAAAAGCCCCGTGCCGGGCGTGACATGGCGCCGCGCCACGCGATCCATGAGGCCGTCAAGCTCTTCGATGGCCTCCTCGTCGCTGCCCTCGAACTTGAGGTTGCCGTCCACATTCCAGTAGCGCAGGAAGAAGGCGGCGCGTCCGGGCTGCCATTCCAGCCAGCTCGCCGGTTCCAGCTTGTGAATGCCCTCAAAGGCCGTCAACGGCGCGGGCGGCATCATGAAAGTGAGGTAGTGGAAAAGGGCATTGTTGTTGGGACGACGCTCAAGGGCCGGATGCTTCAGCAGGGACATGACTTCCGAGGAAAACAGGATGCCCTTGCCGGAAGAGGCGTAGTAGAGCGGTTTCTGGCCGAAACGGTCACGCACAAGGAAAAGCTTGTGATCCCGCAGGTCCCACATGGCAAAGGCAAACATGCCGTTGAGCCGGGACAGGCATTGCGGCCCCTGCGAAAGGAAGAGATAGGAGAGGATTTCCTCATCCTGCCGGCTGCGGAAGACATGGCCGCTTTTTTCGATTTCCTCCCGCAGCTGCGGCCCGTTGTAAAGACGCCCGTCCAGCACGACAAGATAGCGCCCGCAGGGACTGACGAAAGGCCGTTTACCGCTGTTCTCCGCCTCGCTGCCGCAGTACCCCATGATGGCCTTGTCGCCGAGATGGCCCTGCCGGGGAGGGTTCTTTCCGCGGTGGGACAGTGCGTCAAGCATGACCGTAAGGGCAGCACGGTCTTCATCCCTCACAACTTCCGAGGTCAGGACACCACAGATTCCGCTCATATTCACATCCTTGGGGCACAGCCCGGCCCGTCCCCCATCCGGGCGATGGGGCGCGGCGGGGCCTTTTGGTTATCATGCAGCACTTGGCCGAAATAGACAATAGAGCATTTTCAGACGGCCTGTCGTTTCGCGGAAAAACGCGTTCGTTTCCGCTCACACTGGGGCGAGCGCACGACAGGCTGAGGAGCGTCAGTTGAAATTGATGGCGATCTTGAGATTGGGGGCCTCGTACTGACTGAAAAGCGCCATGCGTCCGCCGACGGCGGGCCGGGCGTTGTCGGTCAGCGTGAACGGCTGATTGCAGACCCAGCGGTCAATGGTGTCGCCAAGCGTGTAGACCTTGCCGTCATTGACCCGCACGGCATGGACGTAAAACACCGTATTCTTGCTGTCTACCCTGAGATGGAAGGTCTTGCCGGGCTGAATGCTGTACCAGCCGTCGGTCGACCATTGCCCGGAAGGGCGCAGATAATGCACCGCCATGGCAACCACGGAGCGGGAATTGTTGTTGGCTTCGATATCCAGCGCATGGACAAGGGCGGTACTGCACAGCAGACTGCAAACGATCAGCAGGGGCAGAAGGAGAAAACGCATGGCAGGTCTCCCGGGTGTTGACAGTGAAGGCGCGCGGAATGCGGCGCGTTTTCAGCATGCCAAAGGTGTTCCGCAATGTCGAGAGGCGGTCTCCGGGCAGGCTGCCCGGAGCTGTAGAGCATTTTGCCTTTGAAAAAGGCAGAACGCGAGGCGGCGGCACAGCGCCGCCCGGCCCAACGTGAGCGGAAAAAACCGCGCCTTTTTCGCGAAACGCCAGTCCGTATGGTGTGAAACGCAAAGCGTTTCACACTGAAAATGCTCTAAAACTGAAACGCTCTGGCCGCGGGCGACAGGTCGCCGGAAAAGCCTCCCCACGCAGAGAGCCGTCCGCATGGACGGCCCTTCCGCATGTTCCGGCAGGCGGCGGCAGGGGAAGCCCCTGCCGACCGTCAGGCCGCAAAGGTGTAGCCCGCTTCCAGCGCCTTGATGTTGGCGGGGATGAGCTTGGCATAATGCGCGTTGACCACGCTGTGCATGGCCTGCTTCACCACGTCCGGCTCCAGCGCGCCGGTCGCCCGCAGCCATGCCCCCAGAGCGACCACATTGGCCATCTTCACGTTGCCCAGCTCGTGGGCCATGTCGTTGACCGGGATGTAGACCGTCCGTTTCCGGGCATCCAGCAGATCGCGGGACACCAGCGACGCATTGACGATCTGCACGCCATCCTCCCGCAGACGCGGCTGGAACTTGTGCAGGGAGGGTTCATTAAGGATGATGGAGGACATGGGCCGGTTGACCAGCGGCGATCCCACGGGGTGCGTATCCATCACCACGGTGCAGTTGGCCGTGCCGCCGCGCATTTCCGCCCCGTAAACGGGAATGAAGCTCACCTCCAGCCCCTGTTCCAGCCCGGACTGCGCCAGCAGATTGCCGATGAGCATGACGCCCTGCCCGCCGAAACCGGCCATGATGACATCCTGATAGCCGCTCATGCCTGCACCTCGTTCTGTCTGTCCGCCGATCGCCCGGCGGCGCGCTCCTCCCGCACATCCCGAAAGACGCCCAGCGGAAAGACGGGAATCATTTCTTCGCTGATGCGGCGATTGGCTTTCAGGGGGTCCAGATGCCAGTTGGTCGGGCAGCCGGCCAGCAGTTCCACGAAGCTGAAGCCCATCCCCTGCGCCTGACAACTGAAGGCCGCCAGCAAGGCCTTTTTGGCCTGCCGGATGTGCTTCACGCTGTCGAGGGCGCAGCGTTCGACATAGGCCACTCCGGCCAGTCCGCCCATGATCTCGCTCATGTGGATGGGGCCGCCCTCACCCAGCAGGTGACGTCCCAGCGGGGTGGTGGTGGTTTTCTGCCCCAGCAGGGTGGTGGGCGCCATCTGGCCGCCGGTCATGCCGTAAACGGTATTGTTGATGAAGACCGCCGTGATGTTTTCGCCGCGGTTGGCGGCATGCACGGACTCCGCCAGCCCGATGGCCGCCATGTCCCCGTCCCCCTGATAGGTGAAGACGATGCTTTCCGGCCGGGCGCGGCGGATGCCCGTGGCCACGGCGCAGGCCCGCCCATGCGGGGATTCCACGGCGTCCACGTTGAAATAATCGTAGCTGAAGGCCGAACAGCCTACCGACGCCACAAGGATGGCCCGCTCCGCCAGGCCCAGCTCGTCCAGCACCTCGCTCACCAGACGGTGGGCAATGCCGTGATGGCAGCCGGGGCAGTAGTGCGTGGGCTTGCGGGCCAGGGTCGGCGTGGCGTCAAAGACCAGCTCCTCGCCCGTGCCGGGGCGCAGGCGTTCGTCCGAAGTCGCGTCCTGCATGTCAGTCCTCCCTGAGTGCGGTGAGAATGGGTTCCACAAGGTCGTCCGCGCCGATGAACATGCCGGGCATGATGCCGTGCCAGCTGACCGTGGAACGGCGGGCCAGCACGTCCAGCGCAAGGCGCACATCCTCCACCATCTGGCCGGTATTCTGTTCCATGACCAGCAGACGACGGTCACGCGACACACGGCGCAGGGCCGCCTCAGGGAAGGGGAAGAGGGTTATGGGGCGGAACAGGCCCACGCGGCTGCCCTGTTCGCGCAACTGCCGGACGGCACTGCGGGCGATGCGGGCCACGGAACCGAAGGCCACCACAATGAGTTCGGCGTCTTCGCACTGCCATTCCTCCCAGGCCACATGCGCCCGCATGGCCTCATACTTGCGCATGAGCAGCACATTGCGCTCGGCCAGTGCGCCTTCCGCAAGATAGACCGACTTGAGCAGGCGCGGCTTCGCAGCGGAACCGCGTCTGCCGTAGCCCTCCAGACGCCAGGCGGCGGACAGGGCGGCATAGTCGTCGGACGTCAGGGCATCCTCGGGCGGCTGCCGCCGCACGCCTTCCTTGATCTGGGCCACGATGGCGTCGCCCAGCACCATGACCGGATTGGCGAAGGTAAAGGCCAGACGGAAGGCGCGGAACATGAAGTCATAGCATTCCTGCGCCGTGGAGGGGGCGAGCACGAAATTGCGATGGTCGCCGTTGCCGCCGCCCTTGACGGCCTGAAAGTAGTCCCCCTGTGAAGGGCCGATGTCGCCGAGTCCCGGGCCGCCGCGCATCATGTTGACGATGACGCCGGGAATCTGGCTGCCCGCCATGTAGGAAAGGGACTCCTGCATGAGCGCAATGCCGCAACTCGAGGACGACGTCATGGCCGGAATGCCGCAGGAGCCGGCGCCCAGCAGCATGGCGCTGGCGGCAAGCTCGCTCTCGGCCTGCACGAACTGGCCGCCGTTTTCCGGCAGCAGACGGCTCATGGCTTCGGGAATCTCGTTCTGCGGGGTAATGGGATAGCCGAAATAGCAGCGGCATCCGGCGTCAAGCGCGCCATAGGCCACGGCCTCGTTGCCCTTGATGAGAATGCGTCCGTCATTCATGCCGGTTTGCCTCCGCTCTTGTCGCGGAACACGCGGATGGCCGTATCGGGACACATGAGCGCACAGGAAGCGCACCCCGTGCAACGACCTTCCGTTTCCATCACTTCATAGCCCTGCCGGTTGAATCTCCCGGCGGGACGGATGATATGCGCCGGGCAGGCTTCCACGCACAGACGGCAGCCCTTGCAGCGCTCTTCCAGAAATACGATTCGAGACATAGATGATTACCCTTTGCGGTCGCGGTATGAGCAGCGCCGCTTCCATATTTGATTCCTGTTCAGGCGAACAGTCAAGCGGGAAGGCCTCTTGACATTTTTCCGATTTTGCTGCCAACGCCGTCGCTTCCGGCGGGCTTGACCTTACGCCGTCTATTTCCTACCCCTGAGGCAGGCGTGCCGCCGCGGAACGCGGGACAGGCCGCTTTCGGGCGCACGGAACGACGCCCGCCTGTTTCGGAAAACAGACGACGGAGGCTGCGGCATGATGCTGGGAAACAACGGCGCGGGTTTGCTGCTGGCGCTTTTGACGGCGCTGTTCTGGGGCGCATTGCCGCTGGCGGTGAAACACCTGCTGCCGGTCATGGATGCGGTGACGCTGGTCTGGCTGCGTTTTTGCGTGGCGGCGGTCTGGATATGGTGCGCCCCGCACCGTCCGCAACGGACAGCCGCCGCTGCCGCAACTCCGCCCCCACCGGCAGCGCCGTCACGGCGGCGCACCTGGCTGCTTCTTGCGGTGGCCTCGGCCGGTCTCGGCGCCAACTTCGTGTTCTTCAATTCTTCCGTGGCCTACCTCAGCGCCTCGGCCTGTCAGATTCTGGCGCAGGCAGGCCCGGTGCTGCTTCTGCTGGGCGGCGTCTTCATCCTGCGGGAAGCCTTTCTGCCCGTTCAGGCCGTGGGCGTCGGCCTGCTGCTGACCGGTCTGCTGCTGTTCTTCAATACCCGGCTTGCCCTGCTCTGGGGCGGCGACAGCAACTTTTCCTTCGGCATGCTGCTGGGAGCGTCCGCCGCTGTGGTCTGGGCCACCTACGGCCTTGCCCAGAAGGTGCTGCTGCGCCACCTCACTCCCACCCGCATCTTGCGGGTCATCTATCCCTGCTGCGCCCTGGGACTTGCGCCGCTTGCCACGCCCGCGGATATTCTGCGCGTGGACGGCGTGCAGATGCTCTGCCTGATCTTTGCCTGCCTCAATACGCTGGTGGCCTACGGTTCCTTCACCAAGGCCATGAGCATCTGGCATGCGGCCAAGGTCAGCGCCGTGGTGGCGACGACGCCGCTGTTTTCCCTCGTGCTGGAGTCGCTTCTGCACAGCCTCTGGCCGACGGCCTATCCGCTGGACAGCGTGGGGCTGCTCAGCCTGCTGGGCGCGTGCGTCGTCGTGCTGGGCGCGCTGGGCATCGCCGTGGGCCCCATGCTGCATCTGCCCCATCTGCCGCATTTGCCGAGGCGTCGCCGATAGAGCGTTTTTCCTTTGAAAAAGGCAAAACGCGAGGCGGCGGCACAGTGCCGCCCGACCAGAAGTGAGTGGAAAAACCGTGTTTTCCGCGAAGCGACAGGCTGTATGGCGTGAAACGCAATGCGTTTCACACTGAAATGCTTTGCCGACGGCGTGAGCAGGCAACCGCAGCGAAGGTATAGACGCAGCTCATTTGCGCCGGTTCATGCCGGAACGGGCGTGCTTTCCCGCTTTGA
>CALVGJ010000158.1 GCA_944327045.1 uncultured Desulfovibrio sp.
GTGATGCTCTTCACGCCCAGCAGCTGGAAAAGGAAGTTGTTGCCGGAGGCTTCAGGCTTGTAGCTGTCCTTCACGCGCTCCTCGAGGACGAGGTGGCAGTCCAGCCCTTCCTTGACGACCCAGGAAAGGGTCAGGCGGCAGTGGTTGGACTGGACGGCGCCGCAGGTGATGATGGTGTCGGCGCCCTGCGCCAGAGCATCGGCCATGACGAAGTCCAGCTTGCGGGTCTTGTTGCCGCCCGCAGCGCCGGGCAGGAGGTCGTCACGCTTGATGTAGATGTTGACCTTGCCGCCCAGCGCCTTGCTGAAGCCGGGCAGGAATTCAAGGGGCGTGGGTTCGGTGACGTAGCCGCGACGGGGAAACTTGGCAAGATTCATGGATGCTGCCTCCTGAAGAAGCTGTTGTTGAAACAGGTTTTAGAGCGTTTTATCTGTGAAAAAGATAAAACGTGAGGCGGCGGCACAACGCCGACCGGCCAAAAGTGAGCGGAAAAACCGCGTTTTTTCCGCGAAACGCCAGGCCGTATGGTGAAACGCACAGCGTTTCAAACGGAAAATGCCCTATGAGATATGCGGCAAGGGTCTGCGCTGTTTGGCCGTTTCCACCACGGTCTCGGCCAGCACGTCGGCGGCATCCACCACCGGCACATCGTTTCCGCCGCCAATGATACCCAGCTCGGTACAGGCGACCACGAGGACGTCCGCTCCCCGCGGCGCCGGTCGGCGGACCGGCGCCGCTGCTGGTCGTCTCCGGTCGCGTCAGATGTCCAGCCGCGCGCCGCGTTCAGGGTCAAGATCGTTTTCCAGCTTCGAGACGAAGAGCGCCCCGGTGGCGTCGCCCATGACGTTGATGGTCGTGCGGGCCATGTCCATGATGCGGTCCACGCCGGCCACCAGCGCGATGGCTTCCAGCGGGATGCCCACCTGCGTGAAGACCATGGTCACCATGATGAGCGCCGCCCCCGGCACACCCATCGACCCGATGGAGGCCAGCAGGGCCATGAACAGCACGGTCATCTGCTTGTCGAGCGGCATGGGGATGCCGTAGACCTCGGCGGCGAAGATGGCGGCGATGCCCATATAGATGGCCGCGCCGTCCATGTTGATGGTATTGCCCAGCGGAATGGAGAAGCTGGACACGCTGCGGGACGCGCCGAGGCGCTGCACGCTCATGAGGTTGGAGGACAGGGCCGCCGCGCTGGAACAGGTCGTGAAGGAGATCAGCAGCGGCGCACTGATGCCGCGCAGAAAGGTGCCGGGCGCGATGCCCGCCCACTTCATGCAGGGGATATAAACCAGAAGTATCTGCAGAAGGCAGGCCAGATACATGATGGCCACCAGCTTGATGAGCGGCAGCAGCACCTGCAGGCCGTGGTTGCCCACCGTGTAGGCCATGAGGCCGAACACGCCTATGGGCGCGTAAAACATGACGATGTTGGTGACGCGGATCATGACCTCGGACATGCCGTCGAAGAAGGCATAGACCGGCTTGGCCCGCTCGCCGACCAGACTGATGGCGAAGCCGACCAGCACCGCGAAGAAGATGATCTGGAGCATGTTGCCCTTGCTCAGGGCTTCCATGGGATTGATGGGGATGATGTTCAGCAGGACCTGCACGAGCGTGGGCGCCGTCACGTCCTTGGCCTTGAGGTTTTCCGTGGAAATGTCGAGGCCGACACCGGGCTGGAGCAGATTGGCGAGAATCAGCCCGATGATGATGGCGACGGCCGTGGTCGCAAAATAGTAAATCAGCGTCTTGACGGCCACGCGGCCGAGCTTGCTCACGTCGCCCACGCTGGCCGCGCCCGCCACCAGCGTCACCAGTACCAGCGGCACGACGACCATGCGCACCAGACTGATGAACACCTGCCCTATGGGCTGGAAAAATGCCGGATTCCATTCGGCCATCTGGACGACGGCCCCCGCGACAATGCCGAGCGCCATGCCGATGCCCATCTGGGTCGGCAGGCTCAAGCCCTTGCGTTCACTCATTTTCGACGCCTCCTCGTCTGGCCGGTTCCGAAGCATCCCCGGCCGTGGCAGTAGTGGTGTGTCTCAAATGTCGACATTTCCTTCCCACTGCTCCCATCCACTCCAAATGTCAATATACGCCGGGGAAAATAAACGGAATTTTTTCACAATCAGCATAATATTTCTTGTAAAATCAATGATAAATAAAAAATGAAAAAAATCACAATAAAGGCTGCAAACAGCGTTTCACGCCGGGTCACGCCGCCCCGTTGCGCTCACCCCGCTCCATTTCGTCTCCCGCCCCGGCATCCGCCGGTTCCGGCCTCCGCCCCGGCCTGTCCGACGGCCGCAAAGGCTTGACCGTCGGCGCCGGAAAGCGTATGGTGATTCCCACCAGCGTAGTTGTCCGCCAGCCCTTGGCGGACACGTTTTTTCTGCCCGTGCCGAAGCCGCAGATGTGGCTTCGGGCACTTCTTTTTTGAGCCGATGCCATCCGGTTTCCGGGCGAAGGACGGCCCCGTGCCGTTTCCGTCTCCCGGCATGCCCCCGGCAGCGGCCATGCTCACCGCGCTGTGCGCGCAAGGAAGGTATGTTATGGCTGTCACCACCATCCCCATCACGACACAGGGCTACAAGAAGCTGGAAGACGAACTGGCCCGTCTCAAGAGCGAGCGCCCGCAGATTATTCAGGCCATCAAGGAAGCCCGCGAGGAAGGCGATTTGCGGGAAAATGCGGGGTATGACGCCACCCGGGAACGGCAGGGCATGGCCGAGGCCCGCATCAAGTACATCGAGTCCCGCCTTGCGCTCTATCAGGTCATCGATCTGGACAAACTGGGCGGCGACAAGGTCATTTTCGGCGCCACCGTGGAAGTGGAAGACGTGGATACCGAGGAAAGCCGCACCTATACCATCCTCGGCCCTGATGAGGCCGATCCCGCCAAGGGTTCCATCTCCTTCCTGTCGCCCGTGGGGCAGGCCCTGCTGGGCAAGGAAGTGGGCGACGAGGTCAGCGTGGACATCCCGCGCGGGCGCGTCACCTACGAAATTGTGGACATCTCCTTCCGCGGTTCCGCCGTACTGGGCTAGAGCGTTTTGCCTTTGAAAAAGGCGAAACGCGAGGCGGCGGCACAGTGCCGCCCGGCCAAAAGTGAGCGGAAAAACCGCGTTTTTTCCGCGAAACGCCAGGCCGTATGGTTTGAAACGCACAGCGTTTCAAACGGAAAAGGCTCCAGACGGCGCTCAGGTCGGAAGCCTCAGCGCTCTACGTCCCAGCGGGATACGGCCCGTTTTTGTCGCGACGGAAGCAAGGACAGACCCCTTTCCCTGTTTTTGCCTCCCGCGCAAAAAATCGCCTCCGGCATGTGCCGGAGGCGATTTTTTTAGGCTCTGCCCGAGCGCCGTGCCGGGGAGGGACAGACCTCCCCGGCCGCGCAAGGGGATCAGAGCGGCAGACGCCAGCCGTTGTCGAAGGCCGCGCCGAGCTGACGGTTGCGGATGGGGCTGCGGCGGATGTCGTCGCCCCAGCGATCCTTGAAGCGCTGGAGAATCTGCTGATAGGCAATGTAGGATTCCCGCGTTTCGGCGGCGCGCAGGGTGCCGCACTGGGTGCCCGATCCTTCCTGAATGGCGATCTGGGTCCGCACGGCCAGCGCATCCTCGGCATGTTCGCCCGGAAGCCCCCACTGCGCCCAGGGACTGGCAAGGGTCTTCAGGCGGCGACGGGCCGCGCCGAGGCAGAAATCCGCCCCGGAAAGCGTGCCGAAGTTCACGTTGAAGCCGTTGCGATCCAGATAGAGATCGCGCCGGAAGGCCATGCATTCCATGGGCGCGGCAATGCAGGAACGGGTGAGCATCAATTGTCCCCAGGCCACATGCCGCATCAGATCGACCTGCAGGCCGCGCATGAAGGCAAAGGGCAGCCCGCCCGCGCCGGGAACCAGTCCGGCATTCCACAGCCCGCCGTCACGGTAGATGACGCCGCCGACCACGGCCACATCGTCCCGCATGGCCTGGATGAGGAGCTGTTCGGGACGGCAGCC
Source organism: uncultured Desulfovibrio sp. (assembly GCA_944327045.1). Classification (GTDB taxonomy): domain Bacteria; phylum Desulfobacterota; class Desulfovibrionia; order Desulfovibrionales; family Desulfovibrionaceae; genus Desulfovibrio. The sequence goes on from CALVGJ010000158.1 coordinate 4,013, forward strand.
CGGCAACGGAACCAGCGCGGCGTCGAGGAAGAGCACCAGCTCCCCGGACGCCGCCTGCACGGCGGCATTGCAGCCGCCCGCCCAGTTGGTGGCCGGAGGCAGGGCCTTCCAGCCCGCAAACGGGGCGCGGCTGGGCTCATCGATGGAGACGTCCACCGGCTGCCACAGGATTTCGCAGGGCCAGAGCGTCATGAGCTCATCCAGCGTCTGCCGCAGGGCGGGCGACACCGTCACGCCGGGACGGGCCAGCAGCACCACGCTGGCCTGCGGGGCCTTTTCCGGCAACGGCCGCCCCAGCCGGAAGAAGTTGTTCATGCCGGCGCCGCAGATTTCATCCTGTCGCCCGCAGCGGCGCAGATGTTCGGCCAGCGCCCGGCGGGAGGCCTCCTCCACGCCCTTCTTGGCCCCCACCTGACCGGCACAACTGCCGGGATGCACGCGCCAGTGGTAGAGAATGGACGGGATGTGCCCGATCTGCCGGTCTTCCAGCGCATCGGTCACCCGCAGGATGAGGTCGAAATCCTGCGCGCCGTCAAAGCCTTCGCGGAAGCCGCCGCACTCGAGCATCGTATCCCGCGCGAAGGCCGAGAGGTGGCAGGCGTAATTGCCGCCTTCAAGGAGATCGCGGTCGAAGCCGGGTTTGAAGAAGGGATTGCGCCGCACGCCAGCGGCGTCCATCTTGTCCTCGTCGCTGAACAGGTAGCGCCAGTGCGGCTGGGCGGCCACGGCATCGGCCACCTGCGCCAGCGCGTCGGGGGCCAGCATGTCGTCATGATCCAGCAGCGCCGTCCACGGCGCATCCGCCAGCTCCAGCGCCGCCTGCGAGGCGCGGGCTATGCCGCCGTTCTTCTCCTGCCGCGCGAAACGGATGCGCGGGTCGGCCGTTTTCAGACTGTCCAGCAGCTCGCGCGTCTCCTGTCTGTCCGAGGCGTCGTCCACCAGACAGAGCTGCCAGTCGGCATAGGTCTGCCCGAGCACGGAATCCACAGCCGCCCGCAAAAAGGCGGGATCGGTGTTCCAGACGGGCATGATCACGGACAGGCGCGGTCTGGCGGCTCCGGTCTCCACGGCGGAGGCCCGGCCCACCGCGGCGGGCGTCTTTCCGGCGGCAGCGGCCCGGCGCGGTTCCTCCTCCAGCTCCAGCC
>CALVGJ010000159.1 GCA_944327045.1 uncultured Desulfovibrio sp.
GCGACATGGCCTTCAGCTACGAGCTGCAGGGCTGGCTGGACAATCCCGACCTGGATTGCCACCTCTGCATCGACAATCCGGCCGAAGGCTGGCAGCACAAGGTGGGCCTCATCCCCAACGTGCTGACTGAGATCGGCCCCAAGCCGGACAACTGCGTGGCCGTGCTCTGCGGCCCGCCGATCATGATCAAGTTCACGCTGCAGGCCCTGGAAAAGCTGGGCTTCCAGCATGAGAACATCGTGACCACGCTGGAAAAGCGCATGAAGTGCGGCGTCGGCATCTGCGGCCGCTGCAACATCGGCAGCCACTATGTCTGCATCGACGGCCCCGTCTTCACGCTGAAGCAGCTCAACGGTCTGCCGCCGGAACTCTAGTCCCCGCGGCGTGATGCCTCACATATGGCGGTGGAGCCTGGCTCCACCGCCTTTTTTTGTGCCGGAAGCCCTTGTCCCCCGTCCCTCCAGAATGCTGTCTCCCCTTGCGGGAAGCGTGGCATTTGGGCATAGTCGCGGCAGATACGTAGAGCATTTTGCCTTTGAAAAAGGCAACGTGCGAGGCGGCGGCACAGCGCCGCCCGGCCTGACGTTTCGCGGAAATACCGCGTTTTTTTCCACGAAACGTCAGGCCGTATGGTTTGAAACGCAAAGCATTTCAAACCGAAAATGCGCTATAAGAGAGGCAAGATGTCAGTGATGTTCATGGCCGTGCTGACGGTGGAATTCGCCCTGCACGGCAACGACAATCTCAAGGCCAAACGCCGCGTGGCCAACAGTCTCAAGCAAAAGGTGCGCAACCGCTTCAATGTGGCCGTGGCCGAGGCCGGTACGGAGGACAGCCTCACCCGCCTGCGGCTGGCCGTGGTGTCCCTGTCCAACAGCGAGAGCCATCTGCGCAGCCGCATGGACAAATGCGCCCTGATGATGGAGGCCGTCTGCCCGGAAGAAATGATCGAGAGCGAGGTGGAGATCTATGCAACCGACTGAGCTTATCCCCGACGCCTGGCGCGCCCCGGCCGCGCGCATGGCCGACGCCCTGCGCGGGCTGGACCGGGTCATCATCGCCGGGCACGTCAATCCGGACGGGGACGCGCTCGGCTCCGTGGCGGCCATGGGCTGTCTGCTGCAGGGCCTGGGCAAGGAATGCGTGCTCTACAGCAAAAGCGGCGTGCCGCCCTACCTCGGCTTCCTGCCCCTGCCCGGCTGCATGCACGACAGCCTGCAACGCCTGCCCTTCCGCCCCGCCTCCGCGGTGCTGCTGGACTGCGGCGAACCGCACCGGCTCGGCGACGAGCTGGAAAAGGCCCTGTCCGGCCTGACCACCTGCAACATCGACCATCACCTGGGCGGCGACGGCATGGGCAGCCTGGCCAACTGGATCGAACCGCAGGCCGCCGCCACGGCGCAGCTCGTGGCCTATGTGGCCATCAGCGCCGGCCTGCCCCTGGAGGACAGGCTCGGTCAGGCCCTGGCCCTGGGCCTCATCACGGATACGGGCGGTTTCGCTCACGGCAACACCAGCGCGGCGGTCCTGCATCTGGCGGCCCATCTGGTCGAGAACGGCTGCGATATCCCCCTGTTGCGGCAACAGCTGGAAAACTGCTGGAGCATGGGGAAGATGCGCCTCTGGGCCCGGCTCATGCAGCGCATACAACTTTTGACCGACGGAACGCTTGCCTTTTGTGCCGTTCAGTTGGATGATTTACAGAGCTGTGGAGCAACCAAGGAAGACCTGGAAGGCTTTGTGGAACAGATGCGCCGCCTTGCCGGCGTGCGGGCAGCCGTCCTGCTGCGCGAGGACGCGCCGGGCATCCACAAGTTCAGCCTGCGCTCCTTCGGCGAAACGGATGTACGGGCTGCCGCCGCTGCATTGGGAGGCGGCGGACACCGGAACGCGGCAGGAGGCACCCTGCGCATGGAGGCCGCGCAGGCGGCCGAAACGCTGACCAGGGCTGTCGCTGCCGTCCTTTGACAGCATGGCTGACAGGAAAGCTCAGCAATGCTCCATGACAGGAGGGAATCATGAACGAGCATGAACGAGTGCAGAACACTGTCGATGAACCGGAACGGACGCCATCTGACCGGCGCCGCTTCCTCCTAGGCCTCGTGGCCGCCGGCCTGGCCTACGTCACCCCCACCCTGCTGGGGCTGGATGAGGCCGAGGCCGAACCGTGGAAGAGGCATTCGAACAGGCGTCGCACCCGGCGGACCCGGCCCAGCAACCGCCGGCGGACCAGACGGACGCGCCCCAGCCGCCGCCGTCCTGACCGTACCCGGCCCGGCCGCACCCGTCCCGGTCGGACGCGCCCCAGCAGGCGGCCCAGCGCAGCCCATCCGGGCAGGCCGGAACCGCGTGACCGTTACAGGACGCGGCCTTCCCGCCGTGACGGCAGGCCCGGCGCGGCACACAGAGAAGACGGCCCGTGGACGGATCACAGAAGGCCGGATGGCCCGCGCCGCGACACGTAGCTGACATGAAACCGGGCGGCAGGTCCCCTGGCCTGCCGCCCGAACGCCCGCCGTGCGGGCTGACGCTTTTCTGACGCCGCCCGCGGTATACACAACGCTGTCCTCAACACCATACCAGCGGAGCGCGCATGCTGGCATGCGCCGTCCGCTGCCGCATAGGGAGTCAGCCCATGTCCCAACAGCAACAACGCGACAACACCGCAACCAGGCAACCGGCCGCCGGCAGCAGCCGCCGCCGTTTCCTGCTTGGCCTTGTGGCCGCCGGCATGGCCTATACCGCCCCCACCCTGCTGGGGCTGGACGAGGCCCGGGCCCATTCCTACCACACCTACCGCAGCCCCCGTTCCCGCCGCACCTATCGCAGCCCGCGGTCCCGGCACAGCTATTACGGGCATCCTGGCGGCGGCTACCAGAGCGGCCCTGCGCCCAGCGGCTACCAGGGGCCCACCGCTGGAGCCGGAGGCTATCGTGGCGGCACCGCGCCCTCGCACGGCGGCGGATTCCGTCCCAATTAACCGACGGGCAGACCACGCATGCCGACAACGACCTGCCGGGATATCTGCTTCCGGGGGATACCGGGGCCCGTCCGCCTGCTGCCCGGTGCGGCTGAGGGGACGGATGCGCTCCTGCACGCGCTCCGCCGGGTGCTGGGATGCTGGCCGCACCACATCCCGGCCAGCGCGGAAGGCACGCCCCCCAGCTTTCTGGTGGAGCCGCTGACGGGCGGGGCTTTCCGGCTGCACGGGGCAAGCCCGGAAGCCACGGATTTCACGCCGTTCCATCCGCAAGATTCCGTAGCCCGGTTGCGGCCGGGCTACAGCCTTGAACCCAGCCTGACCTGTCTGGCCTGCACGCTCGCCGTGGAGCTCGTCGCCGTCTACGAGACGCAGCATACCAGCCAGATGGGCATCCATGCCGCCGCGGCCGTCCGCGACGGGCGCACCGTGCTTTTTTGCGGCACGCACAAGGCAGGTAAAAGCGCGCTCATGGCCCGCCTGCTGCTGGACGGCTGGCAGGGCCTTGGGGACGACATGCTGGCGCTGAGCCCGGCAGGAGAACTTTTCTCCTACGGTTTTGCGCCCCGCCTGCGGCTCCCGCTGCCGGAGTGCGAGAGCCTCGCCCCCCTGCGGGCCCTGCCCTCGCCCTACGCCGCCTGCGGCGACGACTACTATCTTTGCTGCGATCCCGCACGCCTGCCCATGCTGCCGTGGGGGACGCTCCTGCCGGTGGATGCTGTCGTCATCCTGGACAGACAGGAAGATCCGGCCGCCGCCTGCGGCCTGCTGCCGCAAGCCCGGCAGGACGACATGCGGGGTCTGCTGCTGCGCTTCCTGCTGCGGGACGGACGGGCCGGTCTTGCCCTGCGCACGGCCTGCGACCTGCTCCAGCGCGTCCCCTGCCGCGTGCTGCGCTATCGAACGCTGGACGAGGCCGCCGCCCTGCTGGACGGCTGGCTGGCCGCCGCGCTCTCCCCCTGTCTGCCGCAGCCCCAGCCCGCCGCCCCGGACGCAACAGACGGCCTTCCCGCTGCGGCACCTTGCCCGCCGCGTGAGGGCATACGGCCGCCACGGGCTTTCCGCCGCCGTCACGCACGCGGCGTCCGCCGGCCTCCCGACGCCCTTCCCGCCGCCTGGCGGCAGCGTCCCGGCGTCATCTTCCGCCAGGATGCCGCCGGAGGCTTTCTGGCGCGGGACGAAGAGGCCGCTGGCCGGGACGGTCGCGTCTTCCGGCTCAACGACATGGGCTGCGCGCTCTGGCAGCTCTGGGAAGAACCGGGCAGCGACGCGGAACTGGCCGGCCTGCTGGCCGAAGCCTTCCCCCAGGCGGGCCTTTCCCGCATCCGCCGGGACGTGACGGCCCTGCGGCAGCGCCTGTGCGCAGCCGGTTTCCTCGAACAGGTGGAGACGTCCTGAACGTCCCCCGTCGAATAGCGCATTTTCCGCTTGGAACGCCTGGCGCTTCGCGGAAAAACGCGGTTTTTCCACTTGGTTTGGGCCGGACGGCGCTGCACCGCCGCCTCGCATTTCGCCTTTTTCAAAGGCAAAATGCTCTAGGGCCTGTTAACATAAACTTTACAAACAATTTCAATAGATAAGCTAAACAGACTGTATACACGCTGCTTGCTTTTGGGACGAGAGTGCCTCGTGTCTCTGACTCTTCCCCCGGTAAAAGCGCGCTGGGGAAGGGATGGGGGGCTTGGGGGGAAGGGAAACCCGCTCCCGCGCTGGCGGCGACCGAAAGGCGGCCCGCAGGGCCGTGCCTGTTAGGCCATAAGGCCTTACAGGCATCGACAGCAGAGCGAGGGGTTTCCCTTCCCCCCAAACAGGCAACGAATAGTGTTAACAGGTCCTAGCCGCGCGCCGTTGTATGGGGCCGGCTCCTCTGCCGGAAAAGCTTTGACTTGTGCCCCTGTCACAGGTATATTGGTGCATTGCGTATGATGACCAAGCAAAACTCTCCTGCCCTGCCACAGCTGCATGGCGTGCTGGTGCTCGACAAGCCGTCCGGTCCCACTTCCGCCCGTTGTCTTTCGGTGCTCAAACGTCTGGGACAGAAAAAGATCGGCCATGCCGGCACCCTCGATCCGCTGGCGTCCGGCGTCCTGCTGGTGCTGCTCGGACAGGGGACCAAGATCGCCTCGCATCTGCTGGCGGATGGCGGCAAGGTCTACAGCGGCGTCCTGCGCCTCGGACAGGAAAGCGACACCTGGGACAGCCAGGGGCAGATCCTGCGCGAACTGCCGTGGCAGGATGTGAGCGAGGCGGCCGTCCGTGCCGAAGTCAGCGCCTGGCGGGAGCTGACGGAGCAGGAAGTGCCCGCTTACTCGGCGGCCAAGCATGAGGGGCAGCCCCTCTACAGGCTGGCCCGCAAGGGCATGGAGACGCCGGTCAAGATCAAACGCATGGAGATTTCACAGGCGGAAGTGCTGGAAATGGCCCCCCCGCTTGTACGCTTTCGGGTCGCTTGCAGTTCCGGCACCTATATACGTTCCCTGGCCCACAGCTTGGGGAAACGACTTGGGTGCGGAGCCGTGCTCACGGAACTGACCCGCGAGTACAGCCACCCCTTCGGTCTGGATGCGGCCGTGTCGCTGGACGCCATCACGGCGGACCCGGCGTGCATGGTCCGTGGCCTGCGCCCCTTGGCGGAAGCCCTGCCCCACTGGCCGCGCGTGGATCTCACGCCGGACGAGGCGCGGCGCATCCGCAACGGGCAGACGGTGCCCTGCCGCGGCGAAGGCTGCCGTGCCCTGCTCATGGAAGCGGGCTGCGAGCTGGCCCTTGCCGAACGCCGGGAACTGCCGCAAGGCGACTGCTGGGCCGTGTTGCGGGGGCTTTGGAACTAACCCTCTTCCTTAATAAGGAGAACTGCTGTGGTGATGGATGCCAATCAGAAAAAGGCCGTTATCGACGCTCACGCCAAACACGAAGGGGACACCGGTTCCCCCGAGGTGCAGGTGGCCCTGCTGACCGCCCGCATCGAAGGCCTGACCGGCCATTTCAAGGTGCACAAGAAGGACTTCCACTCCCGCACCGGCCTGCTCAAGCTGGTGGGTCAGCGCCGCAAGATCCTGAACTACCTCAAGAAGAAGGATATCCAGCGCTACCGTGCCCTCATCGTGAAGCTGGGGCTGCGCAAGTAATCCATTGTTTCGGAGGGGGAGCCGCGCCGCGGCTCCCCCTGCCGCCTTTTGCGGCAGAAAAACGCCCCCTCGACGGGGCACAACGCAGGAAGGGGGGTCCGGGAAAAGCCGGCGAACGTGTACCGGGCCGGTTTTTGGCGGAATCCCCTTCATCAAGGAAATATCATGTCCGACATGTTCAATCCGACCCGCGTCACCGCCGTGGTCGGCGGCAAGGAAGTCATCTTTGAAACGGGCCGTCTGGCCAATCAGGCCCACGGCGCCGTCTGGGTGCAATGCGGCGGCACGGTGGTGCTGGTCACCGTCTGCTCGCAGCCTCTGGAGAACGACAAGGGCTTTTTCCCGCTGACCGTGGAATATTCCGAAAAAATGTATGCCGCCGGGCGCATTCCCGGCAGCTTCTTCCGGCGCGAAATCGGCCGGCCGTCGGAACGGGAAACGCTTGTCTCCCGCCTCATCGACCGTCCCATCCGTCCGCTCTTCCCCAAGGGCCTCAACGAGGACGTGCAGGTGCTGGCCAGCGTCATTTCCGCCGACCCCGAAAACGAACCCGATGTGCTGGCGCTTACCGGGGCTTCGGCTGCGGTGCTGCTCTCTCCCCTGCCCTTCGAGGGGCCTGTGGCCGGGGGCCGTATCGGCCGCATCAACGGACAGTTCGTGCTCAACCCCACCTACGAGGAACAGGAAAAGAGCGATCTGGATATCGTTTTTGCCGCCTCGGCCGATGCCCTGACCATGGTGGAAGGCGAGGCCCGCTTTGTGCCTGAAGACGTCATCATCGACGCGCTGGAGTGGGGCCGCAAGGAAATTCAGCCCCTCATCACCGCCCAGCTCCGGCTGCGCGAGCTGGCGGGCAAGGAAAAAATGCCCTTCACGCCCCACGAGGACAATCCCGCGCTGGTAGCGCGCGTGGAAGAGCTCACCCGTGAGGCCGGTATCGAGGCGGCCCTGCGCGTGCCGGACAAGATGGCCCGCAAGGACGCCCGCAAGGCCGTGAAAGACAAGGTCATGGAGACCCTCAAGGCGGACCCGGCCTGGGCTGAAAGCGAAGAGCTGCGCGAAGTGGGCGATATCCTCGGCGCGCTGGAAAAGACCATCGTCCGCGCCCGCATCGTCAACGAGGGCATCCGCATAGACGGACGCGACACCAGGACGGTGCGTCCCATCCAGATTCAGACCGGCCTGCTGCCCCGGGCGCACGGCTCGGCCCTCTTCCGGCGCGGCGAAACCAAGTCGCTGGTGGTCACCACCCTCGGCTCCTCCACCGACGAGCAGCGCATGGACGGCCTCAACGGCGATGTGACCAAGCGTTTCATGCTGCACTACAACTTCCCGCCCTTCAGCGTGGGCGAGGTCAAGCCCGTGCGCGTCTCCCGGCGCGAAATCGGGCACGGCGCCCTGGCTGAAAAGTCCCTGCGCCCCATCCTGCCCGCTGACGAGGACTTTCCCTTTACCCTGCGCGTGGTGGCCGAAACCGTGGAATCCAACGGTTCCTCCTCCATGGCGGCGGTTTGCGGCGGTTCGCTCTCGCTCATGGATGCGGGCGTGCCGGTGAGCGCCCCTGTGGCCGGTGTGGCCATGGGCCTCATCAAGGAAGGCGACAAGTTCATTGTGCTGACCGACATCCTCGGCGATGAAGATGCCCTCGGCGACATGGACTTCAAGATCGCCGGTACCGCCGAAGGCGTCACCGGCATCCAGATGGACATCAAGATCACCGGCCTGACCACGGAAATCATGCGGCAGGCCATGCAGCAGGCCCATGAAGGCCGTCTGCACATTCTTGCGGAAATGGCCAAGGTCATTGCCGAACCGCGCAAGGAACTCTCCCGCTATGCGCCCCAGCATGCGGAACTCTATGTCAATCCCGACATCATCCGCCTGATCATCGGGCCCGGCGGCAAGAACATCAAGGCCATCACCACGGCCACCGGCGCTTCCGTGGACATCGAGGATTCCGGCCGCGTGTCCATCTTCGCCCCCACGGCCGACGCGCTGGACAAGGCCCGCGAAATGATCAGCTACTACGACCAGCGCCCGGAACTGGGCAAGAACTACACCGCCAAGGTCAAGAAGATCATGGAAATCGGCGCCATTGTGGAAGTGCTCCCCAATGTGGAAGCCCTTGTGCATGTTTCGCAGCTGGACGTGAACCGCGTGGAACAGCCCGGCGACGTTGCCCGCATCGGCGAAGACATGGTGGTCAAGGTCATTGAAATCAACGGCGACCGCATCCGCGCCAGCCGCAAGGCCGTTCTGCTGGAAGAGCAGGGCCACCCCTGGAATCCCGAGGAAACCGCCCGTCCGCAGCGCAGCCGCGGCGAGCGCGGCGATCGGGGAGATCGCGGAGATCGGCACGGCCGGGGCGGTCGCGGAGACCGGGGAGACCGGGGAGACCGAGGAGACCGGCGCGGCTAGCAAGCCATGAGCAGATAACGGCGCGGAATGGCAGCCCGATTCCGCGCCCCTTTCGCTGAGGCGGAAAGAACGGGGAAATCTATGCCCAAGAAAAGCGAAAACACTGAACAGCCCGTGGAAGAAAAGAAAAAGAAGGCTCCCAAGGCCGACAAAGGCGGCAAGGAAAAAAAGGGCGCGGACAAGGCGGATAAGAACGAAAAGGCCGACAAGGGCAAAAAAGGCAAAAAGGCCGACAAGGACGCCGGGGCGTCCCCGTCGTCCGCTGCCGCTCCGGCTGAACCTTCGGCCGCCGGGCAGGTTCCGGCGGCAGAGGCCGGGGACAGCCTGCAGCCGCTGGATGCCGATCATCCCGAACTGACGCCGGAGCAGGTGCAGGCCATCGTCAGCGGCGCCAACCGCACCCATGCCGAGGGCCTGGGGGATGTCTGGGCCGTCGTGCTGGGCCGCAACCCTGCCCCGCTCATGCCGCAGGTGGTAAGCACCGTCCTCCACGAGGGGGGAACCCGCCCCGCGTGGCAATGGAAGCGCGGCGGCAAGGAATATGTCCTCATGGCCTGGCCCCGAGAGGAAGCCCTGCGGGCTTCGGTGCTCCTGCGAGCCGATGAGGAAGGCGGCCAGCTCCGCCCCTGCGACGCCGTTCCCCTGCTGGAGGGCCTGCCCAACGACCTGACGGTGGAGAGCGTGCACCCCTGGGAACACGGCAACGGAGCCGACGTGGCCGTCTCCATGATCGAGGGGAAAAATCCCATGTGGTTTTACGATCCCCTCTACCTCCGGGACAAGGACGACCTTACCCCCGGCATCACGCACACCTTTACGCTGGCCGGGCTTTGCCTTGCCGTGCGCAAGGCGCTGCTGGACGATGTGACCATCACGCAGGGCCCGCAATATGAGGCCTACGCGGCCGACTGGCTGGCCGCGAATCCCGGCAAGGGACGGCTCGACGTGCCGCCGCTCAAGGTAAGCATGAAGGGACGGCGGATGATCATGCCGGGCCGCCGGTTCTGCGAATACCAGATACGCGGAGAAGTGGAGGAAGTGCGGCAGGGCCATCTGGAACAGATGCCTGTTACGCTCATGTACATGCGCTTCCCCTTCGATGGCCGCGCTCCCATGTTGCTGCCCATCTATGCCTCCAAAATGGTGCTGAAGGACTATGAACCCCAGCCCGGCGACGAAATCGACGCCTATGTCTGGCTGCAGGCCCGCGTCATCGACTTTGACCCGCAGGCCCCCGATGCGGCGGACGACGCGCCGCAAAGCGCGCCGCGGCAATGAGCCGAAATACGCCTGAAAAACAACGGGCCATCAGCAATGATGGCCCGTTTTGCGTTTCTTGCGGACGGCAGGTATGCGGCCCCTCACAGGAGACGGGCGCCCAGAAAGCTGTGCAGGACGCACAGGCAGAGCATGGCCGGAATCCCGGCCACCACATCATCCAGCATCACTCCCCAGCCTCCGGGCAACCAATGTTCCGAAGCGCGGATGGGACCGGGCTTGAGCATGTCGAAAATGCGGAAGAGGAGAAAGGCCAGCCCCAGCAGCGGCCACGGAATCCGCTCCGCATCGTAGGCAAAGGGCAACAGCACCAGCCAGACCCCGACCAGTTCGTCAATGACCACTTCGCCGGGGTCGCTGCGGCCCAGCAGGATTTCGGCGCGGGTAGCCGCAAGCCCCCCCAGCACGAACAGCAGCAGCAGAAAGAGGATTCGCCCCCACGGCGACAGGGGCAGGAAAAACCAGGGGGCCAGCAGGCAGGCCAGAGCCGTGCCGCAGGTTCCCGGCATGACGGGCGAAAATCCCGCCACTCCCAGACGACAAAATCCCAAAATGAGCCATTGCGGCATACGCTCCTCCTCAGGCAACGAATATGCGGACACGACGACCGTGCGCCCCCCGCCCTATCCCGCTCAGCGACATGGGCGATCTGCCCGCCGGATGGCGCATCCTGCCAGAAAACCGGTTGAGCGTCGAGTCCTGCCGCCTCCCGTCCGCCCCGCCCATTGCCAGCGGACGTCTTTTCCCGTATAAAACGGCAGAGGTTGTGATATGGGCAGATATCAATGTGAAATGTTCGGACAGTTCGTCTATGGGGATATCCTGACCTACGAGGAACTTCAGGACGTCGAGGCTCTGTTCATTCCCCGCCTGGACGAGCTGTTGCAGCAGGCCGGCGCCGCGCATGTGGACTTTACGCCCACGGGCGATATCCTGCTGGTGCAGTGTGTCTTTGAAGCGCAAAAGACCTACATTTTCCGCAAACTGGCGCAGGAGCTGGCCGCTCTGCTGCCGCAGGCCGTGCGCGGCAATCTTCTCTTCCTCAAGAAAGATTTGAGCGTACAGCATCTGTACTGGCTGGAGGCGGGCAGCTGGCGCGAGGAAGAACGCCTGCTGCCGGAAAGCGCTCCGCAGCACCTGCCTGTGCGTCAGGTGGAGTCCGTCCCCTTGTGGCCAGTGCCCGAGGAGGATTCCGAGGAGGCCGACGCCGCGGACGAGGTCTCCCCCGAACCCGAGACGGAAGCTGGGGAATCCACGGAGGGGCACGCCTCCCGGACGTCCGCTTCCTCCTGATCTCGTGCCCGGATGGTGAAATTGGTAGACACAAGGGACTTAAAATCCCTCGGCCTCTGGCTGTGCCGGTTCAAGCCCGGCTCCGGG
>CALVGJ010000160.1 GCA_944327045.1 uncultured Desulfovibrio sp.
CCACCGGTCTGGAAGTGCTGGAGCTGCTCGACATCCTTGCGGAAACGCCGGCCAAGCAGATCATGGTCGTGGCCCCGCACACCATCCATATCGATGAGACGGTGGAAAACGCCGCCATCCTCATGGATGAAAAGCGCGTGAACTGTCTGCCGGTGGTGGACGGCAACGACAAGCTCGTGGGCATCGTCACGGAGTCGGACATCTTCAAGACCTTCATCAGCATCACCGGTTCCCGCACCGAAAGCGTGCAGATGGCGTTCGTGCTGGAAAACAAGCCCGGCACGCTGCGCGCCATCCTTGACCGCCTCAAGGAGGCGCAGGCCCGCGTGGTGACGGTGCTGTCCAATATCCGGGACGACGGGCGTCGCGGCGTCACCCTGCGTTTCCGGGGTGAGGATCGGGCCGCGGAAGATGCGCTCATCAAGGAATTCTGCGCACAGGGAACCGTGCAGTACTGGGGGCGCGGCCACGAGGTTCATATCGTGGGCGACAACAACATTTAGCCCGCCTGATGGCTGTCTTTTCGGGGAGGCTGACCGGCAGGTCGGCCTCCTTTTTTCTTTGGGCCGGGCGGCGCTGTACTGCCGCCTTGTCCCCGTCTCTCCCCCCTCAAAACATTCCTCCGTACCTTGACAGGGCCGCGCAAAGAATTATGCTCATTTGTGCAAAACAAGGAAGCCGTCCGCCGGAGGAAGAATGCCGCGTCCGCGTCACTGCCGCTATGTCAGCGCCCGCCCGAGCGTAACCTATTTCAAGCCGCGGGGCATTCCCCTGACGGCGCTGGAGGAGGCCTGCCTGAGCGTGGAAGGGCTGGAAGCCCTGCGGCTGGCGGACATGGAAGGCTTGACGGCCATCGAGGCCGCCCGGCGCATGCGTGTTTCCCGCCACAGCTTCGGCCGCACGCTGGCGGCGGCCCGGCGCACGGTGGCGACAGCCCTTTGTCGTGGACAGGCTCTGCGCATCGAGGGCGGAACCTATGCCGTGGCGGCGTCCTGCCCGTCCGCGGCGGACAAGGAGAAAAAGCAGATGCAGAAGATAGCCGTTTCCAGTGAAGGCCCGACGCTCGACGATGCCGTGGACCCGCGTTTCGGTAGGGCAGGAGGCTTTGTGGTGGTCGATCTGCCGGATATGCGCATCAGTTATATCGACAATGGCGCCTCCCAGACCATGAGCATGGGGGCAGGCATCGAGACCGCCGAACGAGTGGCCCGTGCCGGGGTGGAGGTCGTCCTGAGCGGCTATGTGGGGCCCAAGGCCTTTGAGGCGCTCACCGCGGCGGGCATCAAGGTCTGCCAGAACGTGGAAGGCATCAGCGTGGGAGAAGCCGTGGAGCGTTTCCGCAAGGGCGAATATCCCTTTGCCGATGCGCCCAACAAGTAGCGGAGGGCGTATGCGAATCGCCATCGCCAGCGGCAAGGGCGGAGCGGGCAAGACCTGCGTCACGGCTTCGCTGGCCGCCGTATGGGACAGGCCCCTTGTGGCCGTGGACGCGGATGTGGAAGCTCCCAACCTCCATCTCTTCCTGCGCCCGCAGATAGCTGAAGAACAGACGGCCTGGCTGGACGTGCCGCAGCTGTCGCCGGAGAAATGCCTGCATTGCGAAAAGTGCCGGGACATCTGTTCGTACAAGGCCATTGCGTCCTTTGTGGGCCGTATCAGCATCTTTCCCGACATGTGTCATGGCTGCAACGGCTGTTTTGCCGTTTGCCCGTCCGGGGCGTTGACGCGCGGCAGGCGCGAGCTGGGCCGCATCCTCAACGGCAGCGCGCTGGACGGCCGGGTCGGTTTCCTTATGGGACGAACCCGCATCGGTGAGTCCATGACGCCGCCCCTGCTGCGGCAGGAGCAGGCCCGCCTGGGGGAACTGCTGGCCGGGCGGGACGGTACGGCGGAGCCGGACGTGCTCGTGGATGCGCCTCCCGGAGTAAGCTGTCCGGCCGTTACCGTGGCGCGGGAGGCGGACATGCTTCTGCTGGTGGCGGACCCCTCGCCGTTCGGCTTCCATGATTTCCGTCTGGCGCATCAGGCCTTTGTGCCGCTGCACAAGCCGGTTTGCGTGGTGACCAACCGGGCCGGCGCTCCGGGCAATGCCGAAGGGGACACAGCCGTGCATGCCTATTGCCGGGAGCAGGGGCTGCCGCATCTGGGCGAGCTGCCTTTTGACCGGGCAGCGGCCGAGCAGTACGCCCGGGGGGGCCTCGTGGCGGAACTTTCGCCGGACTGGCGTCAGCGTTTCGAGCGCCTGCGCGACGCGCTGCGTCAGGCGGCCCCTGCCGGAAAGGAGAGCTGCCATGCGTGAGATCGTCATCATCAGCGGTAAGGGGGGGCACCGGCAAGACGACCGTCTGCGCGGCCTTTGCCCATCTGGCCGAAAACAAGATCATCTGCGATCTGGATGTGGACGCGCCCGACCTGCACATTCTGCTGGAGCCGGGCAAGCAGCGCACGGAAGCCTTTTTTTCCGGCCTCACAGCGTCCATAGACCCGCAAAAATGCGTCCGTTGCGGGCGCTGCGCCGAGCTGTGCGCCTTCGGGGCCGTGCGGGCGACAGAGGAGGGGTACGCCGTGGATGCCCTTCGCTGTGAGGGCTGCGGCGTCTGTGCCGCTCTGTGTCCGCATCAGGCAATCCATACCGCGGAGAATCACTGCGGGGACTGGTATGTGAGCGACAGCCGTTTCGGCCTCATGGTTCACGCTCAACTTTTTCCGGGGCAGGAGAATTCCGGCCGCCTCGTCAGGCTGCTCAAGGCCGAGGCCCGGCGTCTGGCAAAGGAGCAGGGGCGGGAGATCATCCTCTGCGACGGGTCGCCGGGCGTCGGCTGCCCGGTCATCGCCTCGCTGTCCGGCGCGCAGCTTGCCGTGGGCGTGGTGGAGCCTACCCCGTCAGGGCGGCACGATTTCGGCCGCATTGCGGATCTGTGCCGTCACTTCCGCATCCCGCTGGCCGTCATCATCAACAAGGCGGATCTCAACGCGGAGGAAAGCGCCGCCATCGCCGCCCAATGCGCGGCGGATGGGCATACCCTGCTCGGTACACTTCCCTTTGATCCGCTGGCGACCGAGGTCATGGTCCGGCGTCAGGCCCTGACCGAAAGCGACAATCCCCTAGGCAATCGCCTGAAGGACATGTGGTCGGCCCTTCAGGATTTATGCACGAGCCGCTAAGGCCATGCGTCCACGACCAGAAAACGGAGATTCCGTCATGAGTTACCTGCTTGCCGTTCCGTCCGGACTGCCGGGCGGCCTTGATGCACCGATGGGTATGCACTTCGGCCATTGCGACATTTACACGCTGGTGGAAGTGGAGGGCGATGCCATTACGTCCGTCACCACGCTGGAAAATGTGCCTCACCAGCAGGGCGGCTGCCTGGCTCCGGTGCAGCATCTGGCGTCCCACAACGTGACCAAACTGCTGGCTGGCGGCATGGGCATGCGGCCGCTCATGGCCTTTCAGCAGGTCGGTGTGGAAGTGTACTATGCCGGGCAGCAGCCCACGGTGGGCAGCGCCGTCAAGGCCTTTCTGGAAGGGAAGCTGCCGCCGTTCTCCACGGAGTTCACCTGCGGTGGCGGCGGCCATCATCATTAGAGCATTTTCAGTGTGAAACACTTCGCGTTTCACATCATACGGCCTGTCGTTTCGCGGAAAAACCGCGGTTTTTCCGCTCACTTCGGGCCGGGCGGCGCTGTGCCGCCGCCTCGCGTTTTGCCTTTTTCAAAGGCAAAACGCTCTATGCGAAACACGAGTGGCAGCCCGCTCCGACCTGCGCGGCATGGACGTGCCTTTATCGCGGGCAGGTCGGCGGTGCTTCCGCTCTGGTTTCAGGAGTCAGCAACTCTGCTTGAGGAGCGCCACGCATGAACATTCTTTGCGTCACAGGGCGCGCGGCTTTCTGGGAAGCGCTGCGTCCGGCCTTTGCCGCCCAGGGGGCGGAACTCCACCTGACGCCGACGCTGGATACGGCGCTGGCCGTCATTGCCGACACGCCGCCCGCGCTCTGCCTTCTTGATCTGGAGGCAGCAGCGGCCGAGATGCGTGCGGCAGTCATCAGGATTCTTACTCTCAATGCCGCCGTGCATACGGCAGCGGTAACCACGCTTGAGGCGACGGCCTTTCATGACAGCATGGAGGGACTCGGCATGCACATGGGGCTGCCGCTCTCGCCTGGGGCTGCGGATATCGAGCGTCTGCTCGCGGCGCTGCGGGCCGTATCCGTCTAGATGTGGAATTGCTCTAAACCGTTCATCCGTCGTCGTCCCGTGCCGGGATCGGGGCTGACATGACACCCACACAAAAAAGCGGCTGTCCAAACAGAACAGCCGCTTTTTGCTTACTTCTGCCTTTTTCAAAGGCAAAATGCTCTATGCGTATGCTTGATTACTGCCAAAGGGGCTGGCCGCAGGCCTTGAGGAAAGCGTTGATGCCTTCCTTGCCGCCCATACCGTCGGCCACGGCGGGCCAGACCTTCTGAAGGGCCGCTTCCTTCCACTTTTCTTCGTCGGTGAGCCGGACGATCTGGAGGCCCTTGGCCACCAGTTCACGCTTGGCGATTTCGGACATGGTGGAATGGTACTTGAGGGATTCCTCCTGCGCGTACTTACCGGCCTCCACCACGATCTTCTGCATTTCAGGGGGCATCTTGGCGTAGACGCGCTCACTGAGCACCAGCGGCTGGAGCTGGAAGGTGTAATGAATCTCGGTCAGGTACTTCTGGCCCGCTTCAAAGAACTTCATGCCCTTGAAGGAGGCGTAGTCGCAGCACTGGCCGTCCACGAGGTCATGTTCGAGGGCCTTGCTGGTCATGTTCCAGGCCAGGGTGGAGGGGATGGCCCCGAACGCCCGGT
>CALVGJ010000161.1 GCA_944327045.1 uncultured Desulfovibrio sp.
CCTGCTCGGCGCTCCCCTGCGCTCCGGCCGCAGCCGTATGGCCCTGGTGGGCCTCCTGCTGCTCGTGACGCTGATCATGCCGCTGGTGAGCTCCCTCTACCAGACCACCATCATGATCCAGGCCCTGATCTTCGTCATGCTGGCGCTGGGCCTGAACATCGCCGTGGGCATCGCCGGGCAGCTCGTGCTGGGCTATGCGGCCTTCTACGCCGTGGGGGCCTATGCCTATGCCCTGCTCAACCAGTTCTTCGGGCTCGGCTTCTGGGTCTGTCTGCCCGTGGGCGGCCTGCTGGCCGTGCTCTTCGGCCTGGCGCTGGGCTTTCCCGTGCTGCGGCTGCGGGGCGACTATCTGGCCATCGTGACCCTCGGTTTCGGTGAGATCGTCCGCCTCATCCTGCTCAACTGGACCAGCCTCACTGGCGGTTCCGGCGGCATCAAGAACATCCCCGGCCCCAGCTTCTTCGGCACGCAGCTCCCCATTGAGCAAAACACCCTTTTCATCTATTACATCGCTCTGCTGGCGGTCATCCTGACCATCGTGGTCATCACCCGCCTGAAGAATTCCCGTGTGGGCCTTGCCCTGCAGGCCCTGCGCGAGGATGAGATCGCCTGCGAGGCCATGGGCATCGATCTGGCGCGGGTCAAACTCTCCGCCTTTGCCCTCAGCTCCTGCTGGGCCGGTTTCGCCGGCGTCATCTTCGCCGCCAAAAATGTCTTCATCAATCCGTTCGACTTCGACTTCATGAAGTCGGCCATGATCCTGTCCATGGTGGTGCTGGGCGGCATGGGTTCCATCGTGGGCGTGGTCATCGCGGCCCTCATCCTCATCCTTGCCCCGGAATACCTGCGCGCCTTCTCGGACTATCGTATGCTCATCTTCGGGGCCATCATGGTCATCATGATGATCTTCCGGCCGCAGGGCCTGGTCACCGGCGAACGCCGCAAATACCGCATCAGCGCCCTCAAGGGAGAGCAGGCATGAACAATCTCGCCAAGCATGACGCACAAACGGACGGCAGCCCCCGGCCGGTACTCGTCGTGGAGGGCCTCTCCCGCGACTTCGGCGGTCTGCGCGCCCTCAACGATCTGGACGTGACCATCAACGAAGGGGAAATCGTCGCCATCATCGGCCCCAACGGCGCGGGCAAGACGACCTTCTTCAACTGCGTCACCGGCATCTACACCCCCACCGAGGGGCAGATATTCCTGTATGACGCCGACGGCAAAAAGCAGCTGCTCAACGGCAGAAAGCCGCACATCATCACCAGCATGGGCATGGCCCGAACCTTCCAGAACATCCGTCTGTTCGGGGACATGACCGTACTGGAGAACGTGATGATCGGCCGCCACTGCCGCACGCATGCCGGCATCTGGGGGGCGCTCACCCGCAACGCCCGTACCCGCCGGGAAGAACAGGACACCATCGACCGCTCCTATGCCCTGCTGGAGACCGTCAACCTGGCGCATCTCTGGAACGAGTCGGCCCGCAACCTCTCCTACGGGGCGCAGCGACGGCTGGAAATCGCCCGCGCGCTGGCCACGGAACCGCGCATGCTCCTGCTGGATGAGCCCGCCGCGGGCATGAATCCGCACGAAACACAGGAACTGGAGGCCCTTGTCCGCGATCTGCGCGTCAGGCTCAAGCTGTCCATTCTGCTCATCGAGCACGACATGGGCATGGTCATGTCCCTTTCCGACCGCATCTATGTGATGGAATACGGTTCGCGCATCGCCTACGGCACGCCGGAGGAAGTGCGCAGCAACCCCCGCGTCATTCAGGCCTATCTGGGAGAAAGCGACGATGCTTGAAGTCAAGGGCATTGATACCTTTTACGGCAATATTCAGGCCCTGCGCGACGTATCCCTGCGCGTGGACGACGGCGAGATCGTCACGCTCATCGGGGCCAACGGCGCGGGCAAGTCCACCACGCTCATGACCATTTGCGGCATCAACCGGCCCCGCAAGGGAGAAATCCTCTGGAACGGCGAGCCCATCCACAACATGCCGCCCAATGAGATCGTCAAGCTCGGCATCTCTCAGGTGCCGGAAGGCCGCCTCATCTTCCCGGACCTGAGCGTGCGCGAGAACCTCGATCTGGGAGCCTTCCTGCGCAAGGACAAGCAGGGCATCCGCAGCGACATGGACTATGTCTTTGACCTCTTCCCCATCCTTGCCCAGCGCCGCAAGCAGGCGGGCGGTACCCTTTCTGGCGGCGAGCAGCAGATGCTGGCCATCAGCCGCGCCCTCATGGGACGGCCGAAGCTGCTCCTGCTGGACGAACCCTCCCTGGGCCTTGCTCCCATCATCATCCAGCAGATTTTCAAGATCATCCAGAAGGTCAATGCCGACGGGACGACGGTCTTTCTGGTGGAACAGAACGCCAATCAGGCCCTGCGCATCGCCCACCGGGGCTATGTCATGGAAAACGGCCGCGTCGTCATGAGCGACGTCGCCTCCAAACTGCTGGAGAGCAGTGATATTCGCGCCGCCTATCTCGGCATGTAGGTGCGCTTTTCCGCTTCCTCCGTACAGACAGGCCCCTGCCGCAGCGGGGGCTTTTTTCGTCCCTGTCCGCGCCGCACTCCCCGCCGCGCCGGGGGCACGCCCTTGCCCGGAGCGGAGCACAGCCGCAAGATGACAATTTTCCGCTTTTGTTCTAGGGTATTTGCCCACATGAGCGTTTTGCCCTTGAAAAAGGCAAGACGCGAGGCGGCAGCACAGCTCCGCCCGGCCCAACGTGATCGGAAAACCGCATTTTTCCGCAAAACGACAGGCCGTATGGTTTGGAACGTGAAGCGTTTCAAACTGAAAATGCTCATGGAGGAAAAGCATGTCCCGGACTCTTTCGGCTCTGTTGCTGGCGATTCTGTTCTGCGGTCTGATCGCGCCGGTTCCGGCCCGCGCCTCGGTCACCCTGCTCATTCCGAGCCAGCCCGGCATCGAGCCCGCGCCGCTTCCCGCTTCCGACGGCAAGGACGATGCCCGCAACGACAACGGCAAGGATGACAAGAAAGGCAGGCAGGCCGTCTCGTCTTCCCCCGCCCCTGCGGCCACGGCGGAAAAAAAGGAAAAAGCGGAAAAAACGGATAACGCGGAGGCAACAGGACGCGACGCCGCTCCCGCAGCGGACGCGACGCCGGAGCCGGCCAAGGCGGCCACGGACGGCACAACGGCCGCCGAGACCTCCGTCCCCGAGGCCGAGCCGTCTGTACCCAGCATCGCGCAGGAAGTGGACGTGCTGATGACCCGCATGGACCCGTTCCGGCATCTGGCGGAAGAGATGAGTATGCCGCAGCTCTTTGCCGTACTGCGCTTTGACGAACACACCCTGCCCAAGGACGGGGTAATGCAGCCGGAGCGCGTCGATCTGCTGGGCGACGTGGAAGAGGCCCAGTACCTCGACAAGAAGGCCTGGGGCGCCAATGTGGCGCTGGACAAGCCCGG
>CALVGJ010000162.1 GCA_944327045.1 uncultured Desulfovibrio sp.
TTGGGGGGAAGGGGAACCCCTCTCGCGCCGGCGGCGATCCAACGGGCGGCCCGCAGGGCCGTGTCCGTTAGGCGACGAAGGAGCCTTACGGACATCGACAGCAGAGCGAGGGGTTCCCCTTCCCCCCAAACAAGTAATGAATAGTGTTGACAGGCCCTAGTGGGCAAGTGCCTCCAGCGCTTCCTTGTGTCCCTGCTCGGCGGCCTTGTGGAACCAGAAAGCGGCCTGCGCGTCGTCCTGCGGCACGCCGATTCCCGCCTCGTAGCAACGAGCGATTTTGTACTGGGCACCGGGATGTCCCTGCACGGCGGCCTTGCGGAACCAGTGAGCGGCCTGCGTATGGTCCTGCGGCATGCAGAGGCCCTTCTCGTAGATGAAACCGAGATTATATTGCGCCGATCTTTCTCCCTGTTCGGCGGCCTTGCGGATCCACTGGGCGCCCTGCACGGGATCCTGCGGCACGCCCTGTCCGGTCAAGCAGCAGTTCCCAAGGATGTTTTGCGCCCCGGCATGCCCCTGTTCGGCGGCCTTGCGCCACCAGAAAGCGGCCTGCTCCTTGTCCTGCGGTACGCCACACCCGCTGGAGCAGCGGTCCCCAAGAACGTATTGCGCCCCGGCATGTCCCTGCTCGGCGGCCTTGCGGTACCAGAAGACAGCCTGTGCATCGTCCTGCGGCACGCCGTAGCCTTCATCATGGCAAAAGCCGAGAGCGTACTGCGCCAGGGGATGTCCCTGCTCGGCGGCCTTGCGATACCAGACGGCGGCCTGCGTGATGTCCTGCGGCACGCCGTCTTCCCCCGTGCGCCAGCAATCCCCATAGAGTATCTGGGCTTCGGCATCCCCTTGTTCCGCCGCCTGACGGATGTCCTCCACGGTCTGCGGGGCCGTCGCCGGGGGCTGCTTGTCCTGCGCTTGAGAATCTGTCGGCGTATCCACCCTGAGGCGTTCCCCGGCTTCGGCATCCCCCTGTGCGTCATCCCGCGGCGTCTTGGGGAGGCAGTCGGCAAGCGCCTTCCGCGCTTCCTCGTGTCCCTGCTCGGCGGCCTTGCGGAACCATGTCGCGGCCTGCGTAAAGTCCTGCGGCACGCCGTCTCCCGTGCGGCAGCATTCCGCATAGCGATACTGGGCCTCGGCGTCGCCCTGTTCAGCGGCCTTGCGTACGGCGTCGCCCTCCGGTGCCGCCTCCTTCGGCTGATCGCCTCCTTCCTCCCGACAGGAATGGCCGAGGAGCTCCTGCGCCTCGGCGTCGCCCTGTTCAGCGGCCTTGCGGTACCATTGCTCGGCCTGCGCCTCGTCCTGCGGCACGCCCTGTCCGTGACGGTAGCAGTCGCCAAGGCGGCACTGCGCCTGAGCATGCCCCTGCTCGGCGGCCTTGCGGTACCAGACGGCGGCCTGCTCGTCGTCCTGCGGTACGCCGTCTCCCTTGCGGCAGCGTTCCGCATACCGGAACTGGGCGCTGGCGTCCCCTGCCTCGGCGGCGGCACGCAATGGCCTGATGACGAAAAGTACCATCACGAAACTCCTGATGAAGAGACCCAGAAGCAGCAGGATGGTCAGCGGCAGCATGATGATGCGCAGCAGCGCACGGAAAAACGACATGTGAAGAGCCTCCTTGTGAAGTGGCTGCGGGCACGGACGCCGGGAAGCGAAGGGCAGCCATTTTGGATGTTTTGGAGGGATTCGTCACCGTTGTCAAGAAAGGAGAGGCAGCCGGCTCCTCATCCGGCGTCGGACGCGGAAAAGGCCTGCCCTCACAGGGGGAAAGCGGCCTGAGCGTCGCCCCGAGGCTGAAGGATGCGCCCGAATGCGTTGAACATGCTGAAAATGCGTGGCAGCCATGACATGGAAGCCGTCTTCTTTTCTGACGGGATGCCGGATCGCGGCGGGGCGGGAGGCCGTGTCCCGCACGCCGTCGCGTCAAGCGCTCTTGTCCTCAAGGTGGTAGTGGGCAAGCGCCTCCCGCGCCGTCTCATGTCCCTGAGCAGCCGCCTTGCGGAACCAGTCCGCCGCCTGTGCCTCATCCTTTCCGACGCCTTCGCCGAGGTAAAGGCACATGGCAAGCTGGAACTGCGCCCCCGCGTGCCCCTGTTCCGCGGCCTTGCGCAGCCAGTGGACAGCAGTTGCCGCATCTTCTTCCACGCCGTCGCCGGAAAGATAGCAGATGCCGAGGCCGAATTGCGCGTCGACATGTCCCTGCGCGGCAGCCTTGCCGACCCAGAGAAAGGCCTGTTTCTTGTCCTGCGGCCTCTCAAGCGGCTGGTGGTGGTAATGGAGCGCAAGCGAGTATTGCGCCTCGGCGTCACCCGCACACGCCTCAAGGGCGGTCTGCGCGCCGGAATGCCCCAAAGCGGCCGCTCTGCGGAGCCAGTACCCGGCCTGCGCCTCATCCTGCGGGACGCCATCACCCTGCAGATACAGCAGGCCCAGGGCGTATTGCGCCGTTTCCTCGTCCTGTTCGGCAGCCTTGCGCAGCCACTGGGCGGCCTGCACATAATCCTGCGGCACGCCGTGGCCCCATTGATAAAGGATGCCGAGGCTGGATCGGGATTTGGCATCCCCCTGTTCGGCAGCCTTGCGGAACCAGTATGCCGCCTGCTCGAGATCGCGCGGGACGCCGTCGCCCGTCGCATAGCAGTTGGCAAGATTGCACTGGGCGTCAAGCTGGCCCTGTTCAGCGGCCTTGCGGAACCAGACGGCGGCCTGTACGGCATCCGTCGCCACGCCCATTCCCCGCCCGCAGCAGACGCCGAAGCGGAGCTGGGCGTGGGC
Organism: uncultured Desulfovibrio sp.; assembly: GCA_944327045.1. Taxonomy (GTDB): domain Bacteria; phylum Desulfobacterota; class Desulfovibrionia; order Desulfovibrionales; family Desulfovibrionaceae; genus Desulfovibrio. The sequence continues at coordinate 2,770 of CALVGJ010000162.1, forward strand.
ATTGCCCTGTTCGGCGGCCTTGCGGTACCAGAAGGCCGCCTGTGCATCATCCTGCGGCACGCCCCTTCCTTTGTGGAGGCACTCGGCATAGCAGAGCTGGGCCTCGGCAAGGCCCTGCTCGGCGGCCTTGCGGTACCAGCGGGCGGTTTGACCAGGATCGCGCGGCAGCTGGCCCTCTCCGTTGCGGTAAGCGCGCCCGAGGCGGAGCTGGGCCTCCGCATCGCCCTGTTCGGCGGCCTGACGGATGGCCGCAACGGCCTGCGGATCCGTCGTCAGGAGCCGTTTGTCCAGCGTTTGGACAAGGGAGCCCGTCTGCGCATAGTCTTCAAGAAGCTCCTCGGCAGGGGCATCACCCTGTGCGGCGGCCCGGCGCAGCCACTCGAGGACTTGTGCCTCATCCTGCGGGACGCCCTGTCCGCGGGCAAGGCTGAAGGCAAGATTGCCCTGAGCCACGACGTCTCCCTGTTCGGCCGCCTTGCGCAGCCAGTACACCGCTTGCACGTCATCGCTCGGCGTCCCCAGACCTCGATGGAGGCAGTCGGCCAGGGCGGTCTGGGCCTCGGCATGGCCCTGTTCAGCGGCTTTGCGGAACCATTCGGCCGCCTGCGCGTGATCCTGCGGCAGGCCCGTGCCTTCATGGTGGCAGAGCCCCAGCAGATATTGCGCCCCGGCATGACCCTTGCCGGCCGCCTTGCGGAACCAGTCGGCCGCCTGCGCGTCGTCGCGCGGGGTTCCCAGTCCATAGCGGCAACATATCCCCAGGCGAGCTTGCGCCGCCGCGTCGCCCTGCAGGGCGACCGCACGGCAGATACGCACGTTCAGCGCATCGGTCTGCGGATCGGCGTCGGTGAAGGGGAAGAGGCCAATCAGGTCGTCCAGCAGGTTCGGCGGGCCCTGTTCAGCCGCTTTGCGGCACCAGGCGACGGCCTGCATGTCATCCTGCGGCAGGCCCCGTCCGAAGCAGCGGCAGTAGCCGAGCGCCTGCTGCGCGGCCGCCAGATGCTGCGCGGCCGCCTTGCGCAGCCATGCGACCGCCTGCGCGTCGTCCTGCGGCAGGCCGATGCCGTTGAAGCAGCAAAGCCCGAGATTGTACTGGGCCGCGGCATCATCTTCCTCGGCGGCCCAGCGGAACCATTCGGCCGCCTGCGCCTCATCCCGCGGCAGGCCCTGTCCGCGCAGGCAGCACAGGCCGAGCGCGTTCTGCGCCCTGGCCTCGACGCCGAAATCCATGTCGGCAGCCGCCTGGAACCACTTCACGGCCCGCGCTTCATCCCGCGCCGTCCCCCGGCCGTTGAGGCAGCACAGGCCGTAGCGGTACTGCGCTTCGGCATGGCCCTGTTTGGCGGCCCTGAGGAACCAGAGCGCGGCCTGCGCGTCGTCCCGCGGCACGCCGCGTCCGAGAGCGTAGCACTGTGCAAGGCGAAAACGCGCCTCGCTGTCCCGCTGTTCGGCCGCCTTGCGGAACCAGTCCGTCGCCAGGACGTACTCCTCCGGCGAGCCGTCGCCATAGACGCCTTCGCCCTTGCGGTAATGATATTCCCCAAGGTAGCGCTGGGCATCTTCATCCCCCATTTCGGCAGCCTTGCGATACCAGACGATCGCCTGCGCGAAGTCCTGCGGCACGCCGTCGCCCCTTTGACAGTCATCGCCGTGGCAGCGTTCGGTCAGGCCGGGACAGACGTGAGCGTACATGCCCTCCGCGTATCCCTCTTTCTTTTTCGCATCATCGTAGATGTCTTCCCATGCGTCGCACTGTTCGGCATCCTGCGGGACGCCCAGCCCGTATTTATAACACAGCATGAGATCGAAGGCCGCTTCCTGATCGCCCAGTTCGAAGGCCTTGCGGAAGTATTCCACCGCCCGCTCTTCATCTTCCGGCACGCCCAGACCGTCCAGACAGGCATGGCCGAGGCGGTGCAGCGCTTCGGCATAGCCCAGCCCGGCGCATTCCTCATACCATGCCGCCGCCCGCTCAGGGGAAAGTCCCCGGGCATGACAGATGACGAGCCGGGTCTGGGCACGCCTGTCGCCCTGTTCGATGGCCTTGCGGTACCATTCCTCCGCCTGCGCAGGGTCATGGGGGACGCCTTTTCCGCATTCGTAACGGACGCCGAGCATGTATTGCGCGGTGACGTCGCCCCGCTCGGCGGCCTTGCGGAACCAGTACGCGGCCCGTTCGTCGTCCTGCGGCACGCCTTCGCCCTGCTCGTAGCGCATGCCCAGAGCGACTTGTGACGGCAGGGAGCCCTGCTCGGCAGCCTGCTGATGCCAGAAGACAGCCTGGGCATCATCCTGCGGCACGCCGATCCCTTCCTCGTAGAGGTACGCAAGGTTGCCCTGTGCCGTCCCATCCCCCTGTTCGGCGGCCTTGCGGTACCAGAAGGCCGCCCGTTCCGCATCACGCGGCAGGAAGTTTCCCGTGAAGTAGGCGCTGGCGAGCAAAAGCTGCGCCTGGGCGTCCCCCGCCCGCGCCCTGAGCCGGAGGATGGGGATGCTCTCGAGAATGAAGCACTGGAACAGGCGGCCGATGAGCCGGAAGGACAGGGTAAAGAGGCTCGTGCGCTCGCGCGGCGGGCGTGGCATGACAACGGCATGCGTTTGCGGCCGGGAAGCGGCAGGGGAGGGGCCCGGTTCCTGAGACTCGCGGCGGGCGGCGTCGCCGGAGAGAGCGGACGTCCTCGGCGTGGGCGTTCGCCCCTGTCCGGTGGTCTTGCTGCGCCAGAGCTCGGCCTGCGCGCTGTCCCTGGGGACGCCGAGGCCTTCCTCATAGCAGCGGCCAAGGGCATATCGTGCCTCGGCGTTCCCCTGTTCCGCGGCCTGACGGAACAAGGCGGCCGCCTGTACGGCATCCTGCGGTACGCCGTCGCCTTGCAGGTAGAGGAGACCGAGACTGAACTGCGAGGGGGCGTATCCCTCCTCGGCGGCTTTGCGGAACCAGTACACGGCCTGTCTGCGGTTCTTGGAGACGCCGTCGCCGGCAAGGAAGCAGTGGGCAAGGCGGTGCTGGGCCTCATGCCGTCCCTGCCAGGCGGCCTTGCGGCACCAGGTGGCGGCTTTGGCGGCGCTCCTGGGGACGCCCGTCCCCGTGCGACAGCACTCCGCATAACGGAGCTGGGCCTCGGCATGGCCCTGTTTGGCGGCCTTGTGATACCAGGCGGCGGCCTGCGTATCGTCCCGCGGCACGCCTTCTCCCGTGCGGCAGCATTCCGCATAGCGGAACTGAGCTTCGGCGTGGCCCTGTTCAGCGGCCTTGCGGAAGCATTCGATAGCCTGCGCCGCATCTTTCGGCAGGCCGTACCCCTCCTCATGGCAGATGCCCAGGCGGTACTGCGCCCCGGCGTATCCCTGCTCGAGAGCCTTGCGATACCAGAAAACTGCCTGCTCCCTATCCTGAGGGACGCCGCATCCCTCCTGACAGGCGAGGCCGAAGAGTTCCTGCGCCTCCGCGTCCCCCTGTTCGGCGGCCTTGCGATACCAGACGGCGGCCAGCGCAGCGTCCCGCGTCACGCCCAGTCCCAGGCGGCAGCAGTCGCCGAAACGGCGCTGCGCTCCGGGATGCCCCTGTTCGGCCGCCTTGCCGAACCAGTCGGCCGCCTTGGCCTGATCCTTCGCCACGCCGTCTCCGGCGGCGTACCTGCAGGCCAGCTCATACTGCGCTCCGGCGTCCCCGGCTTCGGCCGCAGCCCGCAGGGGCCGGATGACGAAAAAGGCACGCAAGATGATCTGCAGCAAGAAGAATGGCGTCAGCAGGATGAGCAGCGGCAAGAGGATGACGAGCAGGAGTTTGTGCAAGGGCGACATGGTGCGGGCCTCCTCGTGGGATGGATGCGGGAACGGGCGCTGAAAACGGCGGCAGCGGGTTTGGATGTCTTGGCTGGGTTCGTCGTCAAGGGGAGAGCTGTCGACCTCTCGTCAGGGGCCGGATGCGTCAAAGGCCTGCCGCTTGCCGCGGCGGGCCTTTGATGGTGGTGGCTCCTCGAGCAGGGGGGACGGAGCGCCGTTATGCGCCCGTGCGGACAGAGGGGGCCTCCTGCCCAAGCTCCCGCAACGTGGAGATGGCCTGCGCGTCGCCCTGTTCGGCGGCCTTGCGGAACCAGTGGACAGCCTTTGCCACATCCTTTTCCACGCCTTCGCCGTGAAGATAGCTGTAGCCGAGGCAGAATTGCGCTGAGGCGTGCCCCTGTTCAGCGGCCTTGCGATACCAGAGGACAGCCTGCGCGTAATCCTGCGGCGCGCCGTGGCCGTTGTCATAGCACCAGCCGAGATTGTACTGCGCACTGGCGTAGCCCTGTTCGGCGCCCTTGTGCCACCAGAAGGCGGCCTGGTCATAATCCTGCGGCACGCCTTCGCCACGCGCATAGCCAAGACCGAGATTGTTCTGTGCCTCGGCATTCCCCTGTTCGGCTGCCTTGCGGAGCCAGAGGATGGCCTGCTCGTCATCCTGCGGCACGCCCAGCCCCTTGGCGTAGCTCATCCCAAGGAAGTTTTGCGCCCCGGCATGGCCCTGTTCGGCAGCCTTGCGCCACCAGAAGACGGCCTGTCCATCATCCTCCGGTACGCCCTGCCCATGGGAATAGCGATGCCCAAGAGCGTATTGCGCCCCGACGTAGCCCTGTTCGGCGGCCTTGCGGTACCAGTGGACGGCCTGAGCATGATCCTGCGGCACGCCCCGGCCGGTATGATAACAAAAGCCGAGATTGTTCTGCGCCACGGCATTTCCCTGTTCGGCGGCCTTGCGATACCAGAGGACGGTCTGCGCATAATCCTGCGGCACGCCGTACCCATTGTCATAGCAAAAGCCGAGATTGTTCTGCGCCAAGGCGTCGCCCTGTTCGGCGGCCTTGCGATACCAGACGGCGGCCTGCGCATAATCCTGCGGTACGCCGAGGCCTTTCTCATAGCGCCAGCCGAGATTGCGCTGCGCCTCGGCGTCGCCCTGTTCGGCGGCCTTGCGGACGCCTTCGGCCTCCTGTGCTGCATCCTGTGACATATTTCCTCCTTTCGCACTGTTGGCGGCAAGGAACTCCCTCGCCTCGGCGTTGCCCTGTGCGGCCGGAGCCTTGTCTGCCTCCGCCTCGGCCCGCAGGGTGCGGTTGTTTCTGAACAGGACATTCCGGGCATGCAGGAAGGCGATCCGGCAGCACAGATACAGGACGCGCGCGAGGGCGCGCAAAAAACGCGACATGATGGAAAGCCTCCTCTCCGGCCGGGCCTTGTCCGTGAGCCGTGGCCCGTGGCGTCAGACGGCGCGGGACGTTTTTGTGGTTTGCGATCCCCGTCGCCGCAGTCAGGGACGGGGCATGTCTCTCTGTTTTTTCTCTGACAATGATGGAAAAGAGCCGTTGCCGCGAAAGACCACCGGCAGCAAGGGAGCATTTTTTTCTACAAGTCGGAAAATATACTGTCAAGGCAGGCATGGAGGCCGGGCTGCCGGCAATTGCTCGCGAAGGCATCCCCGCAGCGTCGCTCCTGTCCACGCTTTTCCGCTGTCCGCCCGGGGCAGGAAAGGGAGCGGCCCGGGCAGCCACGCCGTGATGCTCAGGGGGCTGGCCGCCCCCCAAATGCCTTGCGCGAGTGCCGGAGACTTCGGGGAAAGGGAGGCGAAGCCGGCGCGTCATTCCTAACGGGAAAAAGAAAAGGGACTTACGTTTCCGTAAGTCCCCTTGTCTGGCTTTCTGGTCGGGATGAAAGGATTTGAACCTTCGACCCCTTGAACCCCATTCAAGTGCGCTCCCAGACTGCGCTACATCCCGACGAGAGAGATAACTACGCAAAAGGGCCGGAAAGGTCAATGATTTTTTTGCCGCGCAGGTCAATTTTTTTCATTTTTTGCGTAATAGACCTATTTTCTTGGCGTTCTTGCTTCAGGACGCTTTCGCCAGGCAGCGGCGATCTGCCGGGCTGTGGGGAAGTCGTAACACTGGTCGGCCAGACGGGCCGTGTGCAGGATGTGCGCGTCCGAGAGCAGGCCGCGCGGCAGGGCTTCCAGCAGCAGGGGGTAGAGTTCCAGCTCGATGTCCAGTGCGCCGAAGGTTTCAAACAAAAACGAAAGGATCGGCTCTCCCGGCGCGCGTTCCCAGGCTGCCAGGGCCAGTTCGGCGGCGCTTTCCGGCATGATGTAGCCCTTGGGCGTCAGAAAGCCCGCGTAGCCGTGATGGCCCAGCGCCTGCGCACAGTAGGCCAGTTGCAGAGGCAGGACGTCCTCGACGGGATGCCCGGCCGGGACGGGACGGGCAAGGGCCGCGGCCAGACGGGCATCGGTACGGCCGAGCAGGGAAAGAATCTGACGGCAGTCCGCTGTGTGGCGGCAGGTTTCGTGCAGATGCGCCAGCCGGAGGAGGGCCGTGCCGCGCAGCGTATGCGGCGCATCGCCTCCGGTCGCCTCGGGCGACGGGGGGAGGCCGTGGGCCAGTTCGCAGGCCCGCATGAAGGTGCGCTGGGCTTCCACGGCCTTGCCGCGGCGCGCCTGCCGCAGGCCGAGGTGGAGCAGCGCCCTGACGGCGACCGCATCCTGCCCCTGGGCCAGACGGGCCAGCGCCGTCATGTAGGGCCCCACGCTGCCGCCGTAGCGGATGGTCAGCGCGTGTCCGGCCAGCGCAAGGCCCAGTTCGGCGCGGCGTCGCCGGTCGTCGGGAAAGTCGGTGGGCGGCGTGAGCACAGTGGTGGGGGAGTGGAGGAGGCGCAGCAGCTCGGCGGCCCGCTGCGTATCGGCATGCCGTTCCCGGCAGACGATTTGGGCCGCCGCCGCCATGTCCGCGCAACGCTGCGGATGGGCGCAGGCCGCGGCCAGCTGTTCCCGCAGATCGTGCGGGGCGTAGGCAAGGTAGTGCTCACCTTCCACAAACAGGCTGTCCAGACCGGGGGATCGGCGCTCGGTAAAGGGCAGGGCCCCGGCGGCAAGGGTCTGGAAAATGCGCAGCGTCACACCGGGGAACAGATTCTCGTTGAGGCTCAGGGCTGCCGCCGCCAGTCTGTCCTGCGCCTCGGCAAAGGACAGGCCGGAAAGACAGGTCAGGGCCGTCTGTTCCCGAACGCGGGCAATGATGTTTGCCCGCTTGCGGCGGAGCTGGTTGAGCGTGCCGATGAAGAGCAGGCCGTCCTTCACGGGCTGCGTCGCGCGGAACCAGTCATGCCGTGCGCAGAGCGGCAGCCAGTGCGCCGTATGCCCCAGGGAGGCCAGACGGGGCAGCACGGTCTGCTGATCGACGCAGAGCACGGAGAACAGGGGCAGGAGCGGCTCCAGCCAGTACAGATTGATGGGAGCGTCAATGCACCAGCCCACCAGCGGCACCGGCGAGCAGACGAGATCGGGCGGCAGCACAAGGCGGCTCCAGAGTTCCAGCACGAGACAGTCGGCCCGCCAGCCGTCAGGCTCGCAGACGTCGGCCATGCTCTGGCGCAGGGAAACGCCGGGCCGCAGCACAAGAGGGCGTACGTCATGCCCCGCGGCCCGCAGGCCGTGGGCGAGAAAATTTCCGTAGTACAGAATATTCATGCCCAAAGCATAGCGAGAAGCCTACCGGAAGGGCAAGAACGACGGGACATGTGACACATATCTCATAAAATAATTCTTTCTCTTGCAGGGGATTTTTTCTTCATCAGAAAAAAGATATTTTATGTTTTTATATATTTATAATGGGATGTAAGATGAGTTTTTCTAAAATATATATTTTTTGGGAAGCATCTATCAGATGTAAACGTAAAGAATTTTTATTTTGAAAAAAATATTTTTACGAATCATGTGGGAGTTAATTATTCATTTTGATACGTATATTCATTATTTTTTGAAATAGTGCATAAAATAAAGTTCTTTTTAGCACGTATTATCATCTAGTCTGGAGAAACAAAAAATTTGTGAATAAAATTTCATGAGGAAAAGAAGGTGTTTGCGTAATCAATCTACGTTGACACATATATATGGCGGGCGTAGGTTCGCAGTACCCTGGCAAAAGGGATTTTTCCCCGCCGGCGGGGCGGCCGATGGTGCTGGATCGGTCGGTCGCCATGTTCAAGAGGTTTTTTGAGGAGAAACGTTGAATGGCTCTGTTCACCCGTGAAGATGCGTTGGCGTACCACCGGGCCCCGCGCCCCGGTAAGCTGGAGGTCATCCCGACCAAGCCTTGTGAAAATCAGTTGGATCTCTCGCTGGCCTATTCGCCGGGCGTGGCGGAAGCCTGTCTTGCCATCAAGGATGATCCCGCCTGCGCCGCCGAATATACCGGCCGGGCCAATCTGGTGGCCGTGGTCAGCAACGGCACGGCCGTGCTGGGCCTGGGCAACATCGGCCCGCTGGCCGGCAAGCCCGTCATGGAAGGCAAGGGCGTGCTCTTCAAGAACTTCGCTGATGTGGATGTGTACGACATCGACCTTGCCACCACGGACAGCGACGAGCTCATCAATGTGGTGAAGTGTCTGGAGCCCACCTTCGGCGGCATCAACCTTGAGGACATCAAGGCCCCGGAATGCTTCTACATCGAGGAAAAGCTCAAGGCCGCCATGCAGATTCCGGTCTTTCACGACGACCAGCACGGCACGGCCATCATTTCCGGCGCGGCCCTCATCAACGCCTGCGAGATCACCGGCCGCAAGGTGGAAGACCTCAAGGTCGTGGTGGTGGGCGCCGGGGCGGCGGGCATCGCCTGTGCCCGCTTCTATGTGCTCATGGGCGTGAAACGGGAGAACATCTTCATGTTCGACTCGCGCGGGCTCATCTACAAGGGCCGCGACGGGCTCAATCAGTACAAGGAAGAATTCGCCCAGGCGGAAAACCGCGGTGACCTCGCCGCCTGCCTCAAGGGGGCGGACGTCTTCCTCGGCCTGTCCAAGAAAGGACTGGTGAGCAAGGACATGGTGCGCTCCATGGCGGA
>CALVGJ010000163.1 GCA_944327045.1 uncultured Desulfovibrio sp.
ACGTGGGCCGCGACAGGCCACAAAGCATGCGGAAGGTGGTGGACTTGCCCGCGCCGTTGGGCCCCAGCAGACCGAAGATCTCCCCGGCGCGCACCGTGAAGCTGATGTGGTCCGCCGCCGTGAAATCGCCGAAGCGCTTGGTCAGCTCTTTCGCCACGATGCGTTCCGGCGCTTCCACGGACAGTTGCGGCACATGGCCGCTGCCGTCGCCTCCTGTCCTGCCGTAGGGCGAAGGCTCCTGATTGAGACCGCCCACCATGTGCATGTAGGCATCTTCCAGACGGGCGGGGACGTTCTCGCCCCCGGCATCGCGCACGGCGGCCCGCGTGCTTTCCGGAGCATCCCGCCCCAGCAGCACACGGATGCGGCTGCCCTGCATCAGGGCGTCCTCCACGCCCGGCGTCCGCGTCCAGCGGGCAAGGGCCGCCTTGCTGCCCTCGCTACCCGGCGGCACATGGAACACGCGCCCTTCCACCCGGGCGGTGAGCCCTTCGGGCGGGCCGTCGTAAAGGATGCGGCCGCCGTCCAGCATGATGATGCCCGGACAGCGCGCGGCCTCGTCCAGATAGGCCGTGGACCAGATGACGGTCATGCCGTCATCGCTCAGCTCGCTGACCATCTGCCACAGCTCCTGCCGCGACAGGGGGTCCACGCCCACGCCGGGCTCGTCCAGCAGCAGCACGCGCGGCGCCCCCAGAAGGGCGCAGGCGATGCCCAGCTTCTGCTTCATGCCGCCGGAAAGACGTCCGGCCAGACGGCGGGTGAACGGCCCCAGCGAAGTGAAGGCCAGCAACCTGTCGAACAGGGCGTCACGGGCCTCGCCCTCCAGACCGCGCAGACGGGCGTGCAGGCGCAGGTTGGCCATGACGGAAAGGTCTTCATACAGGCCGAAACGCTGCGGCATGTAGCCGATGCTGTTGGGAGCGTCCGCCGCCACCTCGCGGGCGGGACGGCCGAACAGCAGGGCCTGTCCCGCCGCCGGTTCCATGAGCCCGGCCAGCAGGCGCAGCAGGGTGGTCTTGCCCGCACCGTCCGGCCCCACGAGACCGGAGATGCGCCCGGCCGGGATGCGGGCATCCAGCCCGCGCAGGGCCTCCACGGCCCCGAAGCGCATGGCCAGGCCGCGCAACTCCACGGCGATGCCGTCCCGCGGCATCATGGCCTCCTGCCCGGCCTCAGGGGCGGCAGCGGCCTTGCGCCCTGCGTCCCCGTTCCTGTGGCCGTCACCGGCAGGACCGTCCTCAGGCCGGGCCGTGTCCGGCGCCCCGGCTGCCCGGCGCCGCCACCAGGCGGACCAGAAAGACATTAGGGCTCCACCAGGGTCACGGTCACGGGCATGCCCTGCCGCATGACGTTGTCGGGATCGTCCACCTGCACCCGCAGCCGGTAGACCAGCGAGGTACGCACTTCCATTGTCTCCACGCTCTTGGGCGTGAACTCCGCCGCCGGAGAGATGAAGCCCACCCGGCCCGAAAATTCCTTGTCCGGCACCGCATCCACGCGCACCCGCACGGCCATGCCCGGCTTGATGCGGCCCAGCTGCGGCTCGTCCACATAGACGCGCAGCCACACCGGGTCCACCAGGCTCAAGGTGTACACGGTCTGCCCGGCCTGCACGATGGCCCCCGCCTCACGGGCACGGGTCAGGACGATGCCGTCCTGCGGCGCGGTCAGCAGGGCGTCACGCAGCCGGATCTCGGCCAGTTCCAGAGCCGCAGCAGCGGCATCCACCGCCGCCCGTTGGGCCAGCACCTCTTCCTCACGGTAGCCGGACAGCAGCATGTCCAGCTGTTCCTGCGCCGAGCGCAGTTCCGCCCGGGCCGACCTGTCCGAGCTGCGGGCATTGTCCAGCTCCTTCTGGGAGATGGCGTTGCGTGCGCGCATGGCGCTGACGCGGTTCAGATTGATGGCCGCATTGTCGGCCACGGCACGGGCACGGGCCACGGCGGCACGGGCCTGCTCCACTTCTTCCGTGCGGTAGCCGCGCTCCAGACGCAGCAACTGGGCCTTCTGCCCGGCCAGCTGGGCCGCTGTCTGGTCCCGCTGCTGGCGCAGCAGGTCATCGTCCAGACGGGCCAGCTCCTGCCCGGCGCGCACGCTGTCGCCTTCGTCCACCAGCACCTGGGCGATGCGGCCATCCACGCGAAAACTCACATCCACCTGGCGGATCTCCACATTACCGTACAGCACCAGGTTCCCCTGCGTCCCGTCCCACAGGAAATACCAGCCCAGCGCCACGCCCACAAGCAGCACCGCTGCCAGAATCTTTTGCCGCATATCTCTCTCCCGCATGGAGCCCGGGCAGGAAGGCATCCCCCCCTGCGCCCCGCAGCCCCGGACAAGTCTCCATTTCTGGGCCCGACTCGGGAATCCGGCATGATACCGGCCGGATGCGACCGTCAGGGCCCTCAGGCTAGGCAGCATACGAAGATTGTCCCTCCCTGTCCATCCGGGCGGGGACGGGGATGGCGGGGGAGGAAGGGGCGTTTTTTGTAAAAACTGCCCCTTCCTCCCCCGTCCCCCCTCCAACCCCGAAAAAACTTCGTTCCGGTCGGTATGGCAGGTCCCCGTCTTCGGACGGGGCGTCAAGGACTCCCCACTCCGGCCCACAAAATGAAAAAGTCATATATCTCTTCAGGATATAAGGGTAATATCGGTTTTAACATCCGGGACGGGCAGGTGGAATAAAAGGCAGAAGCCACCGCAGACGGGAAAACACGGTCCGGCGGCTGTGCGGCAGACCATACCGGACTAGCAAAAGATGGAAACAGGGAAAGGACAGACCCCATGACGACGGGGCTGGAGAAGCGCAGACAAAAAAAGCCCGTCGCAGGACACGACGGGCCGGGGAACATGGACAGGAGAGCCGCTGCCGTCAGATCAGGACAGCGGGAAAAGGGACAGGCTCACGCAGGCATGACGGCTACGCAGGGCCTTCCCGAAGGGGTCAGCGGTCTTCCTCCTTGCGCCGGGCGGAAAATTCTTCCAGACGCTTTTCCCCGGGACCCGGGGCAGGACGACGGGGCAT
>CALVGJ010000164.1 GCA_944327045.1 uncultured Desulfovibrio sp.
ACTGGCTTGCCGCCGTGCTGCTGGTCTATGTCTGCCTTGCGCCGCGCAGTCTGGCCGAACATGCCCTGCGGGTGGCCGCGCCGCTGCGGCGCGGGGACGTACCCGCCGCCCGGCGTGCCGTCTCCCAGCTGGTGGGACGCCGCACCGAGGAGCTGGATGCCCACGGCGTGGCCCGCGCCTGTGTGGAAAGCGTGGCGGAGAACATGACCGACGGTGTGCTGGCCACGCTCTTCTGGGCCGCCTGCGGCCTGCTGCTCTTCGGGCTGCCGGGAGCTGCCGCCTGCGCGGCGCTGCACCGGGCCGCCAATGTGCTGGACGCCATGTGGGGCAAGCGCAACGACACCTACCGCAATTTCGGCACGGCCGCCGCGCGTCTGGACGATCTGCTCAACGCCCTTCCGGCGCGCCTGTCCCTGCCCTGTACGGCGCTGGCGGCGGTGTTCGTGCCCGGCGTGCGGGCCGGACAGGCCCTTGTGCGAGGCTGGCATGACCGCTACGCGCACGAAAGCCCCAATTCCGCCTGGAGCGAAGCCGCCTTTGCCGGGGCGCTGGGCCTGCGTCTGGGCGGCCCCGCCGTCTACGGCAACCTGATCGTGGAACATCCGTGGCTCGGCGTCGGTACGCCGCAGGCCACGGAACGTCATATCCTGCTGGCCGTCCGCCTCATGCGGGCGACGGTCGCATTCACTGCTGTTGTCCTCAGCCTCGTGTCATGGGGAATCGTGCGCGGCTGATCCGCGCCTCTTCCCCCAACCTGCCCTTGCGGCAGCTTTTTGCAGGAGACGATCATGCGGCATCTGACTTTCCCTCCCTTTTCCCAGCAGGCGGCGGACGCCGTCCGGCAGCGGCTGGACAGCCTGGCCAAGGTGCCGGGCAGCCTGGGCGAGCTGGAAGAACTGGCCATCCGGCTCGGCGGCATTACGGACAACGCGCGCCCGTCCTTTCCCAACAAGGCTGTGGTGCTCTTTGCCGGGGATCACGGCATCACCGCCAAAGGGGTCAGCGCCACCGGCCCGGAAGTGACCACCATACAGGTACGCAATTTCCTTGCGGGGGGCGGCACCATCAATGCCTTCTGCCGCAACGCCGGGGCGCGTCTGGTGGTCGTGGACGTGGGTGTGGCCGATGCGCTGGAAGGCGCGGAAGGGCTGGTGCGCCGCAAGGTCATGCCCGGTTGCCGCGACTTCAGCGAAGGCCCGGCCATGACCCGCGAGGAGGCCCTTGCCTGTCTGCAGGTGGGCATCGACATGGCGCGCGAGGAAGCGGCGCGGGGCACGCAACTGCTGGCGGCCGGGGAAATGGGCATCGGCAATACCTCACCGTCCTCCGCCATCGCCGCCGTGCTGACGGGCGCGCCGGTGGAAGAGGTGACGGGGCTTGGTTCGGGCATCTCGACCGAGAGCCTGCGCCGCAAGACCGACCTCATCCGGCATGGTATCGCCCGCAACCAGCCCGATCCGTCCGACCCGCTGGACGTGCTGGCCAAGGTGGGCGGCACGGAGCTGGCCGCCATGACGGGCCTCATGCTCGGCGGCGCATCGCTGCGCATCCCGGTGGTGGTGGACGGCTTCATTGCCGGAGCCGCGGCGGCCATAGCGGTGGGGCTGCATCCCGAGGTACGCGATCTGCTCGTGGGATCCCACGCCTCCGTGGAGCCGGGGCATCGTCTGCTCATGCGTCATCTCGGCATCCCGACGTATACGAATTTCGGCCTGCGGCTCGGTGAGGGCACCGGGGCGGCGCTCCTCTTTCCCATCATCGACGCCAGCGTGCGCATTCTCACGGAGATGCGTACTCTGGCGGAACTGGACATCGGACTGGGCGGCCGTTGACACGTTTGTCGCCCTCCAACGTGAGCGGAAAGACCGCGTTTTTCCCTGAAACGACAGGCCGCATGAGCGTTCCAAACGGAGGATGCGCCATGACGTCGATATCCCATTCCCTCCTTCCTGCCGGAGTCCCGCATGTCTGAACCCGAACTGACCCTCTATCTGGGCGGCACGCGCAGCGGCAAAAGCGCTGTTGCCGAGGCGCACGCCCTGCGTAACGGCGGACCTGTGCTCTATGTGGCCACGGCCATGCCGCAGCCGGACGATCCGGCCATGAGCGAACGCATCCGCCGTCACCGCCTGCGGCGGCCGGACTCCTGGCGTCTGCTGGAATGTCCGCGCCGTCTGGCCCCTGCCGTGGCGGCCGCCTGGGAGGAAATGCGCTCCGACGCATCCGACGGCAGCGGACAGGCCACCATCCTTGTGGACTGCGTGACCCTTTGGGTGACCAACCTCCTCCTGTCCCTGCCGGAACAGAAGGACGCCGGCGCGCTGGAATGCCTCGTGACGGAGGAGGTATCCGCCCTCATCAATTTAAGCCGTACCCTGCCCTGCCGCTGGATCATCGTCTCCGGGGAGACGGGCCTTGGCGGCATTGGCGGCAATGCCCTGACCCGGCAATTCTGCGACGGGCTGGGGCTGGCCAATCAACTGCTGGCCGCCCGCGCGCGGGACGCTTTCCTCGTCGTGGCCGGACGCCTGCTGCGCCTTGCTCCGGTGGAGGAACTGTTTTCCGACGTCGGAAAAAGCGGCAACGAGGAATAGCCTACTTTTCTCCTTGCCGTTTTGGTCGGATAGCGTCTGCTGCCCGGCGGCAGTCGGGAGCTATTCCGTGGAGCGCATCAGCTCTTCCAGAAATTCCTCATATGAGGACACACGGCTGGCCGCCAGAGTCAGGGCGCACAGTTGTTCCGTATTGTTGATGCCCGCAAGGCAGGCTGTGACCTGCGGCGGCAGGCTGCCGAGGCGGGACTCCAGCAGAGTGCGCAGGCCGAGGGTCAGGCCCTGTTCGCGACCGAGGGTCAGGCCTTCTTCGCGACCGAGGGTCAGGCCTTCTTCACGGCCGAGAGTCAGGCCCTGTTCCAGACCTTCTTCGCGGCCCATGATGACGCCCTGACGGATATATTCATCCTTCCATTGCATTACCCGTTCCGCAAGCATGGTTCGTACCTCCTGCAAGTCGTTCATCCGGGTTG
>CALVGJ010000165.1 GCA_944327045.1 uncultured Desulfovibrio sp.
GTTGCTGCTTTCTGCTGGCAGTCGGCATGCTGTGGACGCATGCTGTGGCGTCCTTCGCGGCCTCACCTCCTTCCGCCGACAGCGGGAAGACGTCTGTTCAGGCCTCGGTTGCCGGCGCCTTGCGGCATCACCGTTCCCTGATGAGCGCCAAGGAAAACCGGACAGCCGCCGAGCACTCGCTTCGGCAGGCTCGCGCAGGCTTCGGCCCCCGGGTGGATGTCAGCGGCCGGAGCGGTATGGGCATAATCAGCGACAGCAGTTCTCGCGCCTATAATCTGGACAAGGAGTGGCTCAGCGTGGGGAGCGTTTCGGCCCAGCTTGTGCAGCCGCTCTGGGACGGCTTTGCCACACGATCCCGGACGCGCATGGCCCAGGCTGCCCTTGATTCCGCACAGGCCCGTCTGCTGGATACGGAAACCACGGTGACGCTCAATGCCGTCGTTGCCCATCTCAATTTGCTGCGCTGCCGCGTTTTGCGCGATCTGGCCCAGGAAAATGTGACACGCCATGAAAGCATCGTGCGGCAGGCCTACGAGCGACTTTCGCTTGGCGCCGATACGCAGGCGGACGTGGCGCAGGCGCAGTCCCGGCTGAAGCGGGCGGAATCCCTGTTGTCGGAAGCCGAGGCGGCCCTGCAGACGGCGTATGCGACATATACGCGCACCACGGGAATGGAGCCCCGGCATCTGGAGGAAGTGTCCCCTCCTCCGGGCATGCCGGCAGAAGTGGAAACGCTCCTGCAGATTGCCGAAAAGCACAATCCGACCCTGGCGATGTATCTTCAGGAAATCCGTGCGGCAAAAGGGGAGAAGGAACTGAGCGCATCCGCCTTTTTGCCCTCAGTGCAACTGGAGGCGGGGCCATCCTACAGTGATCGCGGGGGGCACAGGGAACGCTGGGTATACAGCTTTGACGTCACCGTCGGTGTGCAATGGAACATCTTCAGCAGCGGGGCCGATGTCGAGGGCCTGCGCTCCGCCTCGGCCAAGGAACGGGCGGCACGGCAGAATTTTTATGATTTCATGGATTCCCTGCGTCTGGACATGCGCTCGACATGGGACAGCTATCAGGCCGCCAAGGAAGAGTACGCCCACTACAAGGAAGCCATTATCTACAATCAGCGTACCTGCGATGCCTATCATCAGCAATTCCTGCTGGGAACGCGCAGTCTGCTCGATGTGCTGGATTCGGAGTCGGAGCTGTACACGTCACGGAGTCAGGCCGAAACGGCCAGGGCCACCGCCATTGCCGGGGCGTATAATCTTGTTGCGCTGGCCGGAGACCTGCTGACGCGGCTTGGCATCTCGCCGGAAGTCCTTGCCGCGGAACCGCTGCCCGCACCGTCGGTAAAGGGAGAAGACTTTGAACTCGGCTGGTTCAAATAAGCGCGGCAGTGCGACAGGCACGCCGTTCATCCGGTGGAGGGGCGGCACGGGGAAAGCCGTCAGCCCCCGCAAATCTGGCAGGCCCTGAACCCGGCAGCGCGCGCTTCCTGCGCGGAGGCAAAGATCGCGGTACAGTTCCGGCAAAAATAATAACGACAGGAGCTGTTGTGATAAATGCGGCTTTTGACGTTGCCGTGCACTTCCCCTGCGGCCAGCGCCGCACAGGTCATACCCAGCACAAGAATCACTGTTGCCAGCAAGGCGGGAAATCGTTTTGCCATGCACACCTCTCAGCGATACGGGGGAGGAACGGCGGCTGCCTTTCGTGAACAGCGGGGCATGCGCGCAATACACATCCCCGGTCGGCGGCCTTTGGCGGGTGAGACCCCTTTCCCGAGCCCGCATCCGGGAATCCGCAGGCATCAACCTGCCGGAAACGCTGCCGCGGGCAGCACATTCTGTATTTTATATATGCAAATATATACCCAGGCCGTTTCCGGCGCAAGTCCGGCAGGCAATGCGTTACCTTGCTTCCTTGCCCGACAGGGGACATGCCGTCGTGCCGACGGCTGCGGAGAGGGAGAAATAGAGCGTTTTGCCTTTGAAAAAGGCAAAACGCGAGGCGGCGGCACAGCGCCGCCCGGCCGAACGCGAGCGGAAAAACCGCGTTTTTTTTCCGCGAAGCGCCAGGCCGTAAGGTTTGAAACGCGATGCGTTTCAAACTGACAATGCTCTGGTTCCGGCGGGAATGGCGCGGACGAGAGTTTTTACAGGAAGGAGTCTCAAACAGCGTATGTCTGTTTTTCCTGTGGCGTCATCTCCGTGATGTGTTTGACGAATCGGGCCGGGATGCCCGCCACGATGCAGCCCGCTTCCACATCCCGCGTAACGACGGCCCCGGCGGCCACAATGGCGTTTTCGCCAATGGTGACGCCGGGCAGGACAACGGCGCCGGAGCCGATCCAGACGTTCCGGCCGATGATGATGGGGGCGGGGCGGCAGCACGAGCGTTCTTCAGGTAAAAAACCGTGATTGATGGTAGCCAGCACAACTCTGTGTCCGATCAGTGCGCCGTCTCCGATATGGATGCCGCCCTGATCCTGAAAGCAGCAGCAGGCATTGATGAAGACATTTTTTCCGATGGTGATGTTTTTTCCAAAATCGCTGTAGAAGGGCGGAAAGAGGGTAAAGGTTTCGTCAATGGCTTTTCCCGTGAGCCGGGACATGAGATCGCGTATCTGCTCAGGCGAATGGTAGGCCCCGTTCAGTTCGGATGTTATGCGCATGGCATCATTGCTGCATTGCAGCAGCAGATCATGCTCCGCCGTGCCGGGCGTGACGCTTTTTCCCTGACTGAAATGCTGGATGAGCTGTTCCGTATTCATGGCGTGCTCCTTTGTGTGCGCTGCTGTTTTCGTAGCGGCCGGAGAGGCGGTCTCGGCTCCCCGGCCTGTGCGGTGCTTCCTTACTGCAGATGGGTTCTGAAAAAGCTCTCCATCTTTTCCCAGGGAATGATCTCCAGCCTGTCGTACAAATCCACATGACTGGCCTGAGGGATGATCAGCAGCTCCTTGTTGTCGCCGCGGAGCTTCTTGAAAGCATCTTCGCTGAAGTAGCGAGAATGCGCCTTTTCGCCATGAATGAGCAGGACGGCAGAACGGATTTCTCCTGCGTAGGCCAGCAGGGGCATGGTCATGAACGAAAGGGCTGAGGTCGTGTTCCAGCCGCTGCCACCGTTGAGCGAACGGGGATGGTAGCCGCGCCTTGTCTTGTAGTAATCGTAATAGTCCTTGACAAAGGCGGGCTCGTCGCCGGAAAGCGTGTCGGGAAGCCCCCCGGCGGAGGCGATATGGCCGGAGCGGGCGTCCGCAGTGCGCTGTTCATTGAGCCGGGTGCGCAGGGCATGGCGTTCGTCTTCGCTCATGGCGTCAAAGTAGCCGTTGGCGATGACGCGGCTCATGTCGTACATGGTGGAAGCGACCGTCGCCTTGATGCGGGTATCCATGGCGGCCGCATTGATTCCCATGCCGCCGAAACCGCAGATGCCGATAATGCCGATGCGCCCGGCGTCCACATCCTCGCGAGTGGTGAGGTAATCTACCGCCGCGCAGAAATCCTCGGTATTGATGTCGGGCGAGGCGACATGGCGCGGCTGCCCGCCGCTTTCGCCGGTAAAGGAAGGATCAAAGGCAAGGGTGATGAAGCCGCGCTCGGCCATGGTCTGGGCATAAAGCCCCGAGGCCTGTTCCTTGACCGCGCCGAAAGGCCCGCTGACGGCGATGGCCGCCATTTTCCCCGTACCCTGTCTGGGGCGGTACAGGTCCGCCGCCAGCGTGATGCCGTAGCGATTCCGAAAGGTTACTTTCTGATGCGTCACCTTGTCGCTTTGGGGGAATGTCTTGTCCCACTGTTGTTCCAGATGCATGGCTGTGCCGTCCTTTGCATGGTTGCCGGTTGACGAGGGGGCGGCCGCCGGGACCCGGACAGAAAATATGGCCAGACTTCCCAGCACAAGGCCGATGGTCAGCAAGCCGCGTATGGTCCGCATGCGCATGGCGTACCTCCTGTTTGTCTGTTATAGTTTCATTACGTTTTTTTGAGGGGTAAGCCACCCTTTTCAGGACGAGTCGTCTGCTAATGAGTCCTGAGCCTGGTGACGGAGTTGCAGAGCGTTCCGTGCATGACAGAAGGGTAGGCAGGCAAAAAAATAATAGCAAATACTTATATTGAATACGTAAACATGCTGTTTAGGCATGATAGAGCATTTTGCCTTTGAAAAAGGCAAAACGCGAGGCGGCGGCACAGCGCCGCCCGGCCGAAAGTAAGCGAAAAAAACGCGTTTTTTCCGCGAAACACCATGCCGTATGGTTTGAAACGCAATGCGTTTCAAACTGAAAATGCTCTCATGTCGGCTGAGTTGCGGAGAAACGGCAGTGCATGCCTTGCGGGCGCTTGTGCCGCAGGCAGGCCGGGGAATGTCGGTGCCATGATGCCCCTTTATTCCGGACGTCATCTCCTGTAGAAGAAAGAGGGGCGGCATTTGCTCCCCGAAACGCTCCGCAGCCTTCGGGCATTGTCGCTTCGGGCGTACCGCCCGGCAGGGCAGGCGCAGAGGCGGCGGGCTGAGGGGCGGCTTTCCGATTCCGTATCTGTGCGGCATGTTTCGTCCGGCGCGTCGCATTGGAAGCCCGGATGTGCGCGCAACTTCCTTTCCGGTGTTTTTCATGAACAAGAATTTCCCCATTCAGATGGACGGCGGGTCTCCCGATGTCTGCTCCATGCTCAATATTGCCATCATGAATCTGCCGACCGGCCTGTTCATCTGCGACAGGGACGGGATCATTCTTTTCATCAACAAGGCCTATGCCGGGTATTTGAATATCGAACCCGAACAGGCCGTCGGACGGCACATCACGGAGCTTATCCCCGATTCGCGCATTCCCCATGTTCTGCAGAACGGAGAGCCGGACATAGGGGCCATCCGGCTTATCAGCGAAACCTCAAGCCGCATTCTCACCAATCGTTATCCGCTCTATAACGCTCAGGGCCAGCTCATGGGGGCCATGTCCATGGTGGTGCTGGACAAGCCGGAGCAGATTCATATTCTGCAACGCCAGATAGATTCCCTCGGGCACAAGGTCAGCCGCTACGCCCGCCGTATCAAAACTGCCCTTGAGGCCCGTTATACGCTGGAGTCCCTTGTGGGCTCCTCTCCGGCCATGCTGTCGTTCAAACAGCTTTTGCTGCGCTTTGCCCGCACGGACGGCACCGTGCTCATCAGCGGCCAGACCGGTACCGGCAAGGAACTGGCGGCCAGCGCCATTCACAACGCCAGCAGCCGCAGCGGCGGCCCCTTTGTCAGTCTCAACTGTGCGGCCATTCCGCAGGAATTGTTTGAAAGCGAGCTGTTCGGCTACGCGCCGG
Organism: uncultured Desulfovibrio sp.; assembly: GCA_944327045.1. Classification (GTDB taxonomy): domain Bacteria; phylum Desulfobacterota; class Desulfovibrionia; order Desulfovibrionales; family Desulfovibrionaceae; genus Desulfovibrio. The sequence goes on from CALVGJ010000165.1 coordinate 5,310, forward strand.
GTTCGTTTTCCGGTGCGCGCAAGGAGGGCAAGGAAGGGCAAATTGAACTGGCGGACGAGGGAACGCTCTTTCTGGATGAAGTGGGGGATTTGCCGCTCGGCGCTCAGGTCAAGCTGCTGCGCGTCATTGAGGAGCGTGTCGTCCGTCGCGTGGGGGACAGTACGCCGCATCCCGTCAATTTCCGGCTGGTGACGGCCACCAATCGCGATCTCGGCAAGATGGTGGCCAACGGCACTTTCCGGGAAGACCTCTATTACCGCATCAATTCCATGCTGCTGACGCTTCCGCCGCTGCGGGAGCGGCGGGAGGACATCCCCGCGCTGGTGGAGCATATGCTGGAGAGGCACGGAAACGTCCGCTGCAGCGCGGAAGTGATGGCCGTTTTCCAACGCTACAACTGGCCGGGCAATGTGCGTGAGCTCAAGAATGTTCTTTCCCACGCGCTCAGCCTTGCGGAGGGCGAACTCATTACGGCGAACGATCTGCCGCCTTCGCTGCTCGTGGGGGCTTCCTTGCCCGAAGACGGCCGGGTGACCGGAGGAGAACAGCGTCTTGAGGCCATCCGGGACAGCAGCGAGCGGAACGCCATTCTGGTCGCCCTGCGGGAAAATCGCTGGAATGTCTCGCGTACGGCACAGGCGCTCGGCATATCGCGCGCCAATATCTACGAAAAAATGCGCAAGCTGGGCATCCGGCGGCATGCGGAGTAGGCCGGGCGTCAGGCGCATGCCTGGCTCGGATGCCCCGCATCGGCCCCTTGCCTGTTCGGGATGCCCTGTCGTGTTTCCTGCCGTCATAAGCGCGTAACAGGCGCTTCCTCTGTCTCGATCCATTTGCCTGCGCAGGCGTGCGCAGCAGGCGCCGTTATTGCGCACGCTCGGCTGACGGCAGGGCGGGATGTTACGGCAGCCTCATCCGCATGACGGACCGCCCCGCTCCCGATATTCCGACCTCCCTTTTCCTCTTCCTTCAGAACTGAACGCCATGACCGACCAGGGACGTGTGAGAGCGAAAATTTCGCTCCGCCGTCGCCAGGCCGATCCGCTCGTGCATGAGCGTTTTTCCATTGGAAAAGGCCAAACACTAGGCGGCAGCACAGGGCCGCCCGGCCTAAAGTGAGCGGAAAACGCGCATTTTTTCCGCGAAACAACAGACCATATGGTGTGAAACGTAAAACGTTTCACACTGAAAGCGCATGGGCGGGCAGACGTATTCCGCGCATACGCTCGGTTTGCGTGAAACCGGCCTTCTTCCTTTGCCGTTTCGCATGAACGCTGTCGCCGTCATGGGATACTGCCTTCCTTCTTCCGCAGTTCACGTGCTCTCTCCGCCTGAGCGCGGACTTTCCTTATTTTTCTGGCCAGAGACAAATCCAGCATGATTGTTCCCTTATTCTTTATTGTCTTTATTTTAAGACATAATGTCACCTTATATTGTCTTTTTATCCAGACATATTCCAATCGAACTTTTTGTGTATGCACAAAAAGTTTAAATAATTATTGGAAATAAAAGGATAAAATGTCTCTCCATGTTTGTGGCATATGTTTTGCTAAAAAAATCACAAAGTCTCTTGCACTGTGAACAAGGAGAGTCCCGTGGAACAATTTTTACTGCATCTTCCGCTCGTTTTTGACTGGATGAACCTGCTGGCCCTGCTGGCGGGAACGGTGGGCGGGCTGTTCTTCGGGGCCATGCCCGGTCTGAGTCCGACCATGGCTGTGGCCCTGCTGGTACCCATTACCTTTTACATGCCGCCGGCCACCAGTCTCATTCTGCTGGGGGCGGTATATACCAGCGCCGTGGCAGGGGGATCCATTTCCGCCATTCTGTTGAGCATTCCCGGCGCGCCGGCCAGCATCGCCACGCTCTTTGACGGGCATACCATGGCCAAGCAGGGCAGGGCGCAGGAAGCCCTGTACACGACCTTTGTGAGTTCCTTCATCGGCGGCGTGTTCGGCGTCATGGTGATGATTCTCTTTTCGCCGCCCATGGCGGAGTTTGCCATGCGCTTCGGCCCGTCGGAGCTCTTCTGGACGGCCATTTTCGGGATCACGGTCATCACCGGGCTTTCGTCAGGCGCAGTCCTTAAGGGACTGTTCGGCGGGGCGCTGGGCGTGCTGCTTTCCACGGTCGGTTACAGCACCCTGACCGGCGAACCGCGCTTTGTGGTGCATGACGCGCTGGCCAGCGGCATCACCATGGTGCCGGCGCTCATCGGTTTCTTTGCCGTGCCGCAGATTATCGACCTCATGGAAAATTCCCATATCCTGCTGGAAAAGCTGACTTTCAAGCCGGAAAAGGGCATGTTGCGCAAGGTCGTCATGGCCCATCGCAAGTACCTGCGCACGCTGGCCATGGGGTGCGGACTGGGAACGCTCATCGGCGTTGTGCCGGGGGCGGGAGGCAATGTGGCGGGCATCATGGTCTATGATCAGGCCCGCAAGCTGGACAAGCACCCCGAGCGCTTCGGCACGGGAGACCCCGAGGGCGTATGCGCCTCCGAATGCGCCAATAACGCCACTGTGGCCCCGGCCATTATCCCGTTGCTGACGTTGAGCATTCCGGGCAGCCCCACGGCGGCCGTACTGCTGGGCGGCCTGCTGATCCACGGGCTTTTCCCCGGGCCTGATCTGTTCACGGAAAAGGCGGAAGTTACCTATACCTTCATCGCCGGCCTCTTTCTGGCCCAGTTCACCATGCTCATTTTCGGCCTGCTGGCTTCCCGCTATTCGCATCTGGTGGCCAATGCCCCCAATTACATGATGTTCGCCGCGGTCATGATTCTCTGCGTGTTCGGTTCCTATTGCGTACAGAACAGTTATGAGGATGTGCTGGTCATGTTCACGCTGGGCGTGCTCATGTTCGTCATGGGCAAGTTCGGCTTCCCCAGCGCGCCCATCGTTCTCGGTCTCATTCTCGGGCCCATTGCGGAAGAGAACTTCCTGCGGGGCGAGATGATCGCGGAAACCAACGTGGGGGTTTTCAACTATTTCTTCACGGGTACGCTGAACATCGTTCTGATCGCGCTTTGTGTGCTCTCCCTTGCCTGGGGGCTGTACAGCGAAGTGAAGTTTGCCCGCAAGATGAAGGCTCAGGCCGCAGCTCAAGCCGGAGAATAGGAGGCACTCATGTACAAGGAACTGTGCAGCGCCCTGATAATGACCGTCATCATCATTCTTTTTGCCATACCCATGACCGATCTGAGCGGCGAGTCGCGCGAGGTGCCGCAACTGCTCATCATCGCCATGTCCGTCATCAATGCGGGGCAGTATATCCAGGCCGTCATCAAGATTGCAGGCCGTCTGGATGTACGGGTTACGCTGGCGGGCTATCCCGGCCTGCGGGTGGGGATTCTCTTCGGCCTGACCGTCGTCTACCTCATGGCTTTGCAAACGGTGGGCTTCTACATCAGTTCGCTGATCTACTTCTTTGTGACGTCGCTGCTGGCCCAGCCCATGAAGATTACGCCCGTTCTGGCCGCCAGGCGCTTTGTCGTCTGCCTGCTGTGCATCGGCTTTTTGTACGGGCTGTTCACGGTGTCGCTCAAGGTGCAAATCCCGCTGAGTCCGCTGGGAATATAGGTTTTACGGAAATCACCCATCATTCGCATACAGGAGGAAGCTCATGCGAAAGTTTTTAGCCGGTATCATGTGTTGCAGTTTGCTGCTGTGCGCCGCCGTGGCGCAGGCCAGGTCCGCCGCCGACAGCTATCCCGATGCGCCCCTGACGCTGGTGGTCGTGTACACGCCCGGCGGCGCTACAGACCTGCAGGCACGCATTTCCGCCATCAAGGCCCAGGACCCCAAGTACTTCGGGCAGCCCATGGTCATCCTCAACAAGCCCGGAGCGGGCGGCATGTCCGGCTGGAACTGGTTCATGGACCGTGGCAGCAAGGACGGGCTGACCATCACTGCCTACAACATGCCGCATTTTATCGCGCAGTCCATCGTCAACAAGACCCGGTATAATATCAATACGTTTGAGCCCCTCGGCAACTGGGGCGCCGACCCGGCCGTGCTCTGCGTGGCCAAGGACAGCAAGTTCAAGTCCGTTGACGACCTGGTGAAGTTCGCCAGGGAAAATCCGGGCAAGCTGACCATCAACGGTGCCGGCCTGTATGTGGGGCACCATATCGCCACGCTGCAGCTCCAGAAGGCTGCTGGTCTCAAGGTGACCTACATCCCCGAAAAGGGGGGAACGGATGCGCTTCAGAGCGTACTCAGCGGCAAGGTACTTGCCGGATTCAACAATCTGGCCGACGTGTACCGCTCTCAGGATCGTCTGACCATCCTCGCCGTTGCCGACGTGAAGCGTCATGAGTTCCTGCCCGATGTTCCCACCTTCCGCGAACTGGGTATCGACATCGACGATGCCAGCGTGAATTTCCGCGGCTATGCCATGCCCAAGGGGGTGGACCCGGCCATTGTGGAGAAGGCTGCCAAGATACTTCCCGCCATGTTCAATGACCCCGAAGTGGTCAAGCGCATGCGGGAAAGCGGCAGTCCCATGCTGGTCATGGATCGTGAGCAGGTGAAGAAGATGTTCGTCGAGAAGCAGAAGACGCTGGAAGCGCTGCTCAAGGATTTGCGCAACGACTAGATGCGGGGACAGCAAGTGATATGCTGTTGTCTTTGAATCAAGACAATACACATGTCATCTGTCATCAAATGTGGACAACCGGTAAACGCCATACCTGCCGTTCAGTTGCCGTAAATCGCCTTCATGCAGGAAATACGGCAGGATTTCACGGCAGAGTCCGGAAGGCATCCCGACGGCACGCATTGTGCTGTGGGGCGGGCGGTGTGAAAGCGCCCATAACGAGGAGATATCCATGAAGACCATCAGTGAACAAATGGAACTTGCCCGCAAGGCCCAGGAAGCCATCAACGACTATACCCAGGAGCAGGTTGACGAGATGTGCCTTTCCGTGGGCTGGGAAGTTTACGAGGATGAGAATATTGCCAGGCTGGCCCGCATGGCCGTGGAAGAAACGGGCTTCGGCAATGTGGAGAGCAAGATCATCAAGCACAAGCGCAAGGTGGGCGGCGTACTGCATGATATTCGCGGCGCCAGGAGCGTGGGCTGCATAGAGCGCGACGAAAAGAACGGCATTTCCAAGTATGCCAAGCCGGTGGGCGTCATCTGCGCCATTCTTCCGGCCACCAATCCCACATCCACCTGCGGCGGCAAGGCCGTGGGCATGCTCAAGTGCCGTAATGCGGTCATCTTCAAGCCCAGTTCGCGCGCTCTGAAGTGCACCACCGAGGCCATCAACATGATGCGCAAGGGCCTTAGCCGCGTGGGAGCGCCTGAGGACCTCATTCAGGTGGTGGAGGACAACAGCCGCGAGGCCGTGGCCGAACTCATGAAGGCCAGTGACCTTGTGGTGGCTACCGGCAGCGGCGCGGTGGTGCGAGCGGCCTACTCCAGCGGCACGCCGGCCTACGGCGTAGGGCAGGGCAATGCCGTGCCCATCGTGGCCGAGGATGCCGACGTGGTCGAGGCGGCAAAGCTTATCTGCGGCAGCAAGCTCTTTGACTACGCCACTTCCTGCTCGTCCGAAAACGCCGTGGTGCCGGTGGAAGCCATCTATGACCGGTTTATGGCCGAAATGAAGAAGAACGGCTGCTGGCTCGTGGAAGGGGAGGACAGAGAAAAGCTCAAGAACTACATGTGGCAGGTCAATGCCAAGGGCAAGCTGGCCCTCAATCAGGACGTCATTGCCAAGTCCGCCCGCGTTATTGCCGCGGCTGCCGGCATCAACGTCCCGGACGACACGGAAATCCTGCTCGTGGAAGGCACGCAGCCCATCCGTGAGGACAAGTTCCATGATGAAAAGATTTCGCCGGTGCTGACCGTCTACAAGGCCAGGGATTTCATGGATGCCTACCGTATTCTGACCGAGCTGACCAGCCTTGTGGGACGCGGCCACTCCTGCGGCATCCATACCTACAAGCGGGAATACATCGAATATCTCGGCGAGCACATGAAGTCCTCCCGCGTGACGGTACGTCAGGCCATGAGCGCGGGCAACGGCGGGCATCCCTTCAACCGCATGCCGTCCACGGCCACACTGGGCTGCGGCACCTGGGGAGGGAACATCACAACGGAAAACGTGCACTGGAAGCACTTCATGAACGTGACCTGGGTCAATGAGCCCGTGGAACCGTGGAGCTTCAGCGACGAGGAAATGTGGGGAGAATTCTGGAAGAAGCACGGCAAGTAGGTTGACCGGCGGCCCGTACGGGCCGCCCCCCTGCCAAGACGGCGCGCAGGAGCGCGCAAGAGGATTGACCATGAAGCTGTTTGAATATCAGGCCAAAAATATTTTCCGGGAAAAGGGCATTGCCACCCCCAGGGGCGTACTTGTTCGCAATATGAAGGAACTGGATGCCGCCGTTGCCGAAATCGGCCTGCCCTGCGTGCTCAAGTCGCAGGTGCTGCGCGGCGGACGCGGCAAGGCCGGGCTCATCCGGCTGGTGAAGGATGCCGAAAGCGCCCGCCATGAGGCCCAGGAGCTCTTTGCTTCCGAGCATAACGTCCACATGATTCTTGTGGAGGAAGCGGTCAGCATCGCCAGCGAAATTTATCTGGCCGTCACTGTGGACGCCGTAACGTCCACCGCCATGCTCATCGGCTGTGCCGAAGGCGGGGTGGAAATCGAAAAGCTGGCCGCCACGGCGCCGGAAAAGATCGTCACCGTCAAGGTGGACATGGCGCACGGCCTCGGCGCTTTCCATATCAACAATCTTGTGTACGGCATGGGGTTGCCCACGGAGTTGATCAAGCCGGTCAGTGCCGTGGTGCGCAGTCTCTACAAGACCTTCACGGCATACGATGCCCAGCTGGCGGAAATAAACCCCCTGTTCATCACCACGGACGGCACGCCCATTGCCGGGGACGGCAAGTTGATCATCGACGACAATTCCGAATGGCGCCACCCCGACTATCCGTTGTGCCGTGAACAGTTTGATTCGCAGGTGGAATTCGAGGCCGCGCAGGAAGGCATACCCTATCTGGTCTTTGACGGGGATGTGGCGCTCATGTGCGCCGGGGCGGGGCTGACGACCACCGTCTTTGACCTCATCAACGATGCGGGCGGCAGGGTGGCCACCTATGTGGAATTCGGCGGAGCCAACTACACCAAGGCCGTGCGGACCATGGAGCTTTGCCTGAAAACGCCCAGCAAGGTCATTCTGGTGGTGACCTTCGGCACCATAGCCCGCGCGGACGTCATGGCGCAGGGACTGGTGGAAGCCATCAGGACGCACAAGCCGCAGCAGCCCATCGTCACCTGCATACGCGGCACCAATGAGGAAGAGGCCTTCAAGGTTCTGCGCGAAGCCGGACTTGAGCCGTTGACCAATACTGAAGAAGCTGTACAGCGTGCGGTGGACATCGCCGCGGGGAGGGCCTGATGAGCATTTTCGTCAACAAGCAGTCGCGCGTCATCGTGCAGGGCGTCACCGGCAAGGAGGGGGCCTTCTGGGCAAAACACATGAAGGACATGGGCACGCAGGTGGTGGCGGGCGTCACCCCCGGCAAGGAAGGGCAGAACGTGGACGGCATACCTGTATATCATTCGGTACGGCGCGCCACGGCGGAACATCCGGCGGATGTTTCCATGCTCTTTGTGCCGCCCAAGTTCACCCGAGACGCGGTATTCGAGGCGCTGGACGCCGGCATCCGCAAGATATGCACCATTGCCGACGGCATCCCCCTGCATGACGCCATCGAAATACGCCGTGCCGCCATGTCTTGCGGAGCCATGGTCATCGGCGGCAATACGTCGGGTATCATTTCCGCCGGCGAGGCCATGCTCGGCACGATTCCCTACTGGATCGAGCGCGTGTATCGCAAGGGGCATGTGGGCGTCATGACCCGCAGCGGCTCCCTGACCAATGAGGTAACGGCCGAGATCGTCAAGGGGGGCTTCGGCATCACCACGCTCATCGGCGTGGGCGGCGACCCTGTTCCCGGCACCCGCTTTGCCGAACTTCTGCCCTTGTATGAGGCTGACGACGACACGCATGCCGTGGTCATCATCGGCGAGCTGGGCGGCACTATGGAAGAGGAAGTGGCCGAAGCCAAGGAAGCCGGCATCTTCACCAAGCCCCTCGTGGCCTTCATGGGCGGGCGCACCGCCCCGGAAGGCAAGCGCATGGGCCATGCGGGCGCCATCGTCACCGGCGGCCGCGGCACGGTCAAGGGCAAGACGGCGGCGCTCATTCAGGCCGGAGCCAAGGTCGCCAAGCGACCCAGCGAAGTCGGCCCGTTATTGCGGAGCTTCCTTGGATAAGAAGAAACAATCGACCGGGGGCGTACGTGCCCCCGGTCGGCTGGCGAGCCGCGGGTGGCTGTAACATCAATTTACGAGGTCGTACATGAGAATTCGTATTACGCTGCTGGTGACCCTGCTGTTGGGAATGCTTGCCGCCCCGGTTCACGCAGAAATAGTCCTCAAGACCGCATGGCTTGGCGAGCATGAAGCCTTTGTCGCCTGGTATGCCAAGAAGATGGGATGGGACAGGGAGGCGGGTCTTAGCCTGACCATGCTGCAATTCGGTTCGGGCGACAAGATCATGTCCACACAGCAGGATCACGACTGGGCCATCGCCGCCTGCGGCGCCGTGCCTGTGGTCGTTTCGCCCCAGATCGACAATGTGTACATTATCGGCCTGGCCAATACGGAAACCGAGGCCAATGCCATCTATGCCCGGGAAGCCGGCCCCATCATGCAGGCAAAGGGCATCAATCCCCAGTTCCCCGACGTGTTCGGAAGCGCGGATGCCGTGCGCGGCAAGACCATACTTTGTCCCGTCAATACGTCCGCGCACTATCTGCTCGACAGGTGGCTGACCATTCTTGGCTTAACGGAAAAGGACGTCAAGGTGACCAATGTCCTCCCCGGCCCCGCCATGGACATGATGAGCAAGGATTTTGGCGATGCCGCCGCTCTGTGGTGGCCTGCCAACGCCCGCGCTGCCAAGGCGGGGTTGGTGGAGGCCGCTTCTTCAAAGGCCTGCGGGGTGGAACATCCCATTGCGCTGATTGTCAAGCGGGACTTCGCCCGGCAGCACCCCGATCAGGTCATCATGTTTCTGCGGCTGTACCTGCGCACAGTCGCCGAGATGCAGCGCATGGGGCCTGATGCGCTTGTGGAGCAATACCGTATCTTTGCGCTGCAATGGTACAAGCAGGATATGAGTCGTGAGGACATTCTCGAAGATTTGCGTCTGCATCCCATTTACAATCTTGATCAGCAGATGGCCTTGTTCGAGGACAAGGGAAAGGGCCTTCCTGCCTGGATTGGTCAGATCGCCGATTTCTATGCCCGCAGCGGATCGCTTTCCGCCGAGAGAAGGGCTGAACTCGGTCGCATGGACTTCCTCAATCCCCATTTCCTCAAGGCGGTCTGGCTGACGCGCTAAACAGAGGAAGCACATATACGGCACAGAGTCGCCGGAAGCGGATTCTTCCCAACGCACGGAATTACCCGGCAAGACTCGTTTTTCTTCCTGTAAGGCATTTTCCTCCAGACGTTTTCCGTAATCTTTCTTCGGCGCGTTCAGCTTCCGGGGCTTGTCCATGCGGCAAGCCCCATTTTGCTGCGACAGCGGGGGATATCGCCCGGCACTGCCGGAACAAGGCGTCCGGCGGGTTGACACATCGCTCACTGCCGTAGCCTCAGAATGTCTTGCCAAACGGATATATCGTGGTGATATTATCCGTTGAAACCGGTCGGATATTTCGTTCTGCCGGGCAGTCCTTTTCCTGTGTTACCGGAGGTTGCCGATGTTGCAGCGCCTTTTGAAGATAGGGGTCGTCTTTGTTGTGCTGGTGGTGCTGGTTCTGCTGGTACAGCTCAACGGTCTGGCCTGTGATCTGGTGGAATTGTTTGCGCCCGGCTGGGGCAGGCTTGCCTGGCTGTCCTGCGCCGGGCTGGAGCTTGTCGCGCTGATCTGGCTGGGGCTGGCCTGTTTTGCCCGTCCGTCCCGTCTGCTGTTGCGGGAGAATCCGAGCGAGGAGGAACGGCAGGCCTTTGCTGCCGAGCTGACGCAGCGCCTGCGTACAAATCCTCTTGTGCGGCAGGCCGGGCTGGATTCCGCCGCGGCCGATTTCTTGCCGCAGGCTCTGGCCCTGCTGGACGAGCGGGCGGATGCCGTCATCCGCGGCGACGCCAAGAAGGTTTTTCTGGGCACGGCGCTTTCCCAGAACGGACGGCTGGACGCGCTCATTGTCTTTGTGACGCTTTGCCGCATGGTCTGGAAGGTCTCCGGCATCTACAATCAGCGGCCTTCCCTGCAGGAAGTATGGAGCGTCTATCATGCGGTGGCCTCTGCCACCTTTCTGGCCTTTTCCATCGAGGCGCTGGACATTCCCCGCACGGTGACGGAAAGCATGAGCGCTCTTGTGCCAGCGGCAGCTCCTTCTCTGGCCACGGCATCCGTCCCTCTGGTGGGAGCCTCGGTGCAGTTTTTCACGACGTCGGCCATTGACGGCGCGGCGAACAGTCTGCTTGCCATTCGGGCGGGCATGAGCACCAAGCATGCCTTTCGCCATGCGGCACTGGCGGAAAAGGACGCACGACAGGCCGGTATTCGGGACAGCGCGGCCATGCTGCTGGCCATATCCGGCGAATGCCTGAATGAAGTGGTGACTGCCCTGCGCGGCCAGCTCCGGCAGATGGGGAGATCGGCAGGCGATTCGCTCCGCACAGCGGCAAGCAGCGTGAGCGACGGCGTGTGCGCGGCGGGATCGGCGGCGGCATCGGCCGTGTCGCGGGGCAGTGAAGCGGTGGTGGATGCGGTGGACAGCGGCATCACGGCCACGCTGAAGGCGGCGGGCACAGCCACCAGCGCCACGGTGGGGGCGGTGAGTTCGGCAGCCTCGGCCGTCGGCAGCGGCGTGCGCAGCGCGGCAAGCAGCGTAAGCGACGGCGTGTGCGCGGCGGGATCGGCGGCGGCATCGGCCGTATCGCGGGGCAGTGAAGCAGTGGTGGATGCGGTGGACAGCGGCATCACGGCCACACTGAAGGCAGCGGGCACGGCCACCAGCGCCACGGTGGGGGCGGTGAGTTCGGCAGCGGGGACTCTTAATCGGCAGACACGACATGCCGTATCCTCGCTGGGCAAGGCGGTCCGTAACGTCCTGCCCTGGCGGAGACGTTCCGGCGATTGAGGTCTGACAGCACAGAGCGTGTTACCGGGGGCAGCAGACAGGAGACGACTGCCGCGATCCGACAAGGCGTAACTTTCCCCGGCAAGCGTTTTTGAGGGATGGGGGGTACGGAGGAAGGGAACTTTTTGCAAAAAGTGCCCTTTCCCCGTCTCAGAATCTCATTCCACCCGCATCAGGGGCGGATGACCTTGTCAGCCAGCGCCAGACTGCTGACTACATCGAGCATATTGGTCGTCTGGCCGACGGCGCGTTTTTCCAGAAGCTGATAATAATCGAGGCAGGTGCCGCAGAC
>CALVGJ010000166.1 GCA_944327045.1 uncultured Desulfovibrio sp.
CGTGTTGCATCAGTTATTGCTCCTTAGTATCGAGACTTTCGTTTTTTTGTCGATAAATCATTTTGCCTTTGCAAAAAGGCGGAACGCGAGGCGGCGGCACTGCGCCGCCCGGCCCGAAGCGGGCGGAGAAACGAATTTTCCGCAAAGCGACGGGCCGCAGGGTTTGAAAGGCAACGCATTTCAAACTGAAAATGTTCCGGATCAGGCAGAAGCGCGTCCCGCGGGGGCGGCGTCCCGTCGGGCGGGACGGCCCGGCGGACACGGCGTCGTCTTCCGCTATGCAGGGAAACGCGCGTCTTCATGACGTTACTATAAGAACGGCGGGAATCTTTGAAAAGAGGGGCGGGGCGCTCAATTGAACCTTGCCGAAAAAGCGCGTAATCTGATATACTATCCCTGTCCGCAATTACTAGAGCTTTTTTAGACAGCCTGTCGTTTCGCGGGAAAAAGCGTGGTTTTTTCCGCTCACTTCGGCCGGGCTGTTGCGGACCTGCAAAACGGATTTACGGGCCTGCGCCGCATGCGCGGGGCCTTTTTTTTGAAAGAGGTCGGGACGCGGCGCGTGTTCTGACCGGCGGAAAGGTACGGACGGAGAATACAGAACTATGCACATTTTCCTGTTTGGTCTGGGTGCGGCGCTGTTCGGGGCCGCTGCCGGAGCCTGGGCCCTGGGCGGGCTGGGCGCATTGTGGGCCGGGGCCGGTCTTGCGGTCGGGATCATCCTGGCGGTGGCGGGTCTGCTGGGCCTGCGGCGGGCGGATGCCCGTCTGGCCGAAAAGCTGGGAGCCTCCGGCGGGCAGACGCCGCTTGAAGCCGCCGAAGCCCTGTTCCAGCGCGTGGAGAAGGCGGAACACGACAACGCAGCCCTGCGCAATGACCTGAAGCATACGCGCGACGAGCTGCTGGAAAATCACAACAGGCTCGACCTGATGCAGAGCGCGCGGCGCATGGCCGACAAAAACGCGCAGCAGCGTACCGCCGTGCTTCAGCGCGCAAGCGATTTATGTTCCCGTCTGTCCGAGGATGTGCGCGGGCTGGCCGGTATGGTCAGCGACGTGGAAAAGGGCGTGCAGGTGCAGCATGACAGGCTGGAAAGCACCACGACCGCCATGAATTCCATTGTGGAAGCCGCGCAGGTTTCGTCGAACAGCTCCCGCGAGGTCTGGGACAGCGCCCGTTCCTCCTACGACAAGGCCAGTCTCAGCGAGCAGGAATCCCGCGAGGCGCAGGACGCCATTGACGGCGTCAAGGCGGCCATGCTCTCCCTGCGCGAGGCCATGCGCGAACTCAACGACAAGTCCTCGGGCATCGGGAAGGTCATGAGCGTGATCAACGACGTGGCCGATCAGACCAATCTGCTGGCCCTCAACGCGGCCATCGAGGCCGCCCGCGCGGGCGAGGCCGGGCGCGGTTTTGCCGTCGTGGCCGACGAAGTGCGCAAGCTGGCCGAAAAGACCATGGACGCCACCAAGGGCGTGGCCGATTCCGTGCGTTCCATTCAGGAATCCACGCACGCCAACCTTGAAGCCGTGGAAAGCGCCACCGAGGCCAGCATCAGCGGCGCGGAAAAGGCCAGCAAGGTGGGCGTGACCATGAAGGACATTATGGCCGATGCCCAGCTCATGGCGCAGCGTCTCAAGCTCATTGCCGAAAAGTCTTCCGAACAGGCCGACGCCAGCAACGTCACCAGCGGCGCTGTGGACGATATGCGCGCCGTGGCCGAAAGAACCGAACAGCTCATGCACACCTTTTCCGCGTCGCTGCTGCAGCTGCGCAGCGGCATGGAAGACATGGACATGCTTGTGCATGCGCTGGTTTCCGATTCCTACGACATGCTGCCGCCGGAAAATACCGACGCCTTCGTGGTCTGGAGTCCTCAGCTGGAAATCGGCGTGCCCGAAGTGGACGCCCAGCACAAGCAGCTCTGCGAATACCTCAACGCCCTGCATGCCGCCATGCGCGAAGGGCGGCAGGCCCGCGTGGGCGAACTGCTCGAACTCCTGCGCAATTACGCCCGCAATCACTTCCGCACGGAAGAAGCCCTGTTCATGCCCATTGAGGAATACCGCGCCAAGGATAAGCACCTTGCCCAGCACAGGGAATTTGAAGCCAAGGTGGACAGCTTTACCCATGCGTCCGGCGATTCCACCACCGTCAGCTTCGATATCCTGTCCTTCCTCAAGAACTGGCTGCTTAACCATATCAAGGTCACGGACAAGGCCATTACGCCCTTTGTCCGCAAGCGCTAGAGGGGTAGTTTTATTGGCTGGGGGAAGGGGAACCCCCTCTGCTAACGCGAGAGGGTGTTCCCCTTCCCCCAGCGCGTTTTTTTCGGGAGAATGCAACGTCGCGGGGGCGCTGCCGCTTTCCTTGCGGCAACCGTCCCCCGGAGCTCCTGGCGCATTTTCAGTTTGAAACGCTGTGCATTTCAAACCGTACGGCCTGTCGTTTCGCGGAAAAAACGCGTTTTTTCCGCTCACTTTGGGCCGGGCGGCGCTGTGCCGCCGCCTCGCATTTTGCCTTTTTCAAAGGCAAAATGCTCTGAGTGGCCACTGCTGCTTCTCCCCACTATTCAGAAAAACTTATTGCTGTTTCAGGCTGGCCACGAGGATATGCAGGTCATGAAGCAAGCGTTCCTGTTGCCGGGGGGATGCCTGTGCATTTTCCAGCCACATCTGAGCAAAGCCCGCCACCAACCGTAACAGGGGCGGATGGCTTCGCCAGAAATTTTGCGACAGGGGAGTCTTACCGGAAACATGGCGAGCGCAGGCGGTACAGACAGCCTGCAGACCGGTAATGAGTCGCGATGTCGGCAACGGCGACTCCGCAAGGGCCGCAAAGGCAGGTTCCAGCAACGGCATTCGGTTTGGCTGGTAAAGAGCCAGAAAGAACGCCTGCCAAAAGTCTTCAAGCAAACCACGTATGCACCGCCGCTTTGCCCCAATCGGGCGCAGCTGATGCAAACCAAGGTCATTACGTTCTGTGCGGAAGAGCTCCAATCCGGCTGGGAGCGCGGGAGGCTGATGCAGAAGCCTGTCGCCATATCGCATGACGTCTTCGGCGACTCTGGCCACGGCAGGAGCAGTGAACAAGCCATGACAACTCAATTTGCCGCGCTGGCACTGCCAACATCCAGTACAGCTCATGGAGGCTCGCAATACCCACTGTCCCGGTGAACTCGGGCCGGTTTCCCGAGCATGCACGGGGCCCAAAGAAAGATTGAGCACCGGCACGCCCAGCCAATTGGCAAGGTGCATGGGCCCGGTATCCGGCGTAATACAGAGATCAAGCCGCCGCATGACGCCAACAAGCGCATCCAGCGGCAATTTCCCGCACAGGTCAGCCTGCGGCAGACCACTGAGCCGGGCGGTTTCCTTGCCAATGTCCTTTTCGGCATCGCCGCCCAAAAAAAGCGGCATATGACCACTGGCAGCAAGGCGTCTGGCAAGACGGGCCCAGAAGTGGGGGGAGGGGCGTTTGGCAGCTTCACTGGCGCCGAGTACAAGTCCGACCCGTCCGGTGCCCGCCGGTCGGGGCAGCATATACCCGGTTGCATGAATATCAGCATCTGGAGCAAGGTCCAGAATATTCAGATCCGACCAGTGGAATGGATTGCCACGATTGTTCTGGGTAAGTGCCTGTCGGTAAAGCTGCCAGAATCCGTATACTTGCAGAGCGCCTTCATGCTCGGACAAGCCGAGGCGCCTTCCCGCCTGCATGCCGGCCAGAATGCGGGCTGCCGCAAGCCGGGAACTGAGGTTGATTCCCAGCTCAAAGGGCTGGGAGGCGGCAAGAGCCTCTCCCTGGGCAGCCGGGAAAAAGGTGACCGACGGAGCCACAGGCAGAAGCGGTTGAAAAAAGGCAGGCTCTGCCACTACCCATGTATTTCGACAGGATGTGTGGCGTTGCAGGTAATACAGCAGGGGAAAGCTCAGAATCAGGTCCCCGAGACGGTGCATCTGCAGCACAAGCGCTGTGGACATGGCAGGCCTATCGTGGAGCCTCGGCGGTCGGCGTAGCGTAGATACGGCGCATTTCGTCCAGCATGTCCTTGAGGCGGTGCGCCCATGTGTGACAACGCAGAACACGCTTGCGTCCCGCAAGAGCTACGGCCTGACGTTCCCGGGGATGGTCAAGATAATAGCGCACGAGGTCAGGAATTTCTTCCTTATCGCGATAACAGGCAATTTCATGCGGCTCAAAAAGCGCGTCCATCTGTGGACGCCAGTCTGTCAACACAAAGGCGCCTGTGGCCGGAGCATCGAAAATGCGCTGATTGACGGCCCCCTTCATCTGCTTGCTGGTACAATTGAAATTGATGACTGAACACGGGTAGAAACGCGGCAAATCCGTGTAATAAGTAATGGAGGGCAGCAGACGAGGCTTGCGGACATCATGCCGAAATTCAATATTCCAACCGCCATCCCCGACAATAAGCGGGGAAAAGGGCAGGAGCTCACGAACGCAACCATTCCGGTACAAACGCGTAGCCTGCCAGGTCAGCGCGGTTTCATAGGCAAGACGAGCTTCATTGTCCGGCAGAGCCATGTACTGTGCATAAACTTCAGGCATGTCCTCCCGCAAAAAATCTGCAACAGAGCGGGTATCACTGGCCATGAAGGCGGCAGCACAGCGATAGAACGGCAGCAGCAGGGCACGTGGGAAACGCCCCTTCTTGAGGCGTGCACCCACCTTGTAAATCATGGAGTTGCCTACAAAAGAGACCTCACTGCGCCAGGTGGCCGGAGCAGCGGCAGCAGCCTGCGGATTGAAACGCTGCGGGTCCGTCCCCAGCGGCAGATAGGCAACATGCGGGAAACCGGCAGCCCGCAGACTCTCCACATTATCGGCATCCCAGGTAAAAAGAGCGGTCCAAGGGCTGATGCAGCGGCTATACAGGTGGATGATAAGATGAGGATTGTCCACGAACCAGGACGCCAGCGGCAACTCCAGCCGAGTCAGCAAGTCCATGAGAACCCCTTCCACATCCACACCCATGTGATTGAGGGTAATGCAGCAATCAGGGCGAAAGGTCAGCACGGCGTGCAGAAGCTGCTGCACAAAATCGGCACGCGCCAGCGTCTCATCTTCGATCTGGAGCAATTGATAATCGATGCCCAGCGTCTTGCAGGCCCCGATGATCTCGCCGATGAGAAAATATTTGCTGGCCAGCAGCAGCACACGGGGAGTACGGCCGCGAAAGCGGGGCTGGCGGGCGCGACGCCAGAAGTCGAAGTGCTCACTAGCTGTGAGCTGTTCCCGCAGATAGCCATAATATGCGCGATCAAGCCGCTGATAAAAGGACAGGGCAACAGGCAGAAAACGCAGTCCCTGATGTGCGGTCTGCCAGCGGGAGAGTTCTCGCAGGGCCTGCTCAGGATCAGCAACGCAGACCCAAAATACACGCTCACGGTCTTCAGGAGCAAGCCCATCCAGAACGCCGCTGGCCTGCTGGATGGCCGTTTCCTTTTCCACCACGGCAACCGGCCCGGTTGTGCGCTGCAACAGGACGCGCAGGGCATGCCCCATACCGCAGCCGAGCAGAACAGGCAGTCCGTCAAGAGCAGCTGACTCAGAAGCGGATTGCTCTGCCGTATCAGGCAAAAGGGGACGCAAGGCATCCAGCTCTCGCTGGGGACCACCGCTGCCCAGCATGGTCAGACTGCGGCCCTGCAACTGCACACAGATATCGACAGGACGACCGTTATCCCTGATCACCTCGACCTGCAGCGGCTCGCCTGAAACGGCGGCCGCTGAGGTCTGGGCGGAATCGGCAGTTTGAGGGGAGGCAGAGGGCCTCTCCGTACGTTTTTTCACTGAACATCTTCCCTGTTGTTGGGCACGACGATGATATCATCCTGCGAAAGCATGAATGTCACATTCTGATACATGCGCTCCACCTGCATAAACGTGCGCCCGATGGATATCTCCACCCCGGGATAGACTGTGCCCGGCACAATGAGGCGGCAGGTAGCCATGCTGGCTTCATCACGGCTGAGCTTTTTCCAGAGGCTTTCCCGCTGTTCGATAAGCTGGGCACGCTGCTTTTCCGTACGCGCCAGCTTGCGGCTGGCTTCGGTGGCATCGGGCGGCAAGTGACCGGCAACGGCCTTGAGGTGAACATGGGCCTGGGAAAGCGCAGAAATGGTCGTATCCAGCTCTTCCAGCTCACGAATATTTTCCGGATCATAACCCAGGAAGATACGGGTAGGTACCCCGGCCTTGTTGCCGAGCTGCTTGCCCACGAAGACGCTGCCGTAAACATTGGCTGTGGTGCCGTACAGGCTTTCACGCACCACAAGATTGCCCCCCACGTAGGCAGTGCAGTACAGGCAGTACTTTTCCGTAATCACATGACTGCGTGAACGGACTTCCACCTTTTCCAGAAAGGGGCTGAGAATCTTGCCCCGGGCCTCCAGCACACAGTGCTCGCCCGTACCACCGCGCGCGCCCACGTCAATGACCAGATCCCGGCGGGCATCAACGCTGCCGCCCTCCACTATGCCCATAATGCGGACATTGTTGGCGTGAACGCTGAAGCCTGCCCGGACGGAACCGTGTACGCACATGTCCCCGACAAAGTGGATGTTCCCCGTCTGAAAGCTCACGTCCTGACGGACATTGAGCAGATGTTTAACGGTAATACGCCCTTCACTATAGAAGACATAACCGTTGACGGCGGCAAGAATGTACTGGGGATGGGCAGGGTCCACCACTGTATTGAAACCCAGCGGCGGTTCGGCGCTCTCCAGAATGAAGCGGGGATCAGGGGCGGGCCCGGCCTCGCTCAACGGAATGACCTCGGCCAGCACCTGTCCCTTGATGACATTTTGCACATATCCCAGGTTGTACAGATTGCTGCCGCTGGCTTCCGAAATTTCACTGCACGGCTTGAGATTCAGATGGTGCAGATCCGGATTGAAAAAATGCTTCAGGTAAAATGACACGGCTCTCTCTCCCTTCCTTTCTGCCTGTCACCGGATTCGGTCTGCCCGCAGGCCACGGCAGG
>CALVGJ010000167.1 GCA_944327045.1 uncultured Desulfovibrio sp.
TCCACCGAGCAGAACACGGCGTCCTGATCCACATTGCAGAACAGGGCGATCTTGCGGCGCATCTCCGCGGGGATGCTCTGCTCGCAGCGGCAGAGGATGATGTCCGGCTGGATGCCGATGGAGAGCAGCTCCTTGACGCTGTGCTGGGTGGGCTTGGTCTTGTGCTCGCCCGCCGCCCTGAGGTAGGGCACGAGGGTCAGGTGGATGTTGAGGCAGTTGTCCCGGCCCAGTTCCGTGCGGAGCTGGCGGATGGCTTCGAGGAAGGGAAGGCCCTCGATGTCGCCCACCGTGCCGCCGATTTCGATGATGGCCACGTCCGGCGCCTGATCCCCTTCAGCAAGGGAGAGAATCTTGTGCTTGATTTCGTCGGTGATGTGGGGAATCACCTGCACGGTGCCGCCCAGATAGTCCCCGCGGCGTTCCTTGGCGATGACATTATTGTAGATGGCCCCGGATGTGGTGTTGTTCTTGCGGGACATGGGCACATTGAGGTAGCGCTCGTAATGGCCGAGGTCGAGGTCGGTTTCGGCCCCGTCGTCGGTCACGAAGACCTCGCCGTGCTGAAAGGGGTTCATGGTGCCGGGGTCCACGTTGATGTAGGGATCAAGCTTCTGGATGGTGACGGTCAGGCCGCGCGTCTGGAGCAGCGCGCCCAGAGAGGCCGCCGCCAGTCCCTTGCCCAGCGAGGAAAGCACACCGCCCGTCACAAAGATATATTTTGTTTTCATAAGTTCCTCCGGGGCAATGGCTGCGGGCTGTTCGCGCCCAGGGTGCGCGCCCCACGCACATGTTCATCCCGACAGCATATAACCAAAGTCCGGCACGCTGGCTAGCATTGACTATGCGGCACACAAAACGTAATGTGAATTCCCTTTCACCACAGGAAATTTGTCCCTTGAGGAGGCTAGGCCGCATGGGCGCTGTCAATACCTTGGTCATTACGGGCTACGGCACCAATTCCCATCTTGAAACGGCGCACGCCGCACGCCTTGCCGGAGCGGACAGGGCGGACGTGGTGCATTTTTCGGATATCGTGACGGCCCGGGTGCGTCTGGAGGACTACCATTTCCTGATCTTTCCCGGCGGCTTTCTGGATGGAGACGACCTCGGCGCGGCGCAGACCGCCAGCCTGCGCTGGCGCTACCTCGTGGACGAGGCGGGGACGCCCCTGCTCGAGAGCCTGACCCGCTTTCTGGATGACGGCAAGCTCGTGCTCGGCATCTGCAACGGCTTTCAGTTGCTGGTCAAGCTGGGGGTGCTGCCCGCTCTGGACGGGGCGCGCTTCGAGCGGCAGGTCTCGCTCAGCCATAACGATTCCGCCCGCTACGAGGACCGCTGGGTCAATCTGCTGCCCAATGCCGAAAGCCCCTGCGTGTTCACGCGCGGCCTCGGCATGCTGGCCATGCCGGTGCGGCACGGCGAGGGCAAGCTCGTAACCCGCGATGCGGCCACGCTCCAGCGCCTGCGGGACGAAAATCTCATCGCCCTGCAATATGCCGACCCCGCCACCGGACAGCCTACGCAGGAATATCCCCTCAATCCCAACGGCTCTCCGTTGGGCATCGCCGGGCTGACCGACCCCAGCGGCAGGGTGCTCGGCCTTATGCCGCATCCCGAAGCCTTCCACCACGTCACCAATCATCCGGCCTGGACGCGCGGCGAGGTGGACGCCCCCGGCACCATGCTCTTTGTCAATGCCGTGAACTACCTGCGGAACCTCTGATACGACCGTCGGAACGGCCTGTCTGTCATCCGCGACGGACATGCCCGCCAGTCGGCCAGCGTTTTTTTTTGTTGCCCGTGCGGCCCGTGGACCCTTTCGTCCGCGGGCCGTTCGCGTTGTGGAAGGCCGCGACGTCATGCGCGCATGTATTCGCATTGCCAGGCGCCGGAGCGAGCCTGCCTTCCCGCGTTGAGGGTATGATCGTTTTGCCATTGAAAAAGGCGAAACACGAGGCGGAACTACAGCATCACCGTCAAAAAGTGAGCGGAAAGACTGCGTTTTTCCGCGAAACGACAGGTCGCATGGTTTGAACCGTAAAGCGTTTCAAACAAAAAATGTTCCCAAAAGATAACGTGAATATGCGCCATGCGCTGGCATATGCCGCGTGGCGAGGCAGTTTCATGTCGTATGACAAAGCGTAAGAATGCTGGGCAAATAGCTGTTGTGGCTTGACAGAGAACATATTCCAAAATATATAGTATTATTTGATTATTGTCGTGCCGCTGCCAAAGCTCCAGGGCAACGCGCGATACTGGGCGGCTTGCCGCGACGAATCGTTTTCGCTGGGGCGACCATACGGAGGGATACGCATGGCTTCACTGACGGAACAGCAGATCGCCGCTCTGGCGCCCAATGCGAACGCACTGAGCAACGCGCGCGGCATTTCCCGGAACGGGGATTTCAGCCAGTTGGGAAAATCGGCGGACGGCACGTTTTATCAGGGCGAATGCCGGGGCAGCGGAAGCAAGCCCTACATCACGTCCGCGGATTTCTCGGAAGGGGAGACGCCGGTGCTGCGCTGCACCTGTCCGAGCCGTCAGCTTCCCTGCAAGCACTGTCTGGCGCTGCTTTTCGAGATACTGGACGGCAAGCCCTTCGCGGAGCTGGAAATACCGCAGGATATCCTGAAAAAGCGGGCCAGACGGGGAGGCAAGACCGCTGAAACGGCGGATGAAGCCGCCGGCGACGGCAAGGAAACGAAAAAGACCGCCGCCAGGAAGACCGGCAAGAAGTCCGCGACCTCGACCGCCGCGCAGGCAAAGAAGCTGCGGACCCAGCTTGAGGGGCTGGACAAGCTCGAAACGCTGGTGCTGGGCATCATGGACAGGGGACTGGGCAGTCTGACCGTGGAGACGCTGGAAACGTGCCGCAATCTGGCGAAAGAGCTTGAAAACCATTATTTGCCCGGCCCCCGCCGTCTCATACGCCGTCTGGTGCTGGATGCGGAGGCGCGGGAGGAACAGGGGGATGATCAGGCCAATGTGCGGATGCTGGAGACGCTGGAGAAGCTTTGGGCGTTGATCCGCAAGTCCCGCCAGTATCTGGAGGCAAAGCTGGCCGGTGGCGACATGGGACGGGACGCCAGTCCGCTTTTCGAGGAGCTGGGCGGCGTCTGGAAGTTCAGCGAGCTGGAGGAGCTTGGCCTGACCCGCGAGAACGTGCGCCTTGTCCAGCTGGCCTTCTGGGTGCGTCAGGACGATGCCCGCGAGGAATTCGTGGATACGGCCTGCTGGGCCGATCTGGACAAGGGCGACATCGTCATGACCTACGGATACCGCCCCTTTGCCATCAAGAAGCGTCTCAAGGCGGAGGACAGCACGTTCGGCGTGGCACATGCGCCGAAGATCGTCTGTTATCCCGGCGAGGGCAATCCGCGCGTGCGCTGGGAAAGCGCGGACATCCAGCCCGTCAGCGAGGCGGACAGACAGCGCCTGCGCGAGCTGGCCGCTCCGGCGCTGGCCCCGGAAATCAAGGCCGCCAAGGACCTGCTCAAGAATCCGCTGTGCGAGCCGCCGCTTTTCCGTCTGGTGCGTTTCGCGCGCATCGGCAAGGTGGACGAGTCGTTCGTGCTCGTCGATCCGCGGGGGGACACCATCCTGCTGGAGGACATGCCCGGTCTGGAAGGCGGCATCCGCAAGGAGCTTGCCGGCAGCACGGCCTGGCTGCCGCTGCTCCCCGCCCCTTCCCTGCTGGAGGATCAGAGCCTGCTGGGGGCCATCTGGTATGATGCCGCCGCCGGACGCATGAAGATGCAGCCGCTCAGCATCGTGACGGATACGGCCATTGCCCGCCTGCTGTACTGATCCGATGAGAACGAGGAGAACCGTATGGACATTTCCCCCTTGTTCGACCTGCGGCGGCGTCTGCATACCGCCGCGCTGGCCGGTGCCGCGTCCTGCCCCGGTGATGCCCGGTTGGCGCGGGCCTGCGAGGCCCTTGCCCCGCTGGAGGCGGCCGCGCCGGTCTTTCGCACGCTGGGCGATCTCGTCCGCAGGCTCTGTGCGCCGGAGGGCGACGAGCGGGCCGCCGTCCTGCTGGAGGCGCTGACCCTGGCCGATGCGCTGGCCTGCACGCAGGCGGCCGTGGCCGTGCCGGGCGAGGCGGGGCCGGTGGAGCCCGCCGGGGCCTGGGGCGGGACCGTGGAGGACGTGCCGTTTTCCGTGCTGCGGGAGGTGCGGGAGAGCTTGCAGCGTCGGAAAGACTGGCTGGGCTTCGACTGCATGAAACGTCTGGCCGACACGCGGCGGGAATGGTTCCGTGACGCGCGTCTGCGCAGACTGCTGCTCCAGCTGCTGGATACCCACCGCGAAAATTGGGAGGTGCACCGCCATGTGCCGCGGTGGCTTGTCGAGCAAGGCAGGGACATCC
Source organism: uncultured Desulfovibrio sp. (assembly GCA_944327045.1). Lineage (GTDB taxonomy): Bacteria > Desulfobacterota > Desulfovibrionia > Desulfovibrionales > Desulfovibrionaceae > Desulfovibrio. The sequence goes on from CALVGJ010000167.1 coordinate 4,373, forward strand.
TGCCGCTGCTGCGGGCGGGCTTCGATCCCGGGGGCGGGGAGGGCATGACGCGCCGCGTCAGTGTCATACACGAGATCGCGGGTGACGAAGCCAATGACTTTTATGCTTCCCACCTGTCGGCGGCCAATGAGGACATCCGCTGCGAGCTGCTGCGAGCGCTCCCCCCCACGGAAGAGAATGCGGAACTGCTCGTGCGCCTCTGCCGTACGGAAAAGGACTGGCAGCCACGCAAGATCGCCTGCAATCTTCTGGCGCGCACGCCGTTGCCCGACCGCTGGGATATCCTTCGCTCGCTGAAGGAGAGCGATCCGCGGATGCTGCTTTGGGCCATGGAGGACCTCGATTCCCCTGAGTCAAGCGCGCTGACGGTGGAACTGTGTGAGCTTATCCTCCCTTCCTATGAGGCCGACCCGGCAGACTGGTCGGCATATTTCCCCTACAAGGATTCGCTGATCGGCAAATCCGGGCCGGGCATCCATGACATCTACCGGCGGCTGGCGGCGATGGACAGGATACGGGATGCCGAACGGGACGAAGACAACCAGTTCAGGGAAATCGACCGTACGGCCGAAACGCTGCGCGCCTCCATCCTCGTCACGAGGGATGAGGGCTTGCTGGAGCTGGCCGGAGAGCTGGCACACGAGGTCTCGCCGTGCTTTGCCGTCCCGTGGCTGTCCGGTCTGCTGGTCATGCGCTCCTCGGGCGCGGCCTATGACGCCGCCCGTGAGCTGCTGGGGCCGGAAGGCTTCGGCCACGGCGCGCTTTCGGCAACCGCGCAGAG
>CALVGJ010000168.1 GCA_944327045.1 uncultured Desulfovibrio sp.
CAGAACCACCAGCAGGCAGGCCAGCAGGCCGCGCAGGAACATGCCCGGCCCGTTGGGGCCGCGCCGGAGCAGGCCCTCCGCCCACAGGGCAAGCCGTCCCATGCCGCAGACAGGGTGCCATGCGGCGGGGGGCTCGCCCAGCAGGCTGTCCAGCAGCAGGGCGGCAGGCAGGAAGAGCAGAACGGCCGTATCCATTACAACCCCATATTCCGGTAGATGGTGGACAGATCGACATGTTCGCGCACCACGTCCGCCAGACGGTCCAGCGCTTTTTCCAGATCATAGGTCGCGAGCTGACGGCCCTGCGGCGCAAGGCCCACATCCGCCCGCACATGGTCGAGCCAGGCACGACGGAAGGCGTCGTCATCAAAGACGCCGTGCAGGTAGGTGGCCCAGTTGCGGCCGCTGACATAGCCGCAGACCGCATCCGCCACGGGTCGGCCGTCCTGCCCGCAGCGCCGGAAGAGCGGACGGGCGGACGGGCCGTGACGGGTGAGGCCGTGGTGAATCTCATACCCGCCGGTGGGCACACCCAGCGGACTTTCGGCCCGCTCCACGCGGATGAGGGTCTTGTCCGCCGCAAAGGTGGAATGCAGCTCCATGATGCCCAGGCCGGGCACTTCCGGCGAGGCGGACTCCACCCCGTCGGGGTCAAGGATGCTGCGCCCCATGATCTGCAGGCCGCCGCAAATGCCGAACAGCCACTTGCCGCGCGCGGCGTGGGACAGGATGCGCTCGGCCAGCCCGCTGCGGCGCAGCTCGGTCAGGTCCGGCACCACGCTCTTGGAACCGGGCAGCATGACCACATGCGGGTCGCCCCATTCCTCGACACGGCGCACAGGCCGCAGACGCACGTCCGGCTCCATGTCCAGCGGCGCGAAATCGGTGAAGTTGGAGACATGCGGCAGCATGACCACCGCAATGTCCAGCACACCCGGCGGGACCGGCCCGGCGGGGGCGGCGTCGCTCCAGCAAAAACCGGCCATATCCTCTTCGGGAAGGTTGAGATCGCGGATATAGGGCACCACGCCCAGCACCGGGACGCCCGTATGCTCCCGCAGATAGTCATGTGCCGGAGCCAGCAGGCTCGCATCCCCCCGGAAGCGGTTGACGAGATAGCCGTGCAGCAGGCGGCGCTCCCCAAGGGTGAAGGTCAGCCAGGTGCCGAGAAAGGAGGCATAGACGCCGCCGCGGTCGATATCCCCCACCAGCAGTACAGAGGCCCCCGCATGACGGGCCATGCGCATGTTGACCAGATCATGCTGCTTGAGGTTGATCTCGCCGGGGCTGCCCGCGCCTTCCAGCACCATGACCTCGTGTTCCGCGGCCAGGCTGTCGTAGGCGGCAGCCACCCGCTGCCAGAGATCGTTCTTGCGGCGGTAGTAGTCGCGCACGCCGAAATGCCCCACGGGCTGCCCCAGCAGCACCACCTGCGAGCCGGTATCGGAATGGGGCTTGAGCAGGATGGGATTCATGCGGGCTTCCGGGTCCAGCCGGGCGGCCTGGGCCTGCAGTATCTGGGCGCGTCCCATCTCGTCCCCGGCAGCGGTGACGCCGGAATTGAGGGACATGTTCTGCGCCTTGAACGGGGCGACATCGTAACCGTCCTGCCGGAAGATGCGGCAGAAGGCCGCGGCAAGGATGCTCTTGCCCGCATTGGAGGATGTGCCCTGCAGCATGAGGGCCGGTACGCGGGGCCGGGCGGCCGGACGCGGGGGCACGGGGCGGCCCTGCGCCTCGCTCAGGATGTCCGCCAGCGCGGCGGCAAGCCGTTCATGCTCGTGCGGGAAGCGCACCGCCGCCCGGAACCAGCCGCCGTCCTCCATGCCGTCGTAATTGGAGCAGTCCCGCACGGCCATGCCGTAACGGCGCAGGAGACGGTCGTTGAGGTCCGCCGGGGCCTGCGCGCAGCGGAAGAGCACATAATTGGCCGCCGAGGGAAAGACCTCCACGCCGGGCAGGGCGGCCAGCGCGCCCGCCAGATGGGCACGGCGTTGGGCATTGGTCGTGCGGGTGTTCTCGGCAAAGCCGGAGGCATCCTCCAGCACGGCCACGGCGGCGGCCAGCGCAAGCCCGTTGACGTTCCAGACCGGCAGTTCCGCCTGCACGGCGGCGGCCAGCGTCTCGGGAGCGGCCAGAAAGCCCAGCCGCAGGCCGGGCAGGGCATGGAACTTGGTCAGGGAGCGCAGCACCACGGCCTGTTCCGGCAGATCGCCCAGCAGGGAGACCTCCGCTTCCGGCCCGGCATACTCCACAAAGGCCTCATCCAGCACCCAGAGCAGATCGGACCGCCGGGCCATGAGGCGGCGCAGCGTCTCCGGCGTACGGAACAGGCCGGAAGGATTGCCGGGATTGGCCAGAAAGATGGGGCTGCCCTGCGGCACGGCCTCAAGCCCCTCCTCCAGCGGCGGCGCGGTCGCGCCTCCCGGCAGGGGGATAGCTTCCCGATCCCGCAGGCGCAGGAGACGCATCCCGGCCCGCTCACAGGCCAGCGCGTATTCGCTGAAGGCCGGTTCCACCACGCAGGCCGTGCTCATGCCGTGTCGGACAAGGGCGCGGGCCAGCGCATGAATGAGCTCATTGCTGCCGTTGCCGAAAACGAAACGGGAGGCGGGCAGACCGTAACGCCGTGCCGCGGCCTCGCGGGCTTCCTCCGCCTGCGGGGACGGACAGGCGCTCAGGGCCGACTCGTTGCGCAGCAGGACCGCCCGCAGGAAATCGGGCATCCCTTCGGGACGGATATTGACGCTGAAATCCAGCAGGGAAGCGGCATCCCTGCCCGCTGTCCTGCTCATGGCGTGACGGTTGCCGCCGTGGGCGTCTGCCTTCATGGATGACCTCGCAGATGTTCAGGAGCGGGTGCGCACGCTCCGTCAGGAAAAAGGAGAGACAGGATGCAGGCGGCGCTGTCCTCGGGCCGGGCGCGGGTGGTGTCCAGCCGGACCTGCGCCGTCACGGGGGCGTGGATATGCCGGGCCTGCCGGGCGGCATGGGGCCAGTCCGGCGCACGGTCGGTACGGCGGCATTCCCGCTGCCGCAGTTCGCGGGGGTCGCATTCCACCTGCACACGGAGCACGTCCACGCCCTCAAGGCGACGGGAAAGGTCCTCCACCCAGTGCGCGCGTTCGCCCACCACATGGTCCACGATGACCCAGCCCCCGGCCTGCGCGGCCGCAGCCACGGCCGCATGGAAACTTTCGATGAGCGGCAGGTCCGTTGCCGCCAGCGCCGCCAGCACGGATTCCTGCCCACCGGACGCCGCCCGGAGGAAGTCGTCCACGGCGAGCAGGAGCGAGTGGCGGCCGTGATCGCGCAGGAGGGCCGCCTGCAGGGCGCGGGCCAGCGTGGTCTTGCCCGCGCTGGAAGGTCCGTTGAGGAGGATGACCTGCCCGCGAGACGTTTTGTCCGCCGCCGGAGCGTTTTCCGGTGCGGACGCCGGGCCGCCGTCAGGGCCTGCGGGCGTGTTTTCCGCGCTATCCGCGCAGCTCTGGGCAAGGCCCCAGAACAGATGCACATAGCCTGCCCGTACCGCGCCGTGCGCCACGCCCGCCGGTCGTTCCCCCCGGCTGTCCCGTACCGTGTAGAGCGGCGCATACGGGCGGTGCAGTTCGATGTCCGACCAGTGGAACTCATGGCCGCGCAGGTTGCCGCACGGCAGGCCGAAGGGCGCGCCCGCGAGCAGGGAGACCTCACGATAACCGAGGGAGCGCAGGCGTCCGCCCATGCGGGCCGAGGCGTCCAGCACGCCGCACATGGGCCAGCGGCGTTCCTCGTTCCCGGCGTCAGTGGTGATCAGCTCGCGGCACAGGTACATGAAGCCGCCGCATTCGGCGTAGATCTCGCCGCCGCGTGCGGCAAAGTCCCGGATGGCCTCGCGCATGGCCGCATTGTCCGCGAGTTGCGCGGCAAAGACTTCAGGATAGCCGCCGCCCAGATAGAGGGCCTCCGCATCCGGCGGCAGGGCCGTGTCCGTGAGCGGGGAAAAGGGGATAAGCTCCCAGCCGCGTTCCCTGAGGATGCGCTCATTGGCGGCATAGTAGAAACAAAAGGCCTGATCCTTGGCCACGGCCATGCGGCGCGGCGGACAGGCGGCAACGGCCGGCGAGGCGGGCAGGGCGGCGGGCGCGGCAGGACGCGGGCAGCACGTCCGGGCCAGCAGGCCATCCAGATCGACGGCTTCCGTCGCGGCCGTGGCCAGCGCATCCAGCCAGTCCGCCGAGCAGCCCGCCTCTTCGGCAGGCAGCAGGCCGAGCTGGCGTTCGGGCAGGGTCCAGCGGCCGTCACGCGGCAAGGCCCCGAGCAGGGGCGGGAGCTGTTCCCGTTCCAGCGCCCGGCGCAACAGAGCGGCATGACGGGCGCTGCCCACGCCATTGGCGATGACCCCGGCCATGCGGACGCCCCAGCGGGCCGCATGATCCCGGAAGCCCGCCACCAGCGCCGCAAGGGAGGCCGCCATGCCCAGCACGTTGCAGACCAGCACCAGCGGGATGCCCAGACTGCGCGCGCAGCCCAGCGCGCCGCCCTCGACCCTGTCGGGGCTGCGTCCGTCCAGCAGGCCCA
>CALVGJ010000169.1 GCA_944327045.1 uncultured Desulfovibrio sp.
TTTCCGTGACCCCGGCCCCGAAATGGATGGGAAATAAAGAAAACTACGGAGAAGATATGAGCTACACCTTTTCCGACCCGAACGACCTTCTGGAAAGCTGCCGTCAGGAACTTGCGGCCGAAGCCGAGCCGCCCCAGCCCCCGCAGGGCGATGAAGAGGCCGCACGGTGTCTCGAAGAGGAATGGCGGCAAAAAGACGCCGCACAATATGAAACCTTCCGGGCCGCGCTTGCCGCCGTGAAGCAATGCCGCGAAAGCGACGGCAGGCCGGGCTAGCTTTTTGCCTTCCCCACAGTTCGGCGCTTTTCCATAGAGCATTACGGAGCAATTCCACATTGAAAATGTGGATTGATCTGGTAGTCGCGAGAGCGACTACCCGCAACCGAACACACGGAAAAACCTCGCTTTTTCCGTGGTGTGAGGGCCGCGTCAGCAGGGAAATTGGAAACAATTTCCATGCGAATCCGCTCTGGTTTGAAACGCTTTGCGTTTCAAACATACGGCTTGTCGTTCTGCGGAAAAAACGCGGTTTTTCCGCGTACTTTCGGTCGGTCGGCGCTGTGCTGCCGCCTCGTATTTTGCCTTTTTCAATGGCAATGTAATGCGGTATGGCGATAAACGACAGTCTGCCGAGAGCCATGCGGATGGACGTGCGAACTCGGGGGAAGGCTGCCCTGCCCCAGGGCGTCATGCGAAATACGAAGCAGCCACACCGCTGCCGTCGTGCGGCGCTTTCCGCAAAATGAAAAAGGCGCTTCCTTGCGGAAGCGCCTCTCCTCAGAGCATTTTCTACAGCCTGTCGTTTCGCGGAAAAAACGCGGTTTTTCCGCTCACTTTGGGCCGGACGGCGCTATGCCGTCTCGGGGCTTGCTTTTTCAACGGCAAAATGCTCTACCGTTCCACGGCAAAAATGTTGCGGAACAATAACTCCCCGTCAGTCTTCTTTACCTCAATGATGACCTGACTGTTTTCCAGCTTGCCCACGGAGCGGGGCAAACGGGAAATCATGACCGCCCGCTTGAAGCGGCTGATGCGGAAGTCTCCCACGTCATCCGGTTCAAAGCTTACGGCATGCTGCTGCCCGTCGGCCGTCAGCAGAGTTACTTCCACCACGCCGGAAACCACCTTCTGGCGTTCGGTATTACGCAGGTCGAGCGAGACGCGCAGGCGTCCGTTCCCCAGGGATCGCGCCCGCACATTCAGCACCTTGACCAGATCGGAAGACACAGCGGGAAATTCCGCATGGCCCGGCCCTTCGCTCGGCTGCTTCAGGGCCTGCTCCATCTCCTTCTGCACCTCGGCGCTCTCTTCGGGCTCGACGGATGCCGTGGCTTCCGAATGCCCCACCAGGCGCTGCGCCAGCAGGCGTCGCCCGTCAACATTCTGTTCCTTGAGCAGAATTTCAAGGTTTTCCAGACGTTCGGCAGTAGCTTCCGCTTCCAGCAGAGCCCGTTCAAGGCGAACCTGCTCCGCTTCCAGCGCGCTGTTGCTCCGCCAGAGCTGAAAAGACCACCAGCCCAGTCCCACGGCCAGAAGCGGAAAGCAGAGCAGGCAGGCCATGAAGACATAGAAGCGCCCCCGGTGTACACGCAGAGTACGCCGGGCGCCATCGTCACTCATCAGAATGAGGCTCAGTCGTGTGTCGTTGCTCATATCTAGCGTGCGGGCGGTTCGGCCACCCAGTCTTCACGGGCGATGCGCCAGGTCGTCCCGTCGTATTCCAGCAGCAGGGTCTTGGTGCCGCGGTCGCTCATGCCCTTGCTGTCGGCGTAATTTTGCATCATATCGGCCCGCAGTCCCTTCCTGTCCAGCGAGAAACGCATACCGCTGAGCTGTACCAGCGTGGGGGTAACGCGCTGCCAGAGATTCTGCTTCTGCTGCCGCAGGTTGCGTGCGCCACGCCGCCCCTGCTGCACGGCATCCGGGGTATAGCAGTCCACATAGGCATCCAGATCGGCCTGCTCCCAGGCCGCGCGCCAGCGTTCAAGCATAGCGCTGGCCTCGCCGCTGGCCGTTTCCAGGTAGACCGTGGCCAGCCCGTGTTCTCCGGGCGTCCAGCGGCTGGCGACCAGACGAAATGCGCCATCGTCGCCACGCTGCCACCAGAGCTCCCGCAGGCCTTCTTCCGTACCGCGCTGGCCGACAAAGAGCACCGGCAGACGACAGACAGCCGTCTGCCCGTCCACAGACCACTCCTGAGCGCCGGGATAGACGCGCAACCAGGGCGAACGCAGCAGGCGCTGCCGTTCGCGGCGATCCTGTGCGAGACTCAGGCCCCGCGGCAGACCAGCCACCTTGTTGAACCGTTTGGCATCGTAGTACCCGCTTTCCAGGGCATCGGGCCGCGTTTTGCCGTCGGCAAAGGCCGAAAGCCAAGCGGACGCGCGGGCCGTCAGTTCCTCGCGCAGCGTCGGCGTCAGTTCCAGGGGCGGCGGAGGCGGCGGTGTTTCCGGCAGCGCGGGCGTTTCGACAGCGGGCGTTTCGACAACCGTGTTTTCCTGCACGTCACCGGCAGCGACAGGCGTTACCGCCGCTTCCTCGGGAAGCGGCGTTTCCGGCGGCGTCTCCGGGGTCGCGGCCTCGGCGTTGCCCGTCAGGCCGGGGTCCCGCTCGTCGGGACGCAACGTGTCGAGCGTAGCGCCGCTGCCCCAGTTAATCTCTCCGGTGATCTGGGTCGGGCGGTTACGCGGCACCAGCGCGTCCGCCGCCAGCAGGCGCTCTTCCTCGCTGCCCGCAGCCGCCGCTGCGGCGGCTTTTTCGTCAGCGGCGCTCTCCGGCATATCCAGTGCGGGCCGGGAGGGGCCTTCGCCGCTGTCGCTCATGACCGGCAGCGCCTGCGCAATAAGCTTGCCCTGCTTGAATTCGGCCAGCATGCCCATATCCCGCGGCGTCCATTCCATGCCGACAATGCGGAATTCTCCCTTGTCGTCCTTCTGCCAGTACAGGCGGCGTACCCCTTCAGTAGACAGGTTGGAGGCGGTATAGAACTGCTCCGACCAGGTGACCCAGTAGCCGGGCCCCTGCAACACATGGATATCCCGGTTGATGATCTTGATGAACGACAGCATCTTGAACAGACGCTGCTTGTTCTGGCGGAACTTGCCGAAATCCTCGGTGGCCTTGCTGTAGGCCGCGCCGTCGTAAAAATCGAACATCTTTTCCGAGCGGGCGGCCCAGGCGTCGCTCCATTGCTGCATGCGGTGACGCAGATAGCGGGCTGTGCCGTCATCCCGCTGGGGCACGTTGTTTTCGTCCACGGCATGGGCAAGCACCACGGCCGTGCCGGGCACAAGGCGCGGCCCCACGGTATCGATATCCTGAAGCCCGATGGCCACACAGCCGCGGGTATCACGCGGAAAGATGCCGAAACCCTTGCTGTGAATCCAGATGCCGTGACCGGTCTTGCCGCGCAGCCTGTCCACGGGATTGGGGTAGTTCAGAGTATAGGCGACGCCGCCGTATTCCGCGAAATCCAGCCCGCTGGCGATCTTGTACTCGACGAAATAAATGCCTTCGGGGGTGCGCTTGTCGTTGATGACCTGCTTGTCGCCGGGAACCTGCCCGGTGGTGCAGGGAAAGGTGTACTTGAGCCGCAGCGGGCTCTTGCGCTCGAAAAACAGAAAGGACTGACGGTGTTTGTCCACCGCCACAAGATGGGAAGGCAGGCCCTCGTCGTACAGGGGGGCCTGCCAGTTGTCGGCGTAGGCAGGGAACGCCAGGCTCAGCCCCAGACAACCGGCGGCCAGCAGGCGGCAAAATCCTTTTGCGGCCATGCGGCAGCGGGCATGCGGCCCGGCGTTCTCCCTAGCGGGCCAGTTCCACAAGTTCCTTGCGTGTGAACAGCGCCCGCAGGTCATAGCCCGCGTCACGGAGTTTTTCACGTCCCCCCTCCTCACGATCCAGAATGGCGCACACGGCCACGATCTGCATTCCCGCATCACGCACCCGGTCGCAGGCCTTGAGCAGCGACCCGCCCGTGGTCACCACATCCTCCAGCATGGCGACCCGGTCGCCGGGAGTGAAGTTGCCGAGTCCTTCCACATACTGCCCGGTGCCGTGTCCCTTGGCTTCCTTGCGCACAAGCATGCCGTGCAGGGGGCGACCCAGCGTATGGGAAATGACCGTGGTGGCGGAGACCAGCGGGTCAGCGCCCATGGTCATGCCGCCCACACCCACGATGGGGAGATCGGCAAGCAGGTGATTGAAGAGCGAGCCGATGAGCCACGATCCCTCGGCATGCAGGGCCGTGACCCGGCAGTCGAAGTAATAGTCGCTGCGCCGACCGGATGCGAGGACAAAGTCCCCCTCGCGATAGGATTTTTCCACCAGCAGGCGCGCCAGGCGCCGCTTGAGCTGCATCATGTCGTCCGTCATGACTTACCCCTGATGGCCGAGAACGCGGGCATAGATGTCGTCCTCATGCCGCAGATAAAAGGCGGGATCAAACAGACCGTCCGTCGCCTGCTCGTCAAGCTGCGCGCCCAGCCGTTCCCGCATGGCGGCGTCCGCGCGCACCAGTTCGGGGAAGGGGCGGCGGCTTTCCCAGCTTTGCATGGCCAGACGCTGTACGGCCTCGTACGCCTGCTGGCGCGGCATGCCGGTGGCGATGAGCGCCGTGAGCACACGCTGCGAAAAATAAAGGCCGAAGGAACGATCCATATTCTCCGGCATACGTTCGGGGTTACCAACCAGCCCGTCCAGCAGACGGGCCAGCCGGTTGAGGATGTAGTCCGCCAGAATGGTGGAGTCGGGCATGATGACGCGCTCCACCGAGGAATGGCTGATGTCCCGCTCGTGCCAGAGGGCCTGATTTTCCAGCGAGGCCAGCGCGTTGCCGCGCAGCAGGCGGGCCAGACCGCACATGTTTTCGGCGGAAATGGGATTCTTCTTGTGCGGCATGGCCGAGGAGCCCTTCTGCCCCTTGCCGAAGCCCTCTTCCACTTCCAGCACCTCGGTACGCTGCAGGTGGCGCAGCTCCACGCAAAGACGTTCCACCCCCCCGGCCAGAATGGCCAGCGAGGTAAAGAAGTGGGCATAGCGGTCGCGCTGCACGATCTGGGTGGAATGCGGGTCCACTTCCAGCCCGAGACGCTTGAGCGCCCCGGCTTCCAGCTCAGGCGAAAGGAAGGCGTAGGTGCCCACCGCGCCGGAAAGCTTGCCCACGCGCACGCTTTCCAGTCCGGCTTTCACCCGCTCCAGATGCCGGGCAAATTCGGCATAAAAGCCCACCATCTTGAGCCCGAAACTCGTGGGCTCGGCATGGATGCCGTGGGTACGGCCCATGCAGAGGACGCCCTTGTACTTTTCGGCCAGACGCCGCAGCGAGGCCAGCAGCATGTCCATGTCCGCCAGAATGAGCTTGCCCGCCTGAAGGAAAAGATAGCCGTTGGCCGTATCCACGATGTCGGACGAGGTGCAGCCCAGATGGATGTAGCGGGCCTCGGGGCCGATTTTCTCTTCCAGCGAGGTCAGAAAGGCGATGACGTCGTGACGGGTCGTCTGTTCGATTTCCTGAATGCGATCCACATCAATGACGGCCTTGCGGCGGATGACCTCCACCGCCTCGGCCGGGATGCGGCCCAGTTCGGCCCAGCCCTCGCATACCGCAAGCTCCACTTCCAGCCAGGCGCGGTAGCGGTTTTCCAGTGTCCAGATTCGGCCCATCTCCGGGCGGGTGTAACGATCAATCATGGAACAATCCTATGCGGACGGCGCGGTTTGCGTGCCTGTTGCGGACGAGGCGGCGGGAGCGGCCGTTCCGGCGGCAGGAGCGGCGGCATCTCCGCCGGAGGAGGCCTTCGTGTCGGCGGCGGGGCTGCTCCCCTCTTCCTTGATGCCCTTGCGGTAGCCGTAGTCGCTGACGTACCAGCCGCCGCCCTTGAGCACAAAGGAGGTATGCGAAATCATGCGCGGCGACAGGGCGCCGCACCGGGGACAGGGTTCCTCGCCATGCGCCTGCGAGAGGGAAACCATCTCCTCAAACACATGCTGACACTTGGGGCACTGATATTCGTAAATGGGCATAACAGACGCCAATAGCGACCGAAACAGCCCGTCGGGGCCGTCGGCCGTAAAATGTTCACCGGTTGCGGCATGTCGCACACGAGCGGACGTGCGCATGCCCGAAAAAGCGGGCCGGTCGGACGGATTGCACCCCCTGTTGCCCGGCGGTGACCTCAGGGCAACAACACTGCCCGTGCGGCGGAAAAAAGGATTTTTTCCGCCTGCCCGGGTGCGGGCGTCCGCTCCCGCGTCCGCCGGAACGGCCACTTTGCCAAGTGGAGCCGCCTGAGAGCATTCTCAGTTTGAAAGGCTTTGCGTTTCAAACCATACGGCCTGCCGTTTCGCGAAAAAACACGGTTTTTTCACGCGCGTTGGGCCGGGCGGCGCTGTGCCGCCGCCTCGCGTCTTGCCTTTTGCAAAGGCAAAACGCTCTAGTTCTTGGCGGCAGCCTTGGCTTCGCGCACGCGCTGCTTGAGACGCTGGGCGCGGCGATGGCGGCGGCGATCCAGTTCTTTCTTGCGCTCGATCTTCTTGTGAGCCATGGTATCCTCCAGCATGGGGCAATTCCCCGTTTAATGTATCGGCATCCCATAGCCTGTTTTTCACGCAAAGTCCAGCCTTCCGCCGCCGGAGAGCGGCTCAGCGCTTGCCGCGCGGCCGGATGCGGGCATAGACCGGCAGACAGAGGGCGCACAGCAGGGCCATGCCCGCATACATGCCGCGGTATCCGCTGAACGGTTGCAGCAGACCCAGCGCCGTCGGGCCGAAGCCCACGGCAATATCCATGAAGATGTAGTAGGTGGAATTGGCCAGTCCCACATGCTCGGCCGGCGAGGCCTGCACGGCGATGGTCAGGCCGCAGGACTGGAGCACGCCGATGCCCGCCCCGATGCAGGCCGCGGACAGCAGCATGAGCAGGCTGCCGTTGCAGCAGGCCAGCAGCAGAATGCCCGCCGCCAGAACGACTATGGCCGGATACATGACATAATCCGGCCCGCGGCGGTCAAAGACGCGACCGGCGACAGGGCGCGTCACCAGCATGGCCGCCGAGTAGACCACAAAGAAAACGCTGGCCGTTCCGGCAAGGGAAAGCTCCTTGGCATAGGGCGTGAGAAAGGCAAGGATGCTGGAATAGCCGATATAGATGAGAAAGGCCAGCCAGCTCACGGGCAGCGCGCAGGGCTCCAGGAAATTGCGCCACAGGGGACGGATGAAGAGGACTCCGGCATGGCTGGGGCCGCCCTGCCAGAGGGAGCGGGAACACATGGCCGAGACGAGGCTCAGGCAGGCGAAGAAGATGCAGAGCGAAAAATGCAGTTCAAAGGAACCGCTGCGCAGCAGGGAAACGCCGATGAAGGGCCCTACCGCCGCGGAAAGGGCATTGCTCAGCATGTAGTAGCCGAGCCCCTCGCCGCGACGGGCCTCCGGCACCATGCGGGAGACGATGGTGCCCAGCGCCGTGGAGGCCGCGCCGTAGGCGCAGCCGTGCAGGAAGCGGACGACCAGCAGCAGGGGCAGGGAGCCGGTCACAAAATACGTCAGCGAAAACAGGAGATCGCAGCCGATGCCCGTCAGGGCGATGGCCCGATGGCCCCAGGTCTGCATGAAAGCCCCGGCAAAAAGGCGGGCCACCAGCGCGCCCACGATGAACATCCCGCTGGCCGCCCCGGCCAGCGCCGGCGACGCGCCGAACGTGGTCATGGCGTAGTCGGCCATAACCACGATCAGCATGAAATAATTTATCATCAGAAAAAAATTGGCCAGCGTGACAGCCACAAAGTCCCTGGTCCAAAGGCGGGCATGGGCGCTCATGTTGCCTCCTCGTCAGCGCGTTTCGGCCACTATACGGCAACGCCCCGGATTTGCCCGCCCAATTTGACAAAAATGTGATGCGCGTCACAAAATGGCCGGGACGTCGTTCGCTTTTGTGACTGTCGTCACAGAACGAAAGACCATCCTGTGCTCAAGTGAGGCATCATTTTCCAAGGAGAAGAGCCATGTTTTGCAATCAGTGCGAACAAACCGCCAAGGGCAAGGGCTGTACCGTTCTTGGCGTCTGTGGAAAGAATGCCGCCGTGGCGGCGCAGCAGGATGAACTTGTGGCCGGTCTGCGCCGCCTGTCGCAGGTGGCTCTGGCCGCCCGCGCCGCCGGAGTGACGGAAACCGCCGTGGACGACTTCGCCTTCAAGGCGCTGTTCTCCACGCTGACCAACGTCAACTTTGATCCCGCCGCCCTGAGCGAACTGCAACAGGCCTGCGTGAGCCGGGCGCGGGAGCTGGCCGAAAAGGCGGGTCTGCCCCTGCCGCCGTCGGAATGGAAAGACTTCATTGCCGGTCTGCCGCTGGCCACGGACAGCCTTGCCGATAACGAGGATGTGCGCTCGGCCATGCAGTTGCTGCTTTACGGACTCAAGGGCGTGGCCGCCTATGCCGACCATGCGGCGGAACTGGGCCGCCGGGACCCCGCCGTGGCCGCCTTCCTCTATCAGGGGCTTGTGGCCGGTACGCCGCTGGCTGACGAAAGCCCCGATCTGGACGGCTGGCTGAATCTGCTCATGGAATGCGGCAAGATCAACCTGCGGGCCATGGAACTGCTGGAAGACGGCAATACCGGCTGCTTCGGTCATCCCGTCCCCACGCCGGTCTCTCTGGGGCAGCGCAAGGGCAAGGCCATCCTCGTTTCCGGGCACGATCTGGCCGATCTCAAGGCCCTGCTCGAACAGACGGCCGGCACCGGCATCAACGTGTATACGCATGGCGAGATGCTGCCCGCCCACGGCTATCCCCAGCTCAAGGCCTTCCCGCATCTGGCCGGGCACTACGGCACGGCCTGGCAGAATCAGCAGAAGGAGCTGCCCGCCTTCCCCGGCGCGGTGCTCTTTACCACCAACTGCATTCAGGACCCGCGCGATTACGCGGACAAGGTCTTCACTTCGGGCAACGTGGGCTGGCCCGGTCTGACGCACTGCACGGGCCGCGACTTTTCCGCCGTCATCCGCAAGGCGCAGGAACTGCCCGGCTTTGCGGAAGACGTGCCGGGCAAGGACGTGCTGACCGGCTTCGGTCGCCAGACCCTGCTCGGCGCGGCCCCCGCCGTGCTGGACGCCGTCAGGGCGGGCAAGCTGCGGCATATTTTCCTTGTGGGCGGCTGCGACGGCGCGCGCCCCGGCCGCAACTACTACACCGAACTGGTGGAGAAGATTCCCGCCGACTGCCTTGTCCTGACGCTCGCCTGCGGCAAGTTCCGCTTCTTCGACAAGGACCTCGGCAGCATCGGCGATCTGCCCCGCCTGCTGGACGTGGGCCAGTGCAATGACGCCTACGCGGCTGTACGCACGGCCCTTGCGCTGGCCGAGGCCCTGAATTGCGGCGTCAACGACCTGCCGCTGTCCCTCATCCTGTCGTGGTACGAACAGAAGGCCGTCAGCATCCTGCTGACCCTGCTGGCGCTCGGCGTCAGGAACATGCGGCTTGGGCCGACCCTGCCGGCCTTTGTGTCGCCCAACATCCTCAACCTGCTGGTCGAAAAGTGGGGCATTGCCCCCATCAGCAGCCCTGAGGAAGACCTCAGGGCCATTCTGGGCTGATTTCCCCCCAGGGTGCGGCGATCCGTCCCGGAGGTCGCCGCACCTGTCCCGGATTCGTCGGGCAGCCGTGCCCCGCTTTCCCCAAAGAAAGAGATCGCCATGCCGCATACCGCCACCACTCCCGAAAGCCGCCTGCACGCCGCCCTGCATCAGCGGGACCTTGCCGATGTGCTGGAGGCGGCCGACTGGCCGGAGCTTGCCGCCCGTGCCCGCCTGCAGGACATGAACGCTGCGGATACCCTGTATCGGGAGGGGGAGGAGCTCGGCTTCCTGCCCTTTCTCCTGTCCGGTGAAGTCAAGCTGGTCAAGGCCGGTCCGCAGGGCCGGGAATATGTGCTCCATCTGCTGCGGCCCGGCGCATTCTGCGACGTGGCGGCCCTCTACTACACCGGGGGCGTGCCCACCTCGGCCGTCATGGTTACGAGCGGGCGCGTGCTCTGGCTGGAAAAAGCCGCCCTGCTGCGCTGCCTGTCCCGCAATCCGGCACTGGCGGCCTACCTGCTGGCCGTCCTGTCTCACCGGCAGCGCCTGTTCATCAACAAGATCGTCAGCTCGCAGGGAATCATCTCCGTTTCTCGCCGGGTTGCCGCCTGGCTGCTGCACCGGAGCAGGATGGAAAAAAGCGGCATCCTCCAGCTTTCCGGCACACGGGAACTGCTGGCGCGCCTGCTGGGCGTCAGCCGGGAAAGTCTCAGCCGCGAACTCAACGGACTGGCCCGTGCGGGCGTCATCCGGCTGGAGCGCCGCCGGGTGGAAATCCTCCAACGCGACATCCTGGAGCGCAGCGCCCATGACTGATCATCCCGGCCCGACCGCTCCCGGCCTGCCCGAGCTGGCGGAAGCCGCCCGGCCCCATGTCCGCTGTCTTCTGCCGCACACCGACAGCACCCCTCTCCCTGCCGCTTTCGTTCCCCCCGGTCTGCGCGCGGCTGTCCTCTATTCCTCCATCACGGGCAACACCCGCCGCGTGGCCGAAGCCCTCGCGCTGGAGGGCGTCCCGCTCTTCAACCTGCGCCAGAGACCCGATCCGGGTGCCTATGACCTGCTCGCCCTGGGTTTCTGGGTACGCAAGGGCCTGCCGGACGCCCGTTCGCAGCGGTATTGGGCCGGTATCCATGACAAGCGGGTCTTTCTTTTCGGGACGCTGGGGGCCTGGCCCCATTCCGCCCATGCCGAACGCTGTCTCGAGGGGGCCCGTGCCCTGCTGACGGCCAACGGCAACCGAATTGTGGGCGAATTTCTCTGTCAGGGGCGCGTCAGCCCGCGTGTGCTGGCCGCCTCCGCCCGCAAGGGAACCCATCCCATGACCGAGGGCCGCGCCGCCCGACTGGCGGAAGCCGCCCACCACCCGGATGCCGCGGACCTTGCCGCCGCCCGGGGCTGCTGGCAGTCCGTTCTGGCGGGCCTTGCTCCGCAGGAGTCGCCGCTGGCCGTCCCGGACGATACCCTCATTTCCCCACGGAGCATCGCCTCATGAAAGGACAGCTTCGCCACGATTCCGCCTGGCTGGAGGCCTTCTTCCAGCGGGCCGACGAACTTTTCGTCAGTTTTTCCGGCGGGGAATTCCCCTATGTCCTGCCGCTCAATTTTGTCTGGCTGGACGGATGCATCTACCTGCACTGCGGCTTCACGGGCCGCAAGATCGATCTGCTCCGGCAGGACGGTCGCGTGGGCTTTGCCGCCGCACTGGATGTGACCATCGTCCGCGAGAAAAGCACCACCTGGTACAAGAGCATCAGCGGCTGCGGGCGTATCCGCATTGTCAGCGAGCCGGAAGAAAAGCGCCGGGCGCTGGACGCCCTGAGCCTGCGCTATGCCGCACGCTGCCCCCGCCCTGCCCCGGACGCCATGCTGCAACGGGTCAACGTGTTGCGCATCGACGTGGAAGAGCTCTGCGGCAAGGAGCGACGACCCGACTGATTGCGGTTCCGTCGGCCTGAAGTCCGGCAACGGCATGCCGTTCAGGGGCTGTTGGAGCATTCTGCCTTTTTCAAGGGTAAAGCGCTCTGGTCGCGGACTGGACACTTGCCGGGCTCCGGGATAGCAGAAAAGGACATGCCTGTTATTGCCCGGGGGCGGTATGCCGTCCTTCGGCCAACCTTTTCAAGGAGTCCACCCATGACACGCCGCGATCTCGGCCCGCGTCCCCTGACCTATCCCATGCCGACCCTGCTTGTGGGCGTCTATGATGCCGAAGGCCGCCCCAACCTCATGGCCGCCGCCTAGGGCGGCATCTGCAATTCCACGCCGCCCTGCGTCAGCGTTTCCATTCGCCCCTCGCGCTGGACGCATGATCCCCTTTTGCAGCGCAAGGCCTTCACGCTGGGCATTCCCTCCACCGGCATGGCGGCGCAGGCGGACTTTGCCGGCATTGCCTGCGGGCGCACTGTGGACAAATTCGCCGCAACGGGCCTAACCCCCTGCCGCAGCGAACATGTGGACGCTCCCTATGCCGGAGAATGTCCCATTGTGCTGGAATGCCGTCTGCTGCAGCATGTGGAACTGCCCAGCCACACGCTCATGATCGGCGAAATATGCAACGTCAGCGCTCTGGAAAGCTGCATGAACGGCGAACAGCCCGACATTTTCAAGGTGGACCCGCTGATCTATGATGCGGCCAGCCGCCATTACTACCGTCTGGGCGGCGACGTGGGCCCGGCCTACACGGCGGGCATGATCTACAAAAATCAGGAGCAAAAGGGATGAGCACCTCCCGATCTGTGGCCGACGTCTATTTTACGGACATGCGCTGCCCCATGGATTACAGCCTGCTGACCAAGATGAAAAAGCTCTTGCGGACGGCGGGACTGGATGCGCTGGACGTGGACGGCAAATTCGTGGCCATCAAGATGCACTTCGGCGAGCCGGGCAATCTGGCCTTTCTGCGGCCCAACTTTGCCCGCTGCGTGGCGGACATGATTCGCGAACGAGGCGGCTTGCCCTTTCTCACGGACTGCAGCACGCTCTATGTGGGACGGCGCAAGCATGCCCTCGAGCATCTTGCCGCCGCACAGGAAAACGGCTTCAATCCGCTTTCCACCGGCTGCCAGCTCCTCATCGGCGACGGACTCAAGGGCACGGATGATGTGGAGGTTCCCGTGCCCAACGGCGAAATCTTCAAAACGGCCCGCATCGGACGTACCATCATGGACGCCGATATCTTCATTTCTCTCAATCACTTCAAGGGGCACAAGCGCACGGGCTTCGGCGGAGCCATCAAGAATGTGGGCATGGGCTGCGGCAGCCGCGCGGGCAAAATGGCCATGCACAGTTGCAGCAAACCCGTGGTCACGGCGGAAAAATGCCGGAGCTGCGGGGCTTGCATGCGCTTTTGCGCCCAGCAGGCCATCGGCTGGGACGCACAGCGCAAGGCGTACATCGATCAGGAAGTCTGCGTGGGCTGCGGCCGCTGCATCGGCATCTGTAATCATGACGCCATCTTCAGCCCCATTGACGCCGCCAGCGACATTCTCAACGCCCGCATGGCCGAATACGCCGCCGCTGTGCTGCATGGCCGCCCGCATTTCCATATCAGCATAGCCAACAACATCTCCCCCTGCTGCGACTGCCACGGCGGCAACGATACGGCCATCGTGCCGGATATCGGCATCTTTGCCTCCGCCGACCCCGTGGCGCTGGATCAGGCCTGTATTGATGCGGTCAATGCCGCGCCGGTCATCGCCTCCAGCCTCCTCGGCCAGTGCGCGCGCAGCCACGGCGACTGCTTTACCGATATCCATCCCGATACCCACGGTTCCAGTCAGGTGGAACATGCCGAGCGCATAGGTCTGGGAACACGCCGGTACAATCTGCTGACCGTGGAAGCCTGATCATCGCCCCCTGTGGACGCACAAACCGCCGAAGTCGCGCAGGGCGCGGCTCCGGCGGTTTTTTGCGGCACTTCCGCAAGACCGCAATAATATGACATTGAAACCGTAATTCTGCGAAAACTGCCGGGACGGACGCTCTTTCCGTATCAGCCCTCAGACTGCCGCGGACAGGTCGCATGGTTTGAAACGCAAAGCGTGTCAAACTGAAAATGCTCTAAAAATATCCGCCCCATTGCAGCAGCAAAATGCAGACGGTCAGTGTGACGAGACTGGCCCCGTTGCTGAGGACGGCCGTAAAGGCGGCCTCCTCCGGCAGAGCGTTGTACACTTGGGCCAGCACCGAGGCCACCAGCGCCGTACCTGTGGCGCTCATGAGCACGCCCACGCCCAGCCAGAGCGGTTCCACACCCAGCGGCGCCATAAGCAGCCAGCAGAGCAGCGGGCAGAGCACCAGCTTGCAGCCCACCAGCCAGGCCTGCCGCCAGAAGGCATGGCCTGCGCTGCGCGTAAGCGCCAGCCGCAGCTTTTGTCCCAGATCGAAACCCAGCGCCACCAGCATGCAGGGCGCGGCCGTGAACCCCACCAGCGCGCATGCCCTGTCGAGCGGCGCCCAAAGTCCTGTTCCGGCCAGAGCCAGCGCCAGCCCGGCCACCGTCGAAAGCAGAATGGGATTGCCCAGCACCAGCGCCCGGAAAAGAATCCAGGCCCGGCTCTGCCCTTCCTCCCAGGCGGTGACGCCATTGAGCAGGTCCAGCCGCACCTGCCCCAGAATGACCACCACGTTGGGCGTCAGCGTCATGAGGCCGGCCACCACCAGCGCCTCGGTGTTGCCGGGAAAGAGACTTTCCACAATGGGCAGGCCCACGAAGGCCGTATTGCAGGCGCTGCAACCCAGTCCCGAGATGACCGCCGCCCCCGCGCCACGGCGGCAGAAGAGCCTGTCGGCCAGATAGCCCAGCACAAAACAGCCCAGCGGCGCGCCCAGCGCCCCCAGCCAGAATCCGCCGTGGGCCAGCGTGTTTCTGTCCGCCTGAGCCATGACGTGCAGCAACAGCAGGGGCAGCGCCAGCCTGAGCACATAAAGCCCCATGACCTTGCCCGTGCTGTCCGGCAGCAAGTCCCTTGCCCGCAGGAATACCCCCATTCCGATGATCAGAAACACCGGCAACACGGCCCAAAACGCAACCAGCATGACATGCCTCCCCGAAAAATGGATGCCCTACTGTGCGCCTTTGCGCCTTTATTGTCCAGAAATAGTTTGTTCGCTCAAACAGTTTTTGGGGCGGGCTGTCTGCCCTGGGCCGTTTTCTCGTCTTGCCGCCAGACGCGAAATCGACCCGGCGTCCCGGGCGGCCTTGTGCTGCCGCTTCGCGTTTCATCTTTTTCAAAGCTGAAATACGCTATCATGTCGCCGGGGGACTGGTGGCATGGGACGGCCTGTGCGGGACTGCTGCCTGTCATCCTCCCCGGCAAGGTTTTTTGCGGGATGGATGGGGGACGCGGGGGGAAGGAAGGGGCTTTTTTTGCAAAAAAGCCCCTTCCTTCCCCCCGCAAGAAAAAATGGCCCCTGCGCCGCCGGGGCGGGACAGGGGCCTGTGCATAAGGAAGACAAAAGAAGGAATCAGGCGTGCGTGCTTGTGGGGTCTTCCCAGTCCTTGATGACGGCCTGATAGCCGATGCCGGCCAGCGCGGCGGTCATTTCTTCCACGCTGCGGTGGTCGGTAATGTCGAACTGACCGGAATTGTCGGCCTCGGTAGCCCGGCCGCCCACGGCGGTGGACACGCCCGCGGAAACGCGGGTCACGCCCAGCGGAATGAGGTGATCGCGCATGAAGGCGCTTTCACGGCTGGAGCAGGTGATGCCGGAGCGCGGCTGGAAGCAGCGCATGGCCGTGATATACTGCACGAACTGCCGGTCGCCCACGGCATGCGGAATGTCGAAGCTGCCCTCGTGCGAGCAGATGCGCGGGATGGAAACGCCCACATCCACGCCCGGATAGTGCCGCATGAGCCACCAGGCATGGAGGCCGGTGCAGAAGGCATCCTGAATGAATTCGTCAAGCCCGAGCAGCGCCCCCACGCCGAGGGAACGCATGCCCGCACGGGCGGCCCGCTCCGGTGCATTGAGCCGGAAGGAGTAGTCCTTCTTGGGCCCGGCCGGATGCAGCCAGTCGTACAGCTCGGGATTGTAGGTCTCCTGAAACATGGTCATGCTGTCCACACCGGCATCAATGAGCAGGCGGTATTCGTCCTCGGTCAGGGAGTAGACTTCCACGCCCACGGAAGCGAACAGGGGCTTGATGCGCCGGGCGGCGTCGGCAATGTACTGGGGAGAGGAGAGCTTGCGCGCGTCGCCGGTCAGCAGCAGGATGTGCTGCAATCCCATGTCGGCGATGACGCGGGCCTCGGCTTCGATCTCGTCCATGTTCAGGTGCCGCCGGGGCTGGGTATTCTTGGCGTTGAAGCCGCAGTAGCGGCACTGGTTGGTGCAGACGTCCGAAATATACAGCGGCGTGAAGAGGTTCACGGCCCGGCCGAAATACCGCAGGGTCAGCTCGTGGGCGCGCTGGGCCAGGTCTTCCAGATGCGGCGCGGCGGCAGGAGAGAGCAGCACGAGAAAATCTTCGGGCTGGAGGGTATCCTTGCGCAGGGCGGCCAGCACCTGTTCTTCCGTGGCGCTTTCAGCGATACGGGCGCGCCGTTCGCGCGGCCATTTTGCCAGATACTGTTCAAAATTTTCCATGACGACGCCTCCCCCGACCTAGCGCAGAAAACCGGTGAGCGGCGAAGAGGCTTCGGCGGCTTCGCCGGGCGCCTTGACGGCTCCCGCACCGGCCAGCCAGGCATTGCGTCCCGCTTCCACCGCGGCGCGGAAGGCGGCCGCCATGCGCACCGGATCGGCGGAAGAGGCGATGGCCGTATTGACCAGACAGGCCGCCGCGCCCATTTCCATGGCTTCGCAGGCCTGCGAGGGGCGCCCGATGCCCGCATCCACCACGATCGGCACATCCAGCTCGTCGATGAGAATGCCGATCATTTCCCTGGTGCGCAGGCCGCGGTTGGTGCCGATGGGCGCGCCAAGGGGCATGACGGCGGCAGCGCCGGCGTCCACGCAGGCGCGGGCCACATAGAGGTCGGGATTGATGTAGGGCAGGACGGTAAAGCCTTCCTTGACCAGAATTTCGGTGGCCTTGGCCGTTTCGTAGCCGTCGGGCAGGGGGTGGCGCAGATCGGAAATGACCTCGATCTTGATCCAGTCGCCGCAACCGGCGGCGCGGGCCAGACGGGCCAGACGCACGGCCTCTTCGGCGGTACGGGCGCCGGAGGTGTTGGGCAAAAGACGCATGCTTTTGGGAATATGCGCCACGATGCCCTGCTGGCCCTTTTCCACACGGCGCATGGCCACGGTGATGACTTCCGCGCCGCTGGCCTCGCACACGGCGGGGATAAGGTTGTCCGCGCTGTATTTGCCCGTTCCGATAAAGAGGCGGCTCTTCAGTTCCACGCCGCCAAGGATGAATTTGTCTTCCACTTTTCTACTCCGTTGCCCCGCAGCAATCCTGCGCCCCTGCGGGCACATCAGCCGGCCGTCATCCCGTGCGGGAGGACATGGCGGCCCCGCCG
>CALVGJ010000170.1 GCA_944327045.1 uncultured Desulfovibrio sp.
TGGTTTAGGCCGTGCGGCACTGTGCCGCCGTCTCGCGTGTTGTGACGGGGTTTCATCCTCTCAAGTAAAGCGCGGTTGGGGAGGGAGGGGGGGCCTGGGGGGAAGGGAACCCCTTTACGCGCGAGCTAAAGGGGTTCCCTTCCCCCCAGTACGACAATACATCACGCAGTGAGGGGCGCATCCGCGGAAGGAAGACGGATGCGCCCCTCGTGTCTGATGGCTGCACAGGAAGGGAACGTTTGCGAGCGGTTGTGCGGCCGCCCTGTCCGCAGAGGGTGTTAGAAGGTGTAGGCGAAGATAAGCTGGGCTTTCCAGGCGTCCTGTTTGCTGAAGCCCTGCTGGTTGTAGGAGCTGTGCTTCCAGGTATTGCGGTCGATCATGTTGACGATGTAGCCCAGTTCAAGGTTGGCTTCCAGATTTTCGTAAATCTGGTAGCTGTTCACGAGGTTGAATTCCAGGAGGCCGTCGTTGGTGGTGAGGTAGGGGCCGTCCTGATTGTATGCGCCGCTGTTCCAGGCGTAAGAGGAGTTCATGTACTTGACCATGGAGGGGCTGTTGGTGCCGCCCCAGTAGGCCACGCGGAAGGTGTGCTTGAGGTCTTCCAGGAAGCTCATGTCGGCGAGTTGCAGGCCGACGCCCCAGGTTCCGGCGTAGGTCAGGTTCATGTCGTAGCCGCCGGTGCTGAGGGTGCCCCAGGCGAGGTTGCCGTCTCCGATGAAGGAGGTGAAGTTGCCCGCGCCCGCGATGGAGGGCAGGCGCTCGGAGCCGTTCTTCACGTTGCCGTCGTCGCCGGAGGCGTACCAGCCGAAGATGCCGGGCGTGCCCCAGTCCATCTTGTATTCCACCAGCGCCTTGATGAGCCAGCCCTGACGCTGGGTACTGCCGCGGAGCGGGTCAATGCCGCGCTTGAGCACGTCGTAGCGGCCCATGGCTTCCACATAGCCGTAGTTGATGTCCAGTTCGACGTTGAGCGGGTCCCAGAGGGTGAGGGCTATGGGCAGTCCGGCCCAGAACATGGTACCGTACGCCTTGGAGGTTTCGCCGAGGGCGAAGCCGTCAAATTCGGGATAGTAGCCGGGCAGGGTGTAGCCCAGCACGCCGTCCGCCGTTTCCACGCCGCCCTCGTTGAAGCGCGTATTCTTGCCCTGGAAGCCCAGCATGGCCCAGGGGGTCAGGCTCACGCCGTCAAAGTTCAGGGGCAGCATGAGGGCAAAAAGGTCCATGTTGTCCAGATAGTTGCTGTAGCCGTTGCCGTAGGGCTGCCCGTCGGCGGTGGTGCCGGTGTAGTTGTCGTTGAGCGGGCGCATCCAGAGGGCGGTCAGGCCCACGTTCTCGTTGAACTGGTAGGAGGCGACCACGCCCGCGGCGTCCCCGTCCATGATGGCCGACCCGCCCGCCACGTTGGGCAGGGCGATGGCCTGCAGGCCCATGCGCAGACGCAGGTCGGTATTGGGGACAATCCAGTCAAGATAGGCGTTCTTCACCTTGATGACGTTGGTGCCGTCCGCGCCGAGGGCCGCGCCTTCGCCGTTCCGGCCCCAGAACTGATCGCCGATCTCGAAAAAGACCGTGCCGGACAGGGACTCGGAGGCCACCGCATCCAGTTGCAGACGGAAGCGCTGGGCGGCGTTGAAAATATCCTCATTGTCCGCGCGGGTACGATTCTGCCCCACGTTGCGCGTGGATTCGAGCAGCGAGCCGTCGCCCGCGCCGAAGCCCACCAGCCACTCGCCGGAGGCCTTGAAGTCGATGGCCCCGGCTCCGGTGGCGGCGCCGAAGAGCATGCCGGCGGCCAGCGCCAGCGTCATGATGCGTTTCATGGCAGTTCTCCTTTTCCTGAACAGGGTTGAAGGTTACTGTTCCAGAGCCTCGCCGCCCGCCCCATGAGCGGCGACGGCCTCCCTTGCCGCATTGCGTGCTCTGGCGCGCGCCTTCTTGTGTCCGCATTTGCAGTCCGGGCAGGTTCCCCGGCAAACGTGCTTGGCGTTTTCGGGCACAATGAGCACCTTGTTGCCGCCCACGGCCAGATCGAAACCCAGCCGCCCCTTGAAGGCGATGCGCTGCATGCCGACGGGACTGTGCGGCAGGGCTGCCCGCAGACTGCCCGCGGCCTCATGATCAAGCTGCGTTACCTGACGCACGTCAATGAAAAATTTCTTGCAACTGTCCTTGCGGCTGGCCAGAAGCTGCACGATGCCTTCGGCCTGGGCCATGCCCAGCGTCTGCCCCACATTGATGTGCAGGTTATGGGCGCTTTCCCGGCAAGTAAGGGTGACGGACGGGGTGTATGCTTTCATGGCTGACTCCTTGTGGTTGCTGCCGGCAGCGGAAAAATGGCTGCCGGTTACGACATCGGGCCGGAAGGAGGGCGGGGAGTCCGTCGGTCTGCATCATGGTTTCCCTGTGTGACTGGTTGCGGTGATGAGGCGCGCCGCGCTCAGGTGCGCCCCGGAGAGGATAGCCGGAGGTTTTCCGTGGCGGAAGCGGCCGCGTGTAACGAGTTGTACGGAAGAAGGGGCGGCTTGTCAATGAAAATGAAAATAAATTTCATTTATGGGCGCTTTGCCTTTGAAAACGGCAAAACGAGCGGCAACGACACAGCGCCGCCCGGCCCAAGGTGAGCGGAACCAGCGCTTCCATGCCGCGAAACGACAGACCATATGGCTTGAAACGCAAAGCATTGCAGACGGAAAATGCTCACAGGCAGCAGGAAGCGTTTGACGCCATATGCCGCTTGCGCTACAGGCAGACACGCAACACCGTGCCCGGCGGCCCTGCGCAGGGAGGGGAGGAAAGATGTCGCACGCACGCAACAACGGTCGGTACTATGGTCTGCTGGCGCTGGCCGGTCTCGTCTGGGGGCTGCAGCCCCTGTTCGTCAAGTTCGTGGTGGCCGAGCTGACGCCCACCACGCTGACGGCCGTACGCTACGGGCTCATCACGCTGCTGCTGTTCGTGCTGGCCGCCCTGCGCGGCAATCCGCTTCTTCCCCGGCGGGACTGTCTGGCCAGCCTTGTGCTCATGGGGCTGACTGGCGTGGCCTTCAACAACATCGCCCAGTTTTCCGGCCTGCAATATTCCAGCGTGGGCAATGCCACCCTTATCGCCTCCACCACCCCGGCCTCCACGGCCCTGCTGGCCGCCATCTTCCTGCGGGAGAAGCTCCTGCCCATCGAGTGGCTGGGCATCGGCTGTTCCCTGCTGGGGACGCTCTTTCTGGTGACGCACGGCTCGCTGGACATGCTCCTCTCCATCTCCTTCAACCGGGGGGACCTGCTGTTCTTTGCCTGCCAGCAGGGCTGGGCCATCTATTCCCTCGTGGGGGTGCGGGTCATGGCCCGCATGTCGGCACTGACGGCAACCGCCTGGGCGGGATGTTTCGGCGTCGGCTGGACGGTGCTCTACGGACTGACGGCCGGAGAACTGTATCTGCTGCCGGTATCCGCGACCTGCTGGCTGTCGCTGGGCTATGTGACCCTGTTGGGCGGCATCTTCGCCATGCTGGCCTGGAATGTCTCCCTCAAGGTCGTGGGCGCGGGCAAGGCGGCCATCTTCCTCAATCTCATGCCGCTGGTGGGGGTAAGCGCCGGGGTACTGCTGCTGGACGAGGCCTTTGTCTGGCAGCAGTGTTTCGGCGCGGTGGGCATGCTGGCGGGCATCTACATCCTCACGCACAGCCATCAGCTCATGCGCTACGCCAACCGGCGGCTCATGCAGCGGGCGCGGGCCATCTCCCACGCGCGCACGCATCCGGTACAGCGGCATATTCTGCCGTGGATGCGGCACTGATCGGCGGGCAAGCTTCTTGGAGCGGATTCGCATGGAAATTGCGTCCGATTTCCCTGCGGACGCTGACCTCACACGACGGAAAAAGCGTGGTTTTTCCGTGTGTTCGGTTGCGGGTAATCGCGAGAGCGACTACCAGGGCAATCCACATTTTCAATGTGGAATTGCTCTAAAGCATTTTCAGTTTGAAACGCTTTGCGTTTCAAACCATACGGTCTGTCGTGCCGCCGCCCGACGGGGCGGCCGTCGTGAGCTCGCGGAGCACGCTCAGGGGCCAGTGCGCCTCAAGACGGGTTCCCCGGCCGGAAAGCCCCGTGATGCGGAACGTGCCGCCGCTCAGGGCCACACGTTCGCGCATGTTGCCGATGCCCCTGCCGCCGCTCTCGCCGCCCGGCGACGGGACGAGCGGAGGCCCGTCGGGCAGTCCTGTGCCGTTGTCCGAAATGCGGATGCGCAGGCCGTCGCTCGGCGCATCGATGACGATATGTGCATGGTCGGCCCCGCTGTGCCGGGCGATGTTGGCAAGGGCCTCCTGTACGATGCGGAAGAGGACGATACGCAGCGGCGCAGGGATGACGTCCTCCCGCACATGGATATGCGTGCGGAGCCTGATGCCGGGATTGGCCAGACGGAAATCCCCGCAAAACCATTCGAGCGATTCCGACAGTCCCGCGTCGAGGCGGGCCGGACAGAGATCGTTCTGAATGCGACGCATCTGCCGGGCCATGCCCTTGACCAGAGCAATGACCTCCTTGAGGGCCGTTTCGGCGTCATCCCGGCTCTCTTTTCGTGACAGGGTGAACAGGGCCCGCTCGATGCCGAGTTTCATGACGCCGAGCGTTGCCCCGACATCATCGTGCAGTTCCGCCGCGAGGCGGCGGCGTTCCTCTTCCTGAGCGCAGAGCAGGCGCTGCGACATGTGCCGCAGTTCGGCGGTTCGCTGGTCAACCTGCCGTTCGAGCGAGGCGTGCGATTCCGACAGGTCCCGTTCCCGACGTTCCAGCGTGCGGATGAGCAGCGACAGCGCCTCGGCCATCTCGCGTACTTCCAGTGCCCCTGCATCGCAGGGTATCTCCGCTTCCCCGTCCTCCTGTCTCCGGCGGAGGCTGCCGTGGATGCGGGTAATGGGCGTAATGACGCGGCGGATAAAGTAGCCGTAGAGCAGGCAACTGACGCAGAGCACGACAAGCAGGGCGAGAAGGATGCCCGCGGCGTGCTGACCGAGCCGGGCGTCGAACTCCCTGTAGGCAGCGGCCAGCGTCCTGTCGGCATGATCCATGAGCCTGTTGCAGGAGCGGGAAACGCTTTCCAGCAGGGCGTCCACCTCGATAACCAGCAGGGCGTACTTCTGTTCAAGGTTATCCTGCTGCTCAAAGAGGGAGAAGACGCCGTTTCGTCCGAAAACGGCCTGTTGCAGGCTCTGGTGCAGTGTGTGCAGGCGGGCGCGGACCGCTTCGGGGATGTCGTTCCGCCCGGCAAGCGCCTGCATGAGTCGCGTTTCCTCCTCGCTTTGCTGCCGGATGAGCCGCTTGAGTTGCAGGCCGTAGGATATGTCCGTGTTCTGGCAGAGCAGGAGCAGGGACAGCAGCATGTCCCGGCTCTGATGTTCCCACTCGTGCAGGGCGGGCGACTGTTGCGACAATTCCCGCAGGTCTTCCGCCAGAACACGGAAGCCCTTCACCTGATATGTCCGCAGAAAGGCCAGCTCGTACTTGCGGGTAGTGACCTCGCTGATGCGATCCACGATATGGCGCATCTTTTCCAGTCTCCGGCGCAGGAAGTGCACCTCATCCGTATACAGCGCAAAGGCGGTAAGGGCCTTGAGTTCCTCGTCGCCCGTCCGCAGCAGGTGATGAATCTGTTCCAGCAGCGAGGCCTGCACAAAGAGGCTGTCCGCCTGCATGTAACGGAAGAGCAGGCCGCGGAGCTGCTCCGACTGCTGCACAAGGGTCATGGTTCTGTGCGTGAAGGGAGTGCGCCGCAGGATGTTTTCCTCCAGCAGGGCATTGGTGCTGCGGAAGGAAAGCATCAGCAGCAGCGTCAGCAGAAGAAAAAGCAGCATGAAAAAAGTCAGCGGGAGCAGGATCATGCGCCGCAGACTGGGCGGTCGTCTAGTGGACGGCATCGGTCCGCTCCGTCGCATCGATTCGCTCCACCGCCACCTCGTCAAGCGGCGACAGAAGCCCCTGCACCAGACTGTCGGCATGGGCTACACGGGGCGAGAGTATGATAGTGAGATCATGATAAGCTATCCACAAGCCTGGATTGTCATGGGCTATCTTTCGCTGAATATCGCCATATATTTTTTTTCGCATTTTGGAGTCATGCTGCATCGCCATGGCAAAAAGGCTATCTAATTCTTTATCTGCATACCCTGAATTGTTTGTAAAAATCAAATTTCTATCTTTGTTTTCAGAAGCATAAAGACGATGGAAGCCGATTGCTGGGTCTTGCCAAAAAAACAATGAGTCAAGAGTCATATCAAAATTTCCTGAGGCTATAATGTCGCAGAACTCATGAAAGCTTTCAATGCGATGATTGATGACAATAATCCCAAGAAGTGTGGAAAATTCATGTTGAATAAAAGAGATCATCTCTTTGTTCATGGGATTCCATCCGGGAGCACAATAGAGATGTATGGTGAACCGTGTGCCGTCCGCCTTGCGTGGGTATCCGGCAGCATCGAGCAGGGCGTTGGCCTGTGCAGGATCAAATGGTTGCGGCTGAGATATGGCGTAAGGGTTGTTTAGAGGAAACGGGCCATACATGGGATATATATTTTCCCGGCAAATGCGGGAGAATTTTTTTCTGTCAAAGGCAAGAGCAAGAGCCTTTCGCACTTCAGGAAAAGAAAATGGCGTTTTTTTGAGATTATATTGCAGCATCAGATAGCTATAAAGATAGGCTGCAGGTTGTTCCTTCCATTGGCGACGTCCCTCTTGGGCAAGCAATTCTCTAAAACTTCTTGCCATAGTACCTGCGTATATATCTACGTCACCCTGTTCTGCCGCATAAATAATTTCAAAGGGATCATCAAAGATACGGAAAGTCAGCCGCTGGAGACGAGGCCGATTCGGCAGAAAAAAGCGATCATTACGGACAAGCCGGATGGCTTTTCCCTGTTCTACGCGTTCAAGTTTGAAGGGGCCGGAGCCCACCACGGCCACGTTGGCGGGGTGGCGCGGCAGGGGCGCTCCCTGCCCGTAGACATGGCGGGGCATGATGGGCACCAGCGAGGGCGTGAGCACCTTGGGCAGGGCGGGGTAGGGGTGGTGCAGGCGAACGCGGACGGTCAGGCTGTCCGGCGTTTCCACGTCACGCATCGGGGCCAGCATGGGTCGGAAGGGATGGAGTTCCCGGCATTGCAGGAGGGAAAAGGCCACGTCCGCCGCCGTGATGGGCGTGCCGTCGTGGAAGACGGCTCCCGGCCGCAGATGGAAAAGGACACTCAGGCCGTCCTGCGTCACATCCCAGCTCCGTGCCAGATAGGGGATGGCGTTGCCGTCGCGATCCAGCCGGGTCAGTCCGGCAAAGAGCTGTGCCCCGACACTTGCCGTAAAAGTCCCTGAAAAGGCGGCGGGATTGAAATGAACGGGCATAATCGGCATGCCGACGACCAGTTCATCCTTTTCCATCCTTTCCGTTGCGGCATGGGGGACAACGGGGAGCATGAGCAGGCAGAGCAGCAGAAGGAACAGACCTCGCATGGTCAACGCTCCACGGGCAGGATGCCGTTCCTGATGGCGTACATGGTGACTTCCCGGACATTATGCAGGTCCAGCTTGCGCATAAAGTTGCCCCGGTGCGTGACAACGGTTTTTTCCGCAATGTGCAGGCGGTCGGCGATCTCCTTGTTGGAAAGCCCCTCGGCGACCAGCTTCAGCACCTCCCGTTCGCGCAGGGTAAGGTCGGCCTCGGGGGAGGCGGTCCCGGCGGTCTCGGGCGAGAGGCTCCAGGCCACCATGCGTTCCGTCAATTCGCTGGAAATGTACTGCCGCCCCTCGGCCAGCGCCTGCACGGCAAAGAAAAATTCCGCGCTGTCCGCCGTCTTGAGCAGGTAGCCGTGCGCGCCCTCCCGGAAGGCCGACCGCACATGCATGGCGGAGTCGTGCATGGAGATGACCAGTATGCGGGTATGCGGGCAGAGTTTGCGGATGCGGGCAATGGCTTCCAGCCCGTCGCCGCCGGGCATGGACAAATCGAGGATGAGCAGGTCGGGGAGCAACTCCGCCACAAGACGCTGCGCCTCCAGACCATTGTCGGCCTCTCCCACGATACGGAAATCCGGCTCCTGTTCCAGCAGTTGCCGCAACCCGTTACGAAACAGTTTGTGATCCTCGGCAAGAATGATGGAGAGCGGCATAAGGACTCCTTTCCCCTGACGACCTTAGCGACTGTCGGGTGTTTTTATGCCAAAACTCAGGTGTATGCCGTATGGGCGGCCCTTGGCGGGCAGGCTATGGTCATAGCATACCCATACAGGGAAAAATGTAAAGCTATAATGCTGCATTATTATATATGTATGAATTTATATAATGAAAAAAGGAAGAATGTCCTTCTTCATAAAAAAGGAGTATGAGATGCGTAGAGGAAAAAAGACCTGTATGACTCTGGCAACTGCTGCGCTGCTCGGCCTTCTGGGGACGGGTGCTGCATTTTCCGCTCAGTACGATACGGTGTACTACGGCGGAAAGATTTATACCATGTCCGAAAAGGAAGAACTTAAAGACCTTGATCCCGCCAGGGCCAAAATAGTCGATGTGGTGGCCGTCAAGGACGGGGTCATCGTCTACGCCGGTGACAGGGCCGGTATTGATCTGGAGCAGGCGACGAACAAGATTGACCTGAAGGGCAAGACCATGCTGCCGGGCTTTGCGGACGGCCACGGCCATGCCCATATGAAAGCCATGCAGGATTTGTATCAGGTTTTTCTCGGCAGTGCGCCGCTGGGCAGCATGACCAGTATTGCCGACTATCAGGAGGCTCTGCGTCCCGCCTGTGCCAATGCTCCTGAGGAGGGGGTCGTCGGTGCCGGATATGACGACACGTTGATCTCGGATATGCGTCACCCCACATGGATGGACATTGAGGCCGTCAGCGAGTGCGCCGGAAAACGGGTGCACCTCTCGCATATGTCCGGGCATGTGGCGGTAGCCAGCAAGGCGCTGCTGCTGGAAGGTAACGGTACGGACGGCCCTGTAATGAATGCCGACGGCAGTCCGACGGAACTGGCCAAAAATACCGCCGGGGTGGAAGTAAAGGACGGTAAGGTCACAGGGGTATTGTATGAGGGAGCCGCGATAGGACTTGTCGCAAA
>CALVGJ010000171.1 GCA_944327045.1 uncultured Desulfovibrio sp.
TCATGGTCTGGCGCGCTCTTCGCGCGCTGGGCCTGCCCTCTCGTCTGGTCAAGGGAAAAGACATAGCCAATGGCGGCCTTTTAGGCAAGCCGCAGGGAGCAGGGCAGGCCGCGCCGCTGCTCATGGCGCCGGGGGGGAACGCCCGGCTCAAGGCGCAGGCCCTGGGCGAGACGGGCCGCGAGGCCGTGCGCCGCTGGCTGCGCGAGGGCGGACGCTATCTGGGCTTTTGCGGCGGGGCAGGGCTGGCCCTCAGTCATGCCCGTGCCGAGGACGGCCTGCACATCTGCCCGTGGTCGCGCGGCAGCTATCCCGAACGGCAGCAGCACCTCATTTCCGGTCATGCGCTGGTGCGGGTGCGCTCCTGCCTGCCGGACGGGAGCGCTACGCCCGCCGTCCCGGATGCCGCAGCGGCCGAGGCCGCCGATCCCCTGCGTCCCCCGCTGGGGGATGATGCCTGTTCGCTGGTGCCGCCCTGCTGGCGGGGCTGTACGCGGGAGGGCGTGCGGGGGCGCTGCGAACGCGGGCCCGCGCCGGAGGCCGCCGCCCACAGGCCGTCTCTGCCGGTCTGGTGGCCGGGCCGCTTTGCCCCTGCGGCAGGCGACAGCGTGAGCGTGCTGGCCGGTTATCACAGTCCGGACAGGGATTTCTGGCTGGCCGACCTGCCCCTGCAGCGGATACCGGAACATGTCCTTGAAGCCTGGCAGGCGCTGTACGGCGTGAATCTTTCGGCGGACTTCCTGACGGATCAGCCGCTCATGGCGGCGGGCAACTACGGGCAGGGCCGCTACGTCCTGAGCTATTCGCATCTGGAAACGCCGGACAGCCCGGACGCCAACCGCTGGCTGGCCCATCTGCTGCGCGAGCTGTCCGGCTGGGAGCCGTCCACGGAACATGTGCCCGCCTGGGATATGGATGCCCCGGCGGAGGCAGCCTTCTGGCCCGCGGCGGCCCGCGCACCCCTGCGGGAGGCGCTGCGCTGCGTCCGCGAGGTGCTCGATCTGGCGGCGGAGCATCATCTCTTTTTCCGGCGCACGCCGTGGCTCTGGGGCTGGAAGGCGGGCCTGCCCGGCGGCACCTGCAACAATCTGCATACCGCCCTGCATACGCTGGCTTCGCTCGCGCCCTCGCCGCAGGCCCTGACCTTCTGGGAGGAATGCGGACAGCGGCTGGCCGATCTGGCGCGTCTGTTCCGGGCCGGGGCCGAAGGGTATCTGCTGGCCTGTCGTCTGGCCGAGGCGCTGGCCCCCACCGTGCCGGATGCCGTGGACAGGCGCGGCCTCGACAATCAGCGGGAAGCCATCTTCGGCCATCCCATGCGGGGCGGCGGCCTCATCGAGGAGCTGTTGCTCATGGTCGAGGAACTCATCTTTCTTTCCCAGCAGGTGGAACAGCCCGCCCCCTGAACGACGGGCAGGCGGGAAAATATCCGCAAAAATCCCCGCAGGGGGACGCATGTCCCGTCCGGCCCGCGGAAATGTCAGTCTGACGGAGGGCTGCCATGAACGACAACGGCGACAATCTTCTTCGGCGCGGCCTTGCCCGCTATCTTGCGCCCGAGCAGCTCGCACGCCTGCGATCCGTGCGCGTGGGCATCGCCGGCGCGGGGGGGCTGGGCTCCAATGCCGCGCTGATGCTGGCCCGCAGCGGCGTGGAGCACTTTCTGCTCATCGACGACGATGTGGTGGACGCCTCCAACCTCAATCGGCAGCAGTTCTGGCCGTGCCATGTGGGGCGGCCCAAGGTGGCGTGCCTGGCCGAGCTCTTGCGCGAGCTTAATCCGGCCGTCACGGCGGATTGCCGTCAGGAGCGCATCACGGCGGACAGTCTGCCCGCATTGCTGCCCGCCTGCCCGCTCTGGGTCGAGGCGCTGGACGGCGCGGCGGACAAGCGGCTGCTGGTCGAGCGGGCCATGCTCGGCGGCCGCCATGTGGTGAGCGCCTCCGGCATGGGCGGGTACAACGGCGCGCCCATGCAAAAGCGTGCGCTGGGCAGTCTGACCCTTGTGGGCGACTTCACCACCGACATTCTGGAAGCGCCGCCGCTGGCCCCGCGCGTGACCGAGGCCGCCGCCCTGCTGGCGGACGCGGCCCTGACCTGCATTCTTGATGTCCTGCCCGACGACGCCTTCGGCCCTGCCGCGTGCTGAGACGGGCCATGCCTTGCGAGGAGATGCCATGAGCGATCAGTCCACCCCTTCCGCCGCTGACCGGTTTCCCCCCCTGCCTGACGGGTTCGAGGAGATGGAGCCTGACAGCACGTTCCGTTTTGCCTGCCATCCCGGCGTACCCTGTTTCAATCGTTGCTGCCATGATCTGGTTCTGCCGCTGACCCCCTATGACGTCATGAAGCTGTGTCGTTATCTGGGCATGGACGGAGAAAGTTTTCTGGAGCGTTACGCCACGGTGCGTACCTTCCCGGAGACGGGCTTTCCCCTGCCCTTCCTCAATATGGACGACGTGGAGACGCTGCCCTGTCCCTTTGTGGGGCCTGAAGGCTGTTCGGTCTATGCCGCACGCCCGGCGGCCTGTCGCAGCTATCCGCTGGGGCGCGGCAGCCGTCTGGGGCGGCAGGGTGTGGAAGAGCGGCATTTTCTGATGCGGGAGCCGCATTGCCGCGGTTTTGCCGGGACGCAGGAATGGACGCCGTTGCGCTGGCGGGAAGATCAGGGACTGCAACCCTACAATGCCTTCAATGACCGTTACATGCGGCTTATGTGCATGGTGAGCGCCACGGGCAAGCCGCTGGAGCCGCAGCTTGCCACACTGGCCCTGCTCTGCCTGTACCAGCTCGACGCCTTCCGGGCGCTTATCGAGGAAAAGAAACTTTTTGCCCATGTGGATATTTCCGCCCAGCGGGCGGAAGATGTGCTCTTTGACGACGAGGCCACCTTGCAGTTCGGGCTGGACTGGCTGGAGCTGGTCATTTTCGGCCGCTGTCCCGGCCTTTCCCGCAGGGGGTGAATCGGCTCCCCGACCGGGAAAAACTTGCCCCCCGTACGGGCGACCAGCGCGCTTTTGCCGCTGCGGAGGGCGGCTGACGCCGCGTCCTTGCTGAAAACTTGCTGTTGGCATCCTTCTTGCTGAATGCTGAGTAACCGTCTTTGACTGGAAAAAACAGCCGCTCAGGCACAAACAAAGGATGTGGATCATGGAAGTTTCCGGCATTACCGTCAGCCCCAGTTACATTTTCCAGCTGCCCGAAACGGACGATGAAGGTTCGGCCCCTGCCGCCATGCGGGATGCGGTCAGCTTTTCCGGCCCGTATCTGCTGCCCGACGAAGAAGCCGAAGTGGTGCTGGATGATACCATCAATCTTATCGGCGCCGATTACATGACCGCCTTTTCCGTGCATGGCGGCCTCAATGAAAATCGTGTCTATCAGCTGCTCGGCTTGATGTAAGAGTGAGCCCCGCGCCTCGGCGCGGGGCTTTTTTTCGGCCTTTTCCTGTTGTCGTTTGACAGCCGCGCCGCGCCCGACGTATGGTCTTGGCGCTGTTCCGCAGCACTGCGGGCGGCGGTACTCTATCACAGGAGAAATCGATGCTGGATATTGATCGGCAGATGGCCGTCATCAAGCGCGGTGTGGCCGAGCTCATTGACGAAAAAGAGCTGCGCAAGAAACTGGAACGCGGTACGCCCCTGCGGGTCAAGGTCGGTTTTGACCCCACGGCGCCCGACCTGCATTTCGGGCATACGGTGGTCATGCACAAGATGCGCCACTTTCAGGAGC
>CALVGJ010000172.1 GCA_944327045.1 uncultured Desulfovibrio sp.
GGCGGCGCAACAGCCGTAAGCGATGCCGGGGCGGCGCAATGGAAAGCTTGTTGCGGCCTGACGTTCCGTAAACAGCGACGAAAGCGCCAATCATTTACCGGCCCGACAGCCCGCGCACAAAGGAGAATCTCCATGCGCCAGCAACAGGTCAGCTTGAGTAAACGTCCGGGAAATACCGAAAAACCGGAACGCAAGGAGTCCCTGTGGCCCAGGATAATCCTGGGTATCCTTATTCTGTGTGTTGTCTGGTTCATCTACGCCGTCAAAAACGGACAGTTCGACCAGTATATGCCTCCTGTCGGAAAAACGTCCGTCCCTGTCACGGCGTTCAGCAGGGACAGCACGCCGACACGCTCCGTCCCGAAGCCTCGGCCTGAACAGAAAAGTCCTGAGGAACAGAAAGCCCTTGCGGACCTCTTCGCCCGGGGCAAGGCCTGCCGGGAAAAGGACGCGGCGCAGGCGCTGGCATTGTTCCGCAAGGCCGCCGAACAGGGCTATGCCGAGGCCCAGTATGAGCTCGGCAGGATAGCCATCGAGGGCGTGGGCGCGTGGCCGAGTCTTGAGAATGTTGTCGAGTGGGCCCGAAAGTCCGACGAAGCGGTCTTCTGGTTCGGCAAGGCGGTTGAGCAGGGGCATGCCGGGGCCCAGTACGAACTCGGCAAACTGTATGCCGAGGGCGTGGGCGTGACGCGGAATGGGGCGCAGGCTGTCGAATTGTTCCGCCAATCCGCCGAGCAGGGCTATGCCGAGGCCCAGCGCATGCTTGGTGAAATGCATATCACGGGTAAATATGTGGCGCGGGATACGGCGCAGGCGCTGGACTGGTTCCGCAGGGCTGCCGGGCAGGGAGATGTCACGGCCGGGTACAAGCTGGGCATCATGTATATGGAGGGCTACGGCGTACCGCAGGATACGGCGCAGGCGCTGGCATTGTTCCGCAAGGCTGCCGAACAGGGACACGCCGGAGCCCAGTGCGATCTGGGCGTCATG
Organism: uncultured Desulfovibrio sp.; assembly: GCA_944327045.1. Taxonomy (GTDB): domain Bacteria; phylum Desulfobacterota; class Desulfovibrionia; order Desulfovibrionales; family Desulfovibrionaceae; genus Desulfovibrio. The sequence goes on from CALVGJ010000172.1 coordinate 991, forward strand.
TACGCCGAGGGCGAGGGCGTGCCGCGGGATGCGGCGCAGGCGGTCGAATGGTTTCGCAAGGCCGCAGAACAGGGCAACGCCGCGGCGCAGTTCAATCTGGGTTCCCAGTACGCCGAGGGCGAGGGCGTGCCGCGGGATACGGCGCAGGCGCTCGCCCTGTTTCGCAAGGCCGCCGAGCAGGGCAGCGCCGCGGCTCAAAACCGTCTGGGCATCATGTACTGTAATGGCGACGGCGTTGCGAAGGATATGCGCGAGGCGGCCCGCTGGTTTCGGAAAGCGGCGGAGCAGGGCCATAAAAATGCCCTGGCGGCCATGCGGCAGGAAGAAATACGCACGGCAAGCGAGGAGGTTGCCAGGGCTGATAAGGAAGCCGACAAGCGCCTCAGGCTTGAGAAGCTCATGCAGAGTGCGCGCGATGGAGACGTAGACGCGCAGATGCAACTGGGGAGAGCCTATCTCTACGGAAATGACGATCTGCCGAAGGATGGGGATCAGGCCCTCGTCTGGTACCACAAGGCGGCGGAGCAGGGGAATGTTGAGGCCTGGCGGCTGCTGGCGCAAATGTACCATGAGGGCGACGGTATCCCCAGAGATACGAAGCAGGCGGTTTACTGGTACGCCAAGCTGGCGGAGCGGACCGAAGGTGACGAGGGCTGCTCGCTAAGGGAAAAAATAGGCAGGATTTATGCCGAGGGTGACGGCCTGCCACGAGATACGGCGCAGGCGATCGCCTGGTACCGCAAGGCGATAGCGCTGTGGAGCAGAGAGGCTCCGTTCCTGTTGGCGCGCATCTACACCGAAGGCGGCGACGTGCCGCGCGATATGACCAGAGCGCTTCTCTGGCATCACTGGGCGGCATCGCTCGGCAGTGAAGCTTCCATGCTGGAGCTCGGGCGCATCTATGCCGAAGGCGACGGCGTACCGCAGGACCAGTGGCTGGCGGCTGCATGGCTCTGCCGACTGTGTGATGAACGCAATTTTCATGCACAAGGGCGGGACGCGCTGAGCAAGCTGAATGTGGACGTTTCCAAGGTAAGGCGGGCATGGAAATTCATCGACAAGATTCTGGAGACGAACATTGCGATGGCCCGATTTGAATTGGAGCACAATCTCGGTGAAAACCTCGGCATGACGCGGGAAAAGCGTGCCGAGCTGTACAACAATGTGGAATATGTCTGTTTAGGTTTTTTGACTGACTGGGAAGAGCAGAGGGAGGAAGAGGACATCCCCATCCCGCAACACTTCAGGGACATGGCTGACGCCATGCGCGACAAGGTGAAGGAAACCCGGCAGGCGGCCCTGTCCGCCCTGGGCGACATGTATCTCGAGGGCGATATCGTGCCGTAGGGCCTTGCGGGCGGGCTCCGGGGGCCCGGCACGACAGTCCCGGGCCTTTGCGCCGCAATGCGGGAAAAGGCGCTCGTACCATCCCGGCCCACCCCTGCCCGGCTTACGCTGAACAGACGGGAGATACGTCAACCGTCCGCCGGATGTACATATGCCGTAAGAACCTATCTTATTACAGAAACGACTTGTCGAATTTTCAGCAACAGATTCCGGGAGAAGCTCCATGCCTCAGCAACAGATGCGCCCGATCTTTCGTCCGAAAAATGCCGAAAAGCCGAAAGGCACGTTTGCCGTGATAGTGCGGGCTCTTCGTTCCCGCGATTTCCGCACAATACGCAATATGCTCCGTGCCGCCGTCCGCAACGAGAGTTTTTGCCTGCTTCCCCGGATACTGCTTTGCAGTGCCGCGCTCTTTCTGATCTGGTTCTCCTATTTCAAGGTAACACGACAATTTGATCAGGCCCTCCTTGGCCAAATGGACGGAAAGTCCCCTCCCGCAGTGAGGGAAGCCCGCCAACAGGCAAGACCGCTCCCTTCGCAAAAGAGCGAACCTGCCGCAGAGAAACTCGAGGAACTGCTTGCCCAGGTCGGGAGATTTCTCGGGCGGAGCAATGCCAGAGCGGCAGTCTACTTGCGCAAGGCGGCGGAACTGGGCAATGCCGAGGCGCAGCTTTTTCTTGGCAAGCTGTATGCCGCGGGTGACGGTCTGCCGCGGAACCGTGAAAAGGCGCTGTACTGGTTCCGCAAGGCGGCCGAACAGGGCAACCCGGATGCCATGTTCGCGCTGGGGTACTCCTTGTATGTCGTGGACGAGGGCACGACGCAGGATGCGGCGCAGGCGGCCGACTGGTTCCGCAAGGCAGCCGAACAGGGCAACCCGGACGCCGTGCTCGCGCTGGGGCACTTGTATGCCGCGGGCGAGGGCGTGACGCAGGACAAGGGGCAGGCGGCCGACTGGTTCCGCAAGGCGGCTGAACAGGGCAACCCGGATGCCATGTTTGCGCTGGGGCGCTTGTATGCCGCGGGCGAGGGCGTGATGCAGGACAAGGCGCAGGCGGCCGACTGGTTCCGCAAGGCGGCCGAACAGGGCAAGGTGGACGCCATGCTCGTGCTGGGTGCTGCCCATGATACGGGTGACGGTGTTCCGCAGGACGGGGAAAAGGCGTTGCACTGGTACCGCAAGGCCGCCGAAAACGGCAGCCCCGCAGCCAGCTACGCATTGGGCATGAAGTATTATCGTGGCGACGGCGTTGCTCCCAATATTCAGGAGGCGGCCTACTGGCTTCAGAAAGCGGCAGGGGCGGGGCACGAGGGCGCTGAAGAAGCCATGCGCCGGGAAGACCTCGTCAAGGCCCGTCAGGACAGCCTTAAAGCCGAACTGGATGCCCTCATGCGGTGTGCGGACGATGGAGACGCTCTTGCCCGGTATGCTCTTGCCAGGGCGTATATGGAAGGAGGATACGGTTTGTCGCCGAACAAGGGCTTGGCGCTCCTCTGGTATCACAGGGCGGCCGAACAGGGCAACACGGATGCCATGTTTGTGCTGGGGCGCATGTATGCCGAAGGGGACGGTGTGCCGCGGAATCAGGCAAAGGCGCTGGAACTGTTCCATCAGGCGGTTCGGCAGCACAGCGGCACTGCCATGTTTACGCTGGGGCGCATGTATGCCGAGGGGGACGGCGTGCCGCAGGACACAGGACAGGCGTTGTTCTGGCTCAACAGGGCGGCCGAGAAGCAGCAGACGGAGGCCATGCTTGCCCTGGGGCGGATATACGACGCGGGCGAGGGCGTGGCGCAGGACAAGGCGCAGGCGGCCGACTGGTACCGCAAGGCGGCGCTGGAAAACAATGCGGAGGCCCTGTTCCGGCTGGGCCGTCTGTACGACGCGGGCGAGGGCGTGCCGCAGGACAAGGCCGAAGCGCTTGCTCTGTACTATGAGGCGGCACGCTACCGATACAGTCCGGCAGAGTTTCTTCTGGGCATGATCTGCAGCCGGGGAGAGGGGGGGGCGCCGGATCAGGAACAGGCGGCCTTCTGGTTCAGGATGGCGGCGGAGCACGGCCATGCCCAGGCGGCGCAGGAAATGTCCGAACGTTACGCCAGAGGCGAGGGCGTCCCGCAGGATAATGTGCAGTCCTATGCCTTTCAGCTACTGCATGATGCCCTCCTGAAGGGCGACATGCCGGCAGCCGAAAAAAAGGCCGCGGATCATACGGACAGGCCGGTTTTTTCTCCCTCTCCCGCGACGACAACACCTGATCCGGCCCGCGTGCCGTAAAGCAAGGAGACGCCCCATGCCCCGGACACAGATTCGTCCAGCTACCCGGCCGAACCATGCCGGACAGCCGACAGGCTGGAGAGGCAGGATAGTATGGATTCTTGTTGCCCTTGCGCTTGCTGTCCTCGGCGCGAATTTTTTCATCAACTGGGACGGGCTGTTTTTGGATGACTTGCCCGAAGTGACGGACTCCATTGATGATGCCGCAACGCCGTTCGCTCGCGGAGTCGCCTTCTACAACGGCGAGGTCGTTCCGCAGGACAAGGCGCAGGCGGCGGTCTGGTTCCGCAAGGCGGCCGAACAGGGAGATGCCGATGCCCAGTACAGGCTGGGCTGCATGTATGCCGACGGCGACGGCCTGCCGCAGGATACGGCACAGGCGCAGGAATGGCTCCACAAGGCGGCCGAACAGGGCGCTTTCGAGGCCTGGGACAGGCTGAGCGTCATGTACAATGCCGGTCAGCTCCAGCCGCGGGAAAGGGAGATGTCGCGGGACTGGCTGCGGATGGTCATCCAGCGGAAAAAAGCCAAGGAATATTATGAGTCCGGTATCCGCAGCTATACGGGTGAAGGCGCCCGCAAGGATGTGGAGAACGGCGTCCGCCTCTTGCGGAAAGCGGCAAATCTGGGACACGAGGAGGCCCTGTCGACGCTGAAAAAGGAAGCCGAGCTGCGCGCCGACCGCGAAGTGCTGAAAGCTGATATCAGGGCTGCGCAAGCCGGAGAGGCGGAAGCGCAGGATTGTCTGGCTTCCCGCTATTACAGAGGAAAAGGCGTGCCTGTCGACAAGAAAAAAGCCCTTTTCTGGTTCCGTAAGGCGGCGGAACAAGGGCTTGTCGGGACGCAATGCTTTCTGGGCTATCTGTACTATGAGGGCCACGAAATTGCTCAGGACAGGGAGCAGGCTTTTTTCTGGTTCAGCAAGGCGGCGGAACAGGGAAATCCCACGGCGCAGTATTACCTTGGCCGCATGTACAGTGAGGGCGACCATGTGCGGGCGGACATGTCCCGCGCCCTGGACCTTTGCCGAAAGGCGGCGGAACAGGGGTATCTCAATGCGCTGGATTGGCTCGGCGGGGCAGCCCTGGACGGAAATGTCGAGGCCCTGTTCATCCTGGGAGAACTTTATGAAAACGGCAAAGAAAAGGAGGAGTTCGTCGAAAGGGACCTCAAGAGGGCGGCGCTGAAAATGGCCGAGCGTTACGTCAAGGGCAACGGCGTCAAGAAAGATGCTGTGCAGGCATACGCATACCTGCTGCTGTATACAACATTCTGTAACGGGGAAGCGCCGACAGCCGAAACGAAGAATCTGAAGGCCGCCCTTGAACGGCAACTGACGCCCGAACAACAGGACGAAGCCCGGCAGAAGCTCGCCGCCCTGAAGGAACAGGCGCGGCAACCGAAACGCTGAGGCCGTTACGCCCCGGAAAGCCCGGAGGATGCGGCGCCCGTCCCGGCCGTTTCCCGCGGCGGCAATCATCCAACCGCTCGGGCTGTCTCGCAAGCGCATTTTCAGTTTGAAACGCTTTGTGTTTCAAACCATACGACCAGTTGTTTCGCGGAAAAAACGCGGTTTTTCCGCTCACTTTCGGCCGGGCGGCGCTGTGCCGACGCCCCGCGTCCTGCCTTTATCAAGGGTAAAACGCCCTCACAAAACGCTCAAGGAGAAGAGCCATGCCGCCCGATCAAAAAAAAACGGCCGCACAGCCGAAAAAGAAAGCGCCGCTTCCTTTGGCGTTCGCGGCAACCCTGGTCATTGGTCTTGTTCTCGTCGTCGTCTGGTTCGCCGGTATCGGGCCGGCCCGTTTCAGCGCGTCCAGCCGTCCCGAGCCTACAGCGCAGCAAGTCGAAGCGTGGGACGTCGTTCCCGCAAAGGATGCCGCGGAGCAGTTCGTCCGTGGTCGTGTGTACTACGAGGGAAAAATCGTGCCGCAGGACAAGCTCAAGGCGGCCGTCTGGCTTCACAGGGCGGCCGAACAGGGAAATGCCGAAGCCCAGTCCCTGCTGGGCCTTATGTACGCACAGGGTGACGGCGTACCGAGAGACACGGACGAGGCGGCCGTCTGGCTCCGCAAGGCCGCTGCGCAGGGCATGGCCGATGCGAAAACGCGACTGCAAGAGCTCGACCGTGAGGGGGCTGCCGGAGGTGTGCCTGATCCGGAACCGAAGGACGCGGAAGGCCAGCTTGCTCTGGGCTGCGCCTATGACAAGGGAAAGGGCGTTCCGCAGGACAGCGCAAAGGCTGCCGTCTGGTTCCGCAAGGCGGCGGAGCAGGGAAATGCCGAAGCCCGGCAGCAGCTGGGACGGCTCTATGACAAGGGCAGAGGCGTGCCGCAGGACAAGGCGCAGGCCGCCGTCTGGTATCGCAAGGCCGCTGAACAGGGAAATGCCGAAGCCCGTTTCCGGCTGGGCCGGCTGTATGATGACGGCGAGGGCGTGCCGCAGGACAAGGAGCAGGCGCTCGCTCTTTTCCTTCAGGCAGCCGAACAGGGAAATTACAGAGCCCAGCGGTATCTGGGATTCATGTACATACGGGGCGACGGCGTTCCCATGGATCGCGCAAAGGGGCGTTCATGGCTCCGCAAAGCCTGGGAAAATATCTATCGGCTTGCGGAGGCCGGAGACGGGGACGCTCAGTTCGCCATCGGCAGAGCATTCTACATAGGGATTGAGAAGCGGCAAGACATAAACAGCGCACGGTACTGGTTTACCATGGCGGCCATGGGGGGCAACGCCGATGCTCAGTACATGCTGGGCGAGATGTACCAGGACGGGGACGGTCTGCCGCAGGACAGGGACAAGGCGCTTTTCTGGTTCCGCAAGTCCGCCGCGCAGGGAGATGAGGAGGCCCGGGAAATGCTGACGCAAATCGAACGGCGGGATGCCGAGGTTCGGGAGCTTACCCGGCGTGCGAACAATGGGGATGCGGATGCCCCGTATACGTTGGCCATGATGTATAGGGAAGGGGACGGCGTGCCGCGGGACAGGGACAAGGCATTTTTGTGGTTCCGCATGGCGGCGGAGCGGGGGCATGCCGAGGGGGCGCTGCAAGCAGCCATAGGGTATGTTCTCCACAACGGTTTCATCATGCAGGATTGGGTGCAGGCGTACGCATTCCTGCTGCTGCATATGGCGCTCCGTAACGGAGAGGCACCGACAACCGAAGCGGAGGAGCTGAAGGCCTACCTTGAGCAGGGACTGACATCCGAACAACAGGCTGAGGCCCGCCGGAAGGCAGCCGCCTTGAAGAAACAGGCGCAGCAATCGAGTCGCTGAGGCCGTTCACTCCCGGAAAGTACGACGGGTGCGGTGGGCCGCTCCGGTCGTTCCCTGCGGCGGCAATCGGTCAACCGGCAGAAGGGGTGCGCGTCAAGGAGAATCTGCATGCAGGAAAAACAGCATCGGCCGGTAAGACGGCCGGATAATACCGGAAATCCGGAACGCACGACGTCCCTGAGTCGCAAGATACTTCCGATTCTTCTTATTCCGTGCGCTGTCTGGTTCATCCACGCCGTTGAAACCGGAGAGCTGGCGCAGCATGTGCAGTCCTTCAAGGCAAGGATTGCCTCCGGGGGGGAATCCATCAACAGCGACAGAGCGCCGCGGCGCGTTGCCACGAAGTCCGGCCTTGACCGGAAAGCCCTTGAGGAACTCTTCGACCGTGGCCTGGAGTGCTATGCAAGGGACAAGCGAGGTGCGGCCGACTGGTTCCGCAAGGCCGCCGAGCAGGGACATGCCGAAGCGCAGTACAGGATCGCCGACATGTATGCCGAGGGCGTGGGCGTGGGCTTCAGCATCAAGCTGGCGCAGGACTGGTTCCGCCTGGCTGCCGAACAGGGGCATGCTGCGGCCCAGTACAAGATGGGCATCTTGTGCATGGAGAATGAAGGACGGCAGCGGGATATGGCGCAGGCGCTGGAATGGTTCCGCAGGGCGGCCGGGCAGGGATATGCCGCGGCCCAGTGCGATCTGGGTGTTATGTACGCCGAGGGCATGGGCGTGCCGCAGGACGATGCGCGGGCACTGGAATGGTTCCGCAAGGCCGCTGAACAGGGCAGCGCCGAGGCGCAGTACAATCTGGGCGTCATGTATGCCGGGGGTGAGGGCGTGCCGCGGGATATGGCACAGGCGCTGGAATGGTTCCGCAAGGCTGCCGGGCAGGGCAACGCCGCTGCCCAAAACTATCTGGGCATCATGTACTGCAACGGTTACGGCGTTGCCGAAGACAGACACGAGGCGGCCCGCTGGTTCCGGAAAGCGGCTTCCCAGGGCCAGAGAAATGCTCTGGCGGCAATGCGGCAGGCGGAGATCGCCGAAGCAAATGAGGAAAATGCCACGTCAGACACGCAAACCCGCTGACGCTTCGGTCGCTCTTCACGGCAACAGGCCCCGGTTGGGCTGAACGCCCATCAAGAGCGTTTTTCCGTTGAAATAGACAATACGCAAGGGGGCGGCACAGCGCCGCCCGGCCAGAAGTGAGCGGAAATACCGCGTTTTTTCCGCGAAACGCCAGGCCGTATGGCGTGAAACGCAAAACGTTTCAAACTGGAAATGCTCAAGGAGAATTTTTATGCCCCGGCAGCAGCCTCGTTCATACCGTCGGCCGAAAGATGTCGAACAGTCGACAGGTAAAAAATCCAGTCTGTTACAGTCGTTTTTCTTTGCGCTTTTTGTCCTTGGTGCAGGCCTTTTCATTTACAGGGGCGGCCTGATTCGGGGCAGTCTGAACGGAGAGGAGGTATCCGACAAGGATGCCGCAACAATCTTTGCCCGGGCCCTTGCCTGCTATGCCGGCAGCGGATTCCGGCACGACAAGCAGGAGGCGGCGGACGGGTTCCGCAAGGCGGCCGAACTGGGGCATGCCGAAGCCCAGTACAGGCTGGGCCGCATGTATGCCGAGGGCGACGGCCTGCCACGGGATATGGCGCAGGCCGCCCAATGGTTCCGCAAGGCGGCCGAACAGGGGGAAATCGATGCCCAGTACAGGCTTGGCCACATGTATGCCGAGGGCGACGGCCTGCCGCAGGATACGGCACAGGCGCTGGAATGGCTCCGCAAGGCGGGGGATCGGGGGGCTGCCGAGGCCTGGTACAGGCTGAGCGTCATATACAATACCGGACAGGGGCTGCCGCGGCAAAAGGAGATGACGCAGGACAGTCTGCGCAAGCGCCTCAGAAAGACCAGGGCCGAAAATTCCTATGAAGAGGGCATGCGCAAATATGGTGGGAAGGGTACGCTCCTTGACCCGGAGGGAGGTCTCCGCCTGCTGCGGAAAGCGGCAAGGCTGGGACACCCCAGGGCCCCGGAAGTGCTGGAACGTGAGGCTCTCCGGCGCGCTTGGAATGCTGCGGATAGCGGGGATGCGGAGGCCAAGTACCGTCTGGCTTCCCGTTTTTTTCAGGGGAAGGACATGCCCGCCGACAAGGATAAGGCCTTTGGCTGGTATGGCCGGGCGGCTGAGCAGGGTTCCGCCGCCGCGCAGTATCTTCTGGGCGTCGCCTTTTACGAGGGGGTCGATCTTGCCGGAGACCTGGGGAGGGCGCGCTACTGGCTGGAAAAGGCGGCCCGACAGGGGCATGCCGGCGCCGCCGCCGCGCTGGACAGATTCAGGCGGGAGCACGCGCGGGAATATGAAGACGCGGCGTATTTCTGCAAAATGTATGAAGCATATGATCAGCTCGAACAGCGGGCCAGGAACGGCGACAAGCAGGCCCGGCGTATACTGGAACGACTCTCCTCCCGCTAAGCCGCACGGTGGCTCAGAGTCTGTTGACACTATTCACTGCTTTCCCCCAAACAAGTAATGAATAGTGCTGACAAACCCTGACGGGCACGGCCTTCGGGCCGCCTTGCCGGTAACGGCTTTTCCATTTTCCGGCAATACGAGGCTTAGGCCAAATCCTGCGGCCACGACAGCAGCGGGCATACTGTCCATCCGCCGAACCATTTCCTCTCGACCTCTGGGCGTAAGTTTGGCATTTTTATGTCTGTTCAGCCTTTCCCGCATTCACTTGCCGGTTTATGTGGCAACTTCCAATTTACCGAATGAGGAAAGGGTGAGCAACCTGTCGAAACACAACGGGGAAAACGCTGATGTTCGCAAGGAAAAACGACTTGTCCGTACGAAGGGGACGGACGGTCGAACGCCGCATGTCGACGGACCGCAGTCAGGATGCGAGGAAGCGGCCGCCAACGCAAAACGACCTGTCCGCACGGAGGGGGCGCCCGGTCGAACGCCGCATGTCAACGAACCTCAGTCAGGATGCGAGGAAGCGGCCGCCGTTGATCAAGTTTGCTGTGGTCATTTTTTGTGCCGTGCTGGCTTTCAAAAGCGGCATCATCGAGCAGATCATCACCAATATGGACACCCATGCAAGCCTCAGGCGGGGGAATTCGCTCTACAGCGAGAGCGGCGGCGACCCCGCCAAGAGGGAAAAATCGGTGGCCTGGTTCCGCAAGGCGGCCGAGCGGGGAAATAGCGAAGCGCAACGCAAACTGGGCGAGATATACGGTTCCGGCGACATCGTGCCGCAGGACAAGGAGCAGGCCGCCTACTGGTACCGCAAGGCGGCGGAACAGGGGGGCGTCGACTTCAAGTACAAGCTGGCTCTCATGTTCAGTCGTGGCGACCACGTGCCGCAGGACAAGGCGCAGGCGGTCGAATGGTTGCGCAAGGCGGCGGAACAGGGATTTGGCCCGGCCCAGTACAGGCTGGGGCTTTCGTATCATGAGGGCCAGGGCGTGCCTCGGGACAGGGCGCAGGCCGTCGAATGGTATCGCAAGGCGGCGGAGCGCGGTATCGTCGAAGCCGTTTTCAAACTGGGCTGCGCCTATTATGAGGGTGAGGGCGTGCCGCAGGACAAGCGCGAGGCGGCGGCCCTTTTCCTCAGGGCGGCTGAACACGGTTTTACCGAGGCGCAGCTCAAGCTGGCGGCCATGCTGGATCGGGGCGACGGCATCGAGGAAGACGCGTCGGAGGCGTTTTTCTGGTATTACCGTCTGGCCAAACAGAAAGTCGTCTCGGCGCAATACAGGGTGGGGTGCATGGCCGAACAGGGCAGGGGCGTCTACCGGGACGAAAAGGAGGCAGCCTCCTGGTTCAAAAAGGCGGCGCACGGCGGCCACGCCGAGGCGGCGCTGAATCTGGCGCAACGCTTCGCCCGCGGCAGGGGTGTCCCGAAAAAACCCGTCGACGCCTATATGTACCTGCTGATGTACATGGGCCTTCTCCCCGAAGGGCAGGAGCCGGTCGCCGAAGCGATCAAACTGAAAACGGAGCTTGAGCGGCAGATGCGGCCCAAGGCCAGGGCAGCAGCCAGAGATGCCGCCGCCAGGTTCCTCAAGGAAAGGCCGCAAGCGGCCCGATGAAGGCCGTCGCCGCCTTCGTCCGCCCAAAAACAGGCTGGCCCGGCGGACTCAGCTCTCCACATCGACCACCGGCCCAAGGGCCGTACAGGAGGAAAAGCATGTTCCGGAAACAGCCTACCCTGCTCCCCTTCCCGTGGCGTCTCGCCGTCATCCTCGTCCTCGTCCTTTCCGCCCTCAGCGTCATCCAGCCCGGCCCGATACAGTCCGAAGCCCTGGCCGCCTCCGACTATGCGTCGCAGGCCTACTGGTATCGCAAGGCGGCGGAACAGGGGGACATGGATGCGCAGCACTTGCTGGGCTGTCTCTACGATCTTGGCCTGGGCGTCCCGGAGGACTTGAAGCAGGCCGCCTACTGGTACCGCAAGGCGGCGGAACAGGGACATGCCGAAGCGCAGTACAATCTGGGCATCATGCTCCACACGGGCGACGGCATACCGCAGGACAAGGCGCAGGGGGTTCAGTGGCTCCGCAAGGCTGCCGCACAGGGATACCCCGAGGCGCAGGAGTATCTGGAAGAGCTGCCGAAGGCGGAGAGTGGACAGTAACGAGGCGGCGACGCCGTCGTCGCGTGTTCGTCGGGAGGGCCTGCCCGCCGGGCAGGCGCACTTGAGCCATACGGCCTGCCATCTCGCGGAAAAAAACGCAGCGTTCCCGCGCACGTTGGGCCGGGTTGAGCTGTGCTGCCGCCTCGCGTTTTGCTGTTGAAAACGATGAAGCGCTCTTACTCCGAAAAGAGCGCGAAACAACAAAAAAGGCCCATGCCGAAGCATGAGCCTTACCTTCCTCGTGGTGCCGAGGGACAGAATTGAACTGCCGACACGGGGATTTTCAGTCCCCTGCTCTACCAACTGAGCTACCTCGGCCCTGACGGCGAACCGTCGTGACAGGAATGCTTGTACGCCAAGACGGCAGGCTTGGCAAGTCTTTTTTTATCTTTTTCTCCGGCGCTTGAATTCTCCCCGCTTCGGCGGCATACTCCCTCCGCCCGGAAGCGGCGTGCACAGTCGTTTTCCGGCGTTTTCCAGCCACAGGGATCGCGTATGAATCATCCTCACGCATGGTCCTTCTTTCTGAAGGAAGCGGAGCAACTCCAGCGCCTCGGGGCCTGGCGTCTCTGCGGGCAGGCCCTGCTGACGGGCCTTATTGCCGGAAGCATCATCGGCCTCTTCCGCCGGTTGTACGACAGCTTCCGCCTGTATGCCTCCTACTGGCTGCAACTGTACGCCGCGGACACGCCGTGGGCCTGGGCCTACATTCTCGGCGGCCTGGCCCTGCTGGCGGCGCTTGCCCACCTCCTGCTGCGGCATGAACCGCTCATCAGCGGCAGCGGCATTCCGCAGGTGGAACTCATGGCGACCGGGCTTCTGCCGCCCATGCGCTGGCGGCGCGTGCTCTGGTGCAAGTTTGTGGCCACGCTGGCGGCCTTGAGCGCCGGTCTTTCCCTGGGCCGGGAAGGGCCGTGCATCCAGATGGGGGCCTGTGTGGGGGCGGGCGTCGGGCGGCTCTGGCACAGCCCGGAGGAACAGTATTCCCGTTTTCTCGTGGGCGGCAGCGTGGCCGGGCTTGCCGCGGCTTTCGGCGCGCCCGTGGCGGGCATCTGCTTTGCCTTTGAGGAAATGCGCAACCCGCTGGGACTGCCCCTGATCTGCTTTGCGGCCTTGTCGGCCTTCGGCGCCTGGGCCTCGCTCCTTCTCCTTTTCGATTTCGGGCCGGTCTTTCCCTTTGCCGTCTGGAAGGATGCGGAATGGCCGCAATACGGACTTGCGCTGGGCATGGGCGTGCTGTGCGGGCTGGTCGGTCTGCTCTACAATGCCGTCATTATCCGTCTTACTCTCTGGCAGGACAGCCTGACCGGCCTGCCGCCGTGGCTGCGCTCGGCCTTCCCCTTCGGCGTGAGCGCCCTGCTGCTGGCCGTTGCGCCCCGGCTCGTGGGCGGCGTGGGCATCGAGACGCTCGATCTGGCTTCTCCCGTGCTGCTGGGCAACGGGCTGGGCTTTCTGCTGCTTCTGCTGCTGGGCAAGATCGTCTTTTCCGGCCTGAGCTTTGCTTCGGGCGTGGCCGGAGGACTGCTCATGCCCATGCTGCTGGCCGGAAGTCTGCTGGGGGCCTGCGTGGCCTCGCCCCTGCTGGAACAGGGCTGGCTGCATGCCGATCAGATTCCCCTGCTGCTGGTGCTGGGCATGGGGGGCATGTTCGCCGCCACCGTGCGCGCCCCGCTTACCGGCGCGGCGCTGGTGGTGGAAATGGCCTGCTGCCCCTTCTCCGCTCCTGCCGTTCTGCTGACGGCCCTGACGGCTTCGCTGACGGCCTCACGTCTGGGCGGCGAACCGGTCTACGACAGTCTCAAGCGTCGCATCCTGCGTCGTCGCGCTGCGCAGCTTCAGATGACATCTGTTGAAAGTGTCCAATAATATGCTGAAATTACTGTATTTTAAAAAAAGTTCTTGCAAAATTCATGGCAATTGGCTAACACAATGCACTCTCCAAAAACCTTGACAAGGTGAAGCCATGACCCGCAAAGATCGCACCGAAGGCATTTACAGCCGTCGCGAAGTGCTCGACGAAAGCGAGCGCCGTCAGTACTGCCTGATTCAGCTCAAGGAACTGCTTTCCTACGCCTACCGCTATTCGGAAGACGTCAAGAAGCGTTTTGACCGTGCGCAATTCAATGTGGAGAAGTTCAAGACCCTCTCCGACATCAAGCATATTCCCATTCTCAAGAAAAAAGAGCTCATCTTCCTGCAGTCCATGGGGCCGCGTCTGGGCGGCCTGCTCACCAAGGACATCGGGGACCTGAAGCGTATCTTTCTTTCCCCCGGCCCCATCTTCGACCCCGAGGATCGTGCCGAAGACTACTGGGGCTATACCGAAGCCTTCTATTCCGTGGGATTCCGGCCCGGCGACGCCGTGCAGAATACCTTCAACTATCAGCTGACGCCCGCGGGCCTCATGTTTGAGGAACCGTTGCGCAATCTGGGCTGTGCGGTCATCCCCGCCGGGCCGTCGGACGCCACCACCCAGCTTGACGTCATGCAGAAGTTGCGGGTTTGCGGTTATGTGGGCACGCCGAGCTTTCTCATGCATCTTGCCCAGAAGGCCGAGGAAAAGGGCCTCAATCTGCGCAAGGACCTTTTCCTCGAAGTGGCTTTCGTCACCGGCGAGCGCCTGTCCGAAAAGATGCGCTCCCAGATGGAAAAGAAATACGACCTCATCATGCGTCAGGGCTACGGTACGGCGGACGTGGGCTGCATCGGTTACGAATGCTTCCACAAGACCGGTCTGCACATCGCCAATCGCTGCTATGTGGAAATCTGCCATCCTGATACGGGCATTCCGCTCAAGGACGGCGAAGTGGGCGAGATCGTGGTGACGGCCTTCAACAAGACCTATCCGCTCATTCGTCTGGCCACGGGCGATCTGTCCTACATCGACCGCAGCCCCTGCGCCTGCGGCCGTACCAGCCCGCGTCTGGGCAGCATCGTGGGCCGCGTGGACACCACGGCCCGCATCATGGGCATGTTCGTCTACCCGCATCAGGTGGAGCAGGTCATGAGCCGTTTCGAGGAAGTGAAGCGCTGGCAGATCGAAGTCACCAACCCCGGCGGCATCGACGAAATGACGCTCTTCATCGAAACCAGCGGCTTCAAGCGGGAGGAAGAGCTGCTGCACCAGTTCCGCGAAAAGATCAAGCTGCGTCCCGAGCTGAAGATTCTTGCGCCCGGCAGCCTGCCGCCGCAGATTCGCCCCATCGAGGACAAGCGTCACTGGGATTAACCCCTTTTCCGCCTCCCGCCGGAGGCGGTACCTGCAACGCGGAAGGGGCGCATGGCCGGGACTCGACCTCCTTTCGGCCTGCGCCCCTTTCGTCCTTCTGGAGGAATCCTCATGTCTGCTACCCCCTGTGCCGCGCTCCGGGAATGGCTTGAACAGCGCCACGCCGCCGTCATGGCCGCCGAAAACCGGGCGCTGGACTGCCTGGAAAAGGGCGATCGGCCCGGCTATGCCGACGGCATGCGCGAAAAGGCCCGTCTGCTGGCCGCCATCCGGGAAGATGTCGCTCCCCTGCTGGCCGCCCTGCCCGCGGACATGGACGCACAGGAGCGCGAGCGCCTGCGCCACCGTCTGCATTGCTTTTCGGCCAGCGCCAACAATGCCCTGCGTCTGAATTCGCTCTTCTACATGTCCGCCCTGCTCTATCCCGAGGATCACAAGCCCGGCCAGCCGGACGACATGCAGGTCTTCATGGCCTCTCTGACCGACTGACCCTTGTTTTCATCCCCCCACCGACCGGGCCGCGTCCCGGACTGGAGTTCAATATGAAATATGTTCCCCTTGCCTCGACAGCCTGTGCCGCCCTGTGCGCCCTTGCGCTTTCGCTTCCTTCCGCCGCCCTTGCCATGCCCGGTATGGAGTCCGGACACGGCGCGGCAGCGGAAAAGTTCGCCAAGATGGATACGGACAAGGACGGCAAGGTCAGCGAAAAGGAATTTTTCGCCGCGTACCCCAATATGCAGAAAGCCGCTTTTGCCGCCATTGATACGGACAAGGACGGCAGCATCAGCGAAAAGGAATGGTTCGGCTTTGCGGTGGATCACGCCAAGGGCCGCGCGGGCATGCCCGCTCCCAAGGACGCCGCTCCTGCCGCTCCCGCGAGTGACGACGTGCCGCTGGTCATGCCGCCTGCGAAATAGAGCGTTTTGCCATTGAAAAAGGCAAAACGCGGGGCGGCGCCACAGCGCCGCCCCACCCAAACTGAGCGGGAAAACCGTATTTTTTCCGCAAAACGACAGGCCGTATGGTGTAAAACGCAAAGTGTTTTACAAAAAAATGCCCTGGCCGGATAAGGATGCCCGCTTATGCCGCGTAATGTTCCCTTCCCTCAGCCCGGTCGTCGGGCTGCCTGCCCCGGCGTCGATCTTGCCGCCGCGCCCGAGGCTCAGGCCGAGACCGTCGTGGCGAAGCGCACGTCCTTCGGCGCGCCGCAGCCGACATTCCTGCCCATGAGTCGGGAAGAAATGACGGCACTGGGCTGGGACGAGCTGGATGTGCTCCTCGTCAGCGGGGACGCCTATGTTGATCATTACGCCATGGGCAGCGTGCTGCTGGGCCGCTGGCTGGTGGCGCACGGCTTCCGGGCCGGGCTTGTCTGTCAGCCCCGCTGGGAAACCGCGGACGATCTGCTGGTTATGGGCAGGCCGCGTCTGTTTGTCGGTATCAGCGCCGGTGCGCTGGATTCCCTGCTGGCCCACTACACGGCCTTTCGCAAAAAACGTCACGATGACGCCTATACGCCCGGCGGGCGGGCCGGTGCCCGCCCCAACCGGGCCTGCATCGTCTACGCCAATCTGGCGCGGCAGGCCTTCCCCGGCCTGCCGGTCATTCTGGGCGGCATCGAGGCCTCCCTGCGACGGGTCAGCCATTACGATTTCTGGACGGACAGCCTGCGCCGCTCCATTCTCATGGACGCCAAGGCGGACTTGCTGCTCTACGGCATGGGCGAGCGCGCCATACTGGAATGCGCCCGCCGTCTGCAACAGGGCAGGGACATTCGCGGCATCGACGGCTCGGTCTGGATGGACAGCCTCGATGCGGACGGCCTGCCCGCCAACCTGCCACCGGAACTGGCGGGCAGCGCGGGCATGCTCCTGCCCTCCCACGAGCAGCTCAGGGAGGAGCCTGCCCAGCTCCTGCGTCAGACGCGCCTGCTGGAACAGCAGGTGCACGGTCTCGACCGCTGGGCCTTTGAGCCGGTGGGCGGCAATCGCGCCGTGGTGCTGGCCCGTCCGGCCGCGCCCCTGACGACGGAAGAGATGGACGCCCTCTACAGCCTGCCCTTTACCCGCAAGGCGCATCCCTCTTATGCCGAACCCGTCCCGGCCGAGGAAATGCTCCGTACCAGCATTACCAGTCACCGGGGCTGCGGCGGCGGATGCTCCTTCTGTTCGCTTGCCCTGCATCAGGGGCGGCGCATTTCTTCCCGTTCTCAGGAATCCATCCTTGCCGAAGCGGCGGAGCTTGCGCAAAACAGCAACTCGCGTCGTGGCGGTCTGGCCATCTCCGATGTGGGCGGCCCCACGGCCAATATGTGGCAGGGCCATTGCGCGCTGGACAGCGAACGTCTGGCCGACGGGCGCAGTCCGCGCTGCCGCCGCGCAAGCTGCTGCTTCCCCACGGTCTGCCGTTCCTTCATCACGCCGCAGATGCGCCATGTGGAGCTGCTGCGGGCCGTACAGCGCCTGCCCGGCGTGCGGCAGGTGCGCGTGGCCAGCGGGGTGCGGGCGGACCTTGCTCTGCGCGAGCCTGACGCGCTGGCCGCCTATACCGGCGAGTTCACCGGCGGGCAGCTCAAGGTTGCCCCGGAGCATTGCGTGCCGCAGGTGCTGGAACGCATGCGCAAGCCGCCGCTCGAGGTCTTTGAAGCCTTCCTGCAAAGCTTCGTGCGCCAGAGCCGCCGTCTGGGCCGGGAACAATACGTCATCCCCTATCTCATGAGCGGTTTCCCCGGCTGTACGGACGAAGACATGCGCGAGCTGGCCCAGTGGCTGGCCCGCCGTCACTGGAGCCCGCAGCAGACGCAGTGTTTCATCCCCACGCCGGGCAGTCTGGCCACGGCCATGTTCTACGCCGGTTGCGACGAAAG
>CALVGJ010000173.1 GCA_944327045.1 uncultured Desulfovibrio sp.
GGGAAGGGATGGGGGGCTTGGGGGGAAGGGAAACCCGCTCCCGCGCTGGCGGAGGGGTTTCCCTTCCCCCCAAACAAGTAATGAATAGTGTTAACAGGCTCTAGCGCGGGGTTCACCTTCCCCCAAAAGGCAGCGAATAGTGTTGATACTCTGCATCTAGCGCCGGAAGCGCTGCATTTCCTCATGCACAAGCTCAAGGCCGATCATGATGTTCTTTTCCAGCGTGGCCCGCAACAATGCGGCATCCTTGCTGCGCAGGGCGCCGATGATGGCGGCGTGCTGCTGGTTGAACAGCTCCTTGTGCTCCACGGAGTAGGCCCGCAAGGTCAGGAAGGCCTGCACAAAATCCATGAGGTGCTCCACCACGGCGACGAGATGCGGCATGCGCGACAGCTCATAGAGCCGCCGATGAAATTCCCTGTCCATGTGGAAGAAATACGTTTCCTCTCCGGCGGACTCCATCGCATGCGCCGTTTCTTCCAGGGCATCCAGTTCGGCGGGAGTAGCCTGCAGCATGGCTTCTTCCGCCAGCGCCAGCTCCAGACTGCAGCGCTGCTCATAAATGAGCTTCATTTCGCGAAATCCCGGCGGGAGCATGACGATAGCTCCCTTGTGAGGGATATTCTGCACAAGGCCGGACTTGTCCAGCAACAGGAGGGCGTCCCGGATGGGCCCGCGACCGACCCCGAGCCGCTGCTCAAGGTCCGTAAGGATGAGGCGCGTACCGGGCAGGGCGTCGCCCCTCATGATCATGTCGCGAATCATCTCGTAGGCGGCGTGTGATTTTGTCGAACTATTCCGCTGTTTTTCTGTATACTTCATGTGATATATATACGCTTGCACATGACAAGGGTCAATACAGGCGCTGCCCCCGGCGGCCGCCCGCCGGATGATTTCCGACATTGCCGTATATTCGACCTTTTTTCATAAAATATTTCATAAAATATTGACTTCTCCTCGCGTCCCCTCTAAAGTGGTTTCAACGGCACAGGAAAATTTCCGCACGCCGCAGGCACATGGCACCTCATGTTGCGGACGCGGCGAACGCAAATTTTTCCGAGGGCCGCGCCCGGCTCCTCCCCCGTCATGGAGCGGGATTCCGGACGCCGCCGACGGCCCGGCGTATGCGGGGCGTTGCTCCCGCCGCCTTTTGGAGCAGATTCGCCTTGACGTTGTATGCGTCCTCGCGGGAAGACACGTTCGCTCCGACATGTCACAGCGCAGAAACTTTGCGCGTATGCCTTCACTGAAGGGAAAATTTTTCGCTGGGAAAATTTCATAAAATATTGCACAAATCTTGAAGGAGCAGGATCATGCGTTACCTCAAGCAAGCCACCAAGTCCGCTGAAGACAACAGCAAGCAGGCCCGTGTCGCCGTCGAGCAGATGCTGGAGGAAATCCGTACCGGACGCGAGGAAGCCGTCCGCCAGCTGGCCAAGAAGTTCGACAACTGGGATCAGGACTTCATCCTGAGCGACGCCAAGCGGCAGGAACTCATCGGCATGGTTCCCGAAAGCGTCAAGCGCGATCTGGAATTCGCCCACAAGCAGGTATCCGGCTTTGCAAAGGCCCAACGCGACAGCATCCGCGAATTTGAAACCGAAGTGACGCCCGGTGTGGTGCTGGGGCAGCGCATCGTGCCCATGGATGTGGCCGGATGCTATGTGCCCGGCGGTCGCTTTGCCCATGCCTGCTCGGCCCTGATGAGCGTGGCCACGGCCAAGGCGGCGGGCGTGCCCTTCATCGTGGCCGCCACCCCGCCGCGCGGCACCCATATCGACCCCGCCACCTGCTACGCCATGCACATCGCCGGGGCGGACATCATCCTCGAAATGGGCGGCGTGCAGGCCATCGCCAGCATGGCTTACGGCCTGTTCACCGGCAAGCCCGCCAATATTCTGGTCGGCCCCGGCAATGCCTACGTGGCCGAAGCCAAGGCCCTGCTGAGCGGCTCCGGACTCTGCGGCATCGACGTGTTCGCCGGGCCCACGGAATCCGGCATCATCGCCGACGAAACGGCCGATCCCATGACGGTGGCCATCGACCTTGTTTCTCAGGCGGAACATGGCTACAATTCGCCCGTCTGGCTCTTCACCACCAGTGAATCGCTGGCCGAACGGGTGCTTGAACTCATGCCCAAGATTTGCGCCGACATGCCCAACCCCGATGTGCCGCTGAGCGCCTGGCGCGATTACGGCGAGATCGTCCTTTGTGACGACCGGGAAGAAATGGCCTCCGTCAGCGACCATTATGCTCCCGAACATATTCAGGTAATCGCGAAGGACCTCGACTGGTGGCGCACCCGCCTGCGCTGCTTCGGCTCGCTCTTCCTCGGTGAGGGCAGCACCGTGCCGCACGGCGACAAGTGCTCCGGCACCAATCACATCCTGCCCACCAAGAAGGCCGGTTACTACAGCGGCGGCCTCAATGTGCACAAGTTCCTCAAGATTTACACCTATCAGCACATCGATCCGGACAAGAACGACGTCATCGGCGGCGCGGCCTCCCGTCTTTCCCGCGTCGAGGGCATGGAAGGCCATGCACGCGCCTGCGACTGGCGCCTGCGGAAGTTCTATCCCGGCCGCGAGTGGGACTTCCCCGTGTATGAACATCCCAAGTACTAGCGCGTTTTGCCGTCGAAAAAGGCAAAACGCGAGGCGGCCGCACAGCGCCGCCCGGCCCCAAATGGGCGGAAAACCGCGTTTTTCCGCGAAACGACAGGCCGTATGGTTTGAAACGCAGAGCGCTTCAAACGGAAAATGCTCTCATATGCGAACGATGACGGCAGGCGGCGATGCGGCCGCCTGCCGCCCCAACCCGGCAAGGAGCCTCACATGAAGACATTCACCAAGGATTTCACCCTGCAGGAACCCATTCCTCAGGAAGGTATCGAGCTGGCGCTCGGCGTCATGCAGACCGGTCGCCTGCATCGTTACAACACCATGCCCGGCGAAAAGGGATATGCCGCGGAACTGGAAGAGGCCTTTGCCGCCTACATGGGCTCCCGCTACTGTCTTGCCTGCGCATCCTGCGGCAGCGCGCTCTATATTGCGCTCAAGAGTCTGGGCGTTCAGGCCGGGGATACCGTCCTCTGCAACGCCTATACGCTGGCCCCCGTGCCCGGCGCCATCGAAAATGCGGGCGGCAAGATCGAGCTTGTCGAAATTACCGACGACTACACCATCGACATCGACGACCTTGACGCCAAGGCCGCCAGAACCGGCGCGCGCTTCTTTCTGCTTTCGCACATGCGCGGCCATATGGCCAACATGGACAAGGTC
The DNA here is from genome assembly GCA_944327045.1 of uncultured Desulfovibrio sp. Taxonomy (GTDB): domain Bacteria; phylum Desulfobacterota; class Desulfovibrionia; order Desulfovibrionales; family Desulfovibrionaceae; genus Desulfovibrio. The sequence continues at coordinate 3,282 of CALVGJ010000173.1, forward strand.
ATGGAAGTGGTGCGCAAGCACAACCTCATCCTGCTGGAAGACTGCGCCCACACCATGGGCGGCAGCTGGGACGGCAAAAAGAGCGGCACCTTCGGGCATGCGGCCTGCTACAGCACCCAGACCTACAAGCACATGAATTCCGGCGAGGGCGGCCTGCTCATCACCAATGACGATCTGGTCATGGCCCGCGCCATCATGTACTCCGGCTCCTACATGCTCTATACCGCGCACACGGCCCGCCCGGATGTCGCCGTCTTCGAGAAGGTCAAGAAGGTTACGCCGAACTTCAGCTCGCGCATGGACAACCTGCGCGCCGCGCTGCTGCTGCCGCAGCTGAAGATTCTTGACGAACAGTGCCGCCGCTGGAACGTCCTGCATGATCACATGGCCGCCCGGCTCAAGGCCATCCCCGGCGTCGTCTGCCCGCAGCGCGATCCCCGCGAAAGCTATGTGGGCAGCTCCATCCAATGGAACCTGCCCAAGGCCGGTTATGCCGATATCGAAACCTTCATCGCCAAGTGCGCCGAACGCGGCGTCTCCGTCAAATGGTTCGGCAACAAGGAACCCAGCGGCTTCACCAGCGCCTATGACAGCTGGCAGTATTTCCCCTATCTGGCCACGCTCGACCTGCCCACCACGCGGCGCGTGCTGGCCACCATGTGCGACATGCGCCTGCCCCTGACCTTCACCGTCGAGGACTGCGACGTCATTGCCGACATCATTGCCGAGGTCGTTACGGAAATGGGCCTGCGCTAGTGCGCCGTGACGTCCGTTTTCGCACCCTGTCCTTCATCCTCCAACTGATATGAGGTTTTCAGCATGAATCTCGCCAAGTTTCCCCGTCGCGGCTATGTCACCGAACCCACGCCCCTTGAATTCCTGCCCAACTTCAGCAAGGCGCTGGGCGGCAAGGTCAACATCTACATCAAGCGTGACGACCTCCTGCCCGGCACCGCGGGCGGCAACAAGACCCGCAAGCTGGACTTCGTCATGGCCGACGCCCTGGCGCAGGGCGCCGACACCATCATCACCTGCGGCGCCGTCCAGTCCAACCACTGCCGCCTGACCCTTTCCTGGGCCGTCAAGGAAGGGCTGGACTGCCACCTCGTCCTCGAGGAGCGCGTGAAGGACAGCTACAAGCCTGAAGCCTCCGGCAACAACTTCCTTTTCCAGCTGCTGGGCGTGAAGAGCATCACCGTCGTGCCCGGCGGCAGCAATATGCTGGAAGAAATGGGCAAGGTGGCCGAAACGCTCAAGGCGCAGGGCAAAAAGCCCTACATCGTGCCCGGCGGCGCTTCCAACAAGATCGGCGCGCTCGGCTATGTGAGCTGCGCCGAGGAGACGCTGCGCCAGCTCTTCGAAAAGGGCATCAGCATCGACCACATGGTGGTGCCCAGCGGCAGCGCCGGAACCCATGCGGGCATCATCGCGGGCATGTTCGGCAATAATGCGGGCATCCCGGTGACCGGCATCGGCGTCAACCGTCCCAAGCCCGTGCAGGAAGCGGCCGTGCACAAGCTGGCGCAGGAAACGCTGGACTACATCGGGGCCGGCGTGAGCCTGCCCACCGAAAAGGTGGTGGCCTTCGACGACTATGTGGGCCCCGGCTACTCCCTGCCCACCGACGGCATGGTGGAAGCCGTGAAGCTGCTGGCCCAGACCGAAGGCATCCTGCTTGACCCGGTGTACTCCGGCAAGGCCATGGCCGGTCTCATCGATCTGGTGCGCAAGGGCCATTTCGCCGACGGCAGCAATGTGCTCTTCCTGCACACCGGCGGCTCCCCGGCCCTGTAT
>CALVGJ010000174.1 GCA_944327045.1 uncultured Desulfovibrio sp.
ATCTGCTGCTTGGCAATGAGGCCATTGTTCGCGGCGCGCTGGAAGCCGGCGTGCACATGATTTCCTGTTATCCGGGGACGCCTTCGTCCGAGGTGCCGGATACCTTTCGCCGTCTCGGCGGCGAGGGACGCTATCGTCTGGAATACTCCGTCAATGAGAAGGTCGCCTTCGAGGTGGCCGCCGGCAGTGCGCTGGCGGGCGCCATGAGCCTTGTCACCATGAAGCATGTGGGGCTCAATGTTGCGGCGGACCCCCTGTTCACCGCGGCGTATACCGGCATGCCCGGCGGGCTGGTGATCTTGAGCGCCGACGATCCCGGCTGCCACTCCAGCCAGAACGAGCAGGACAACCGCGCTTATGCCCGGGCCGCCATGCTGCCCTGTCTGGAGCCGGTTTCCGCGCAGGAAGCCCGCGACATGACCCGCGAAGCCTTCCGGCTGGCGCGGGAGCTGCAACAGCCTGTCCTGCTGCGGACGACAACCCGCGTGAACCACATGCGCGGCCCGGTGGAGTTCGATGATTTGCCCTCGGCGCAGCCGCTGGTGCCCTTCGAGCGCAACCCGGGACGTTTTGTGCCTGTGCCCGCCGTGGCCCGCAAGCGGCACGCCGCTGTGCTGGACATCATGGAAAAGGCCCGTGCCCTTGCCGAAAGCAGCCGCTTCAATACCGAACGTGCCTGTAATGCGGCTACGCGACTGGGGATCATTGCCAGCGGCGTGGCGCGCAACTATCTTGCCGACGCCCTGACGGCCGGCGGATGGGACGACAAGGTGCGGGTTCTGGAGCTCGGCATGACCTGGCCCCTGCCCGAAAAGCGCCTTGTGGCCTTTCTGGAGCAGTGCGACCGTGTGCTCGTGCTGGAAGAGGGGCCGACCCTGCTGGAGCGCGATGTGCGCGCTCTTGCCCAGCGCGAAGGCTGCAAGACTCGTCTGGAAGGCAAGACGGACAGCCTTACGGAGCTGGGCGAGTTTTCCACCACGCTCCTGCTGCGGCGGCTGGCCGAATTTCTGGATTGTCCCTGTCCGGTCAAGGGCGGCAATGCCCAGGCTCTGGAGCTGCCCGGGCGTCCGCCGAATCTCTGTGCGGGCTGCTCGCACCGGGCGGTCTTTCATGCCGTGCGGCAGCGCTTCGGTGACGACGCCTATTATTCCAGCGACATCGGCTGTTATACCCTCGGCATGCTGCCGCCGCTCAAGTGCGCGGATTTCCTCGTCTGCATGGGCTCTTCCATTTCGGCGGGCAGCGGTTTTGCCCGGGCTTCCGGCAAGACGGTGGTAGCCTTCATCGGGGACTCCACGTTCTTCCATTCCGGTATGACCGGTCTGGCCAATGCGGTCTTCAATCGGCACGACATCATTGTGGTCATCCTTGACAACGGCACGACCGCCATGACCGGGCATCAGCCCAATCCGGGCATGGTGCAGGAAATGCTGGGCGACGGCGCGGCCCATCTGGATATCGAGGCCATTGTGCGCGGCATGGGCGTGAGCTGCTGCCGCAAGGTCAGGGCCTTCAACCTCAAGGCCGTCTCCGAGGCGCTGGAAGAAATGCGCACGCAAAAGGGCGTGCGGGTGCTCATCGCCGAGGAGCCCTGTGCGCTCTATGCCCGCCGTCAGCTCAAGAAGGCGCAGCCGCAGGTGGCGGAGGTGAAGGAGCAGGGGCCGGATGCCGCGCACTGTCTGGAAACGCTGGCGTGTCCCGCCTTCTATCGGGATGGCGAGGCGCTTGCCGTTGATGAAAGCCTCTGCACGGGCTGTATGGTCTGCCTGCAGGTCGGTCCCAAGTCTTTCAAGGCCAGACGGCGCGACGTCTAGCCCTGCCCTTGTCCAACACGAGGTTTCCCATGAGTACTGACAAGCAGAAAAGAATGCGCATCTATTTTACCGGTGTGGGCGGGCAGGGAACGCTGACGGCGACCACTCTTCTGGCTCGTACGGCGATGGATGCCGGTCTTGACGTGGTGGCCGGCGAGGTGCACGGCATGGCCCAGCGCGGCGGCGTGGTGGAGTCCGTGCTGCTGCTCGGCGGCTGGCGATCTCCCAAGCTGGACTTCGGCGAGGCCGATGTGCTGCTGGGCTTTGAGCCGCTGGAAACCCTGCGCGGATTGCCCTATCTGCGGGCCGGAGGAGCTGTCTTTTCCAGCGCCGACCCCCTGCCGCCCCTGAGCGTCTCGCTGGGGGGCGCCCAGTATCCCTCGCTGGAAGAGGTGGAGGCCCAGACGCGCCGTGTGGCCGGGCAGTGCCATTTCGTCCCCTGCCGTGAGCTGGGGCTCAAGGCCGGTTCCGCGCAGGCGGGCAATACGGTGCTGCTCAGCGTGGCCTGCGCATCCGGCATTCTTCCCTTCGGGGTGGATGCGCTGGAGGCGGCCATCAGCAAATATCTGCCGTCCAAATTACAGGCCGCCAACCTGAAAGCTCTGGAGCTGGGCATGGCGGCGCTGCGCATATAGGTGGATGCCGTCCCCTTTGCCCGTATTTGTCGGGAAGGGCGATTCGTTCGCGTACAGCGATAAGAGG
>CALVGJ010000175.1 GCA_944327045.1 uncultured Desulfovibrio sp.
AAGAAGTTTTTCAATATTTGCCCATACCTTGTCGGAAATATCATGCCTTCGATGTGCCGCCATATGACCTCTCCTCATTGTAACTGAGGAGATTATAACATACTTTTAATTTGACGACGCTATCTAGGAGGAAAGGGGAACCTTTTGTGGACAAAGGGTTCCCCTCCCCGACCCCCCCCTTCCCAAAAACTTTACATGTCCAGATACAGGGCGTCGTAGCATCGGAAGACGTCACCAGACCGCAATCCAGCCAAACCTTGTACAAACGAGGCCGGACAATTTTCGCTGTCCGGCCTGCTTTTTTTCGTGCCTTCGGGGGACGTGACAGGTGCGCGTCACCTTGCCGGGCCATGTTGTCCGGCATGAACCCTGGTAAAGGTTTGGGGAAGGGAAAGGGGGAGCGCGAGGGGGAAAGGGGAACCGTTTTTCAAAACGGTTCCCCTTTCCCCCTCGCTTATTCATGCTCCGCTGTCATGGAAAGATTTCGCGGATGACGGCTCCGGCAAGCAGATGCCCCGCCGCGTCATAGACGGCGGCAATCTGGCCGGGCGCGCTGGGAAAGTGGGGGCCCTGCGCGCTGTCAAGGCGGATGCACAGGCTGTTGTCGGGCAGGAGTTGCACATCCGCCGGGACGGGCTGCTGCCGGTAGCGCAGGCGGACGAACACGGGGCCGTCGAACAGGGACCGTACTGCCGCGGGCGGCAGAAAGCAGTTGGCTGGAGCGGTACGGCAACCGTGCATGGCAAGCAGTGCCCGGCCGCCTACCAGCAGGGCTTGTCGCGCCACGTCCTTGCCGAGCACATAGAGCGGTTCGCTGTGCGCAATGCCGAGTCCGCGGCGCTGGCCTTCGGTATAGCGCCAGAGTCCGTCATGCCGGGCGATGGGGCGTTCTCCCTCCGGTGTCCGCAGAAGGACAGGACCGCCGGGTGGCGGCAAAATGCCGTCCTCGGCCCAGCGGCGCTGAAGAAAGTCGCGGTAGGCGTCTTCCCCGGAGGGAATGAAGCATATCTCCTGACTTTCTCCGGGCAGAGGGACGCTCAGTCCGGCAGCGGCAACGGCGGCCCGGCAATCCTGCTTGGTGAGTCCGGCGAGGGGAAAGATCGCGTGTTGCAGGGAGTCCGGCGGCACGAGAGCAAGAAAGTAGGCCTGATCCTTTCCGGCGTCCACCGCAGGCACGAGCAGCCGCTGCCCGAAATGCGGGTGGACGGTGCAGCGGGCGTAATGCCCTGTGGCCAGCGTATCGGCGGACAGACGGTGCGCCGCTTCCCGTAAGACGCCGAATTTTATGGAGGCATTGCACAGGGCACAGGGATTGGGGGTCCGCCCTTGTGCGTAGGCCCGGACAAAGGGCTGCATGACCGTCCGGGCAAAGCGCTTGCGGGCGTCCAGCAGATACAGGGGAACGCCCAGACGACGGCAGGCCTCGCGCAGGCCGGGCAGAGCGGGAGAAGGGTCTGTCGTTCCGGCGGCGGACAGACTCGCGGGCATATCGGGCGCAAGGGGCGCGGAATGGCCTGCGGTTGCGGGAATATGCCAGAGGCGCGGCGCGTCCGCCTCCGTGGAGAGCGAAAGACCGCCGGACGGCGGCAAACCGTCGGCGGTCGTTTCGGTATCGGCAGCAGGAAGGAACAGGCCGTGCAGCGCCAGCACATCATGCCCCTGTTCCCGGAGGCGGCAGAGAGCGCAGAGGCTGTCCACGCCGCCGCTGACGGCTACGGCAATGCGGGCCATCAGAGAATCTGGTTCAGGAACTGGCGCAGGCGGGGGTGGCGGGGCGCGGAAAAGATTCTGTCCGGTGCGCCCATTTCCAGAATCTGCCCCTGATCCATGAAGATGATGCGGTCGGCAACCGTGCGGGCAAAGCCCATTTCATGGGTGACGCAGACCATGGTCATGCCGTCCTCGGCCAGATTGACCATGACGTCCAGCACTTCGCCGACCATTTCCGGGTCAAGGGCGGAAGTGGGTTCGTCAAAGAGCATGATGGCCGGCTGCATGGCCAGAGCGCGGGCAATGGCCACGCGCTGCTGCTGTCCCCCCGAGAGCTGGGCCGGATAGACGTTGGCCTTGTCGCTGATGCCCACGCGTTTGAGCAGGGCAAAGGCGCGATCCTCGGCCTTCTTGTACGGAAGCTTGAGCAGCTTGAAGGGCGCAAGGGTGACGTTTTGCAGCACGGTCTTGTGCGGGAAGAGATTGAACTGCTGGAAGACCATGCCGAGATTGCGGCGCATCACGTTGATGTCGTTGTGGTGGTCGGTGATGTCCTTTCCCTGCACGAGGATATGGCCGCGGTCGATCTCCTCCAGGCGATTGATGGAGCGCAGCAAGGTGGACTTGCCGGAACCGGAGGGGCCGATGACCACGACGCGTTCGCCGGGGGCGATGTCGAGATTGACATCCTGCAGGGCGACATTCTTGCCGAAATACTTCCAGACGTTTTTGATGCTGATGATCGGGGTGGTATTATCTTTTGCCATCATAGTAGTTCAGCCGGGATTCCATTATGCTGACCACCTTGGAAAGCAGCAGCGTGATGATCAGATAAATGAGGGCAACGACCGTATAGGTTTCAAAATAAAGATAGCTGTTGTTGGCGAAACTGCGTGCCCGCTGCATGAGGTCGGGCATGGACACCACGGAAACCAGCGCCGTGTCCTTGAGCATGGCGATGCATTCGTTGCCGATGGGCGGCAGGATGGTGCGCCAGGC
>CALVGJ010000176.1 GCA_944327045.1 uncultured Desulfovibrio sp.
GCTGGGGCATGATTTCCCGCAGCCAGTCCAGATGCTTTTCGTAGCCGGGAAGCTGCGGCAGCCATTGCCGTATGCTGTCCGGCTCGCGACTCACGGCCATGCTGGCGAGCGTGTAGAAGGCGTTTTCTCTTGTGGGACGGTTTATACGCCCCACAAGGCGTTTAATAACAGCTACGCAAAAATTCTTTCATAAACGGTTGTCGCAAATGCCCACATTTTTGAGCTGAAAGAGCCCGGAGAGGTCGAGAGTTCGCCTGGATCAATAGTAATGTTGAAATCTTTATAGAATCGTGAGGCTGTATATTTATTCATCATAATTTTTTGGGTATTTGTAGAAATATTGCATCTGTAATCTGCTTTCTGCATAGGAATGTCCACAACGCCAAGTTTTTCGCAGATGTCAGTACGCAATTTATCTCGAGAAATCCGCGTATCTTTAATATTTTTATATTTTGGAGGTATGGACATGGCAATGCTTAATAAATTTTTCGTTAAATATGGGAAAAAAATATCCTTGAATATGGAAGCTAGGGTATGTACTGCATCACCCCTGCTTGAATAATATCCATGGCTATGTACCCATTCAGTGAATGTTAGGACGAGAGTTGCTCCTTCCGCACCGGAAAGAAGAATGTACTCTTGGGGGTTGATGTCTTTCCCCCAAAAATTTCTCATAATTCCATAGGAATAGAATCCTTCAACACAAATATCACTGCTACAAATGTCATAAGGGTCTTCCCTCGCATCATCAACAATTGATATGTTATCAAATTTGAAACGTTTCATAAGTTGCAAAAAAGAATCTTTTTCAGGGCTTCCCCAACAGCGAAAGAGAATATTGTCGAAGCTGTAACCTTCCTCGTCTCGTAGTTGGGCGAGTAAAGAAATAATTATCCTGCTGTCAGAACCATTGGAACAGGAGAAAAGATATTTTTCATTTTTATCAAGTCCTCGAAGGACATCTTTATATGCAGAAATATAATAATCTAAAATCTTATCATAGTGTTGCGTATGCAAGGTGTCCAAGCCCTGCTCTCTCTCTCTCTCTCTCTCTCTCTCTCTCTCTCTCTTGGGGGAATGTATTTATATCCATCGAAATAAAATTATCATAATGGCGAATTTCCTTGAAAGGAGTTTCGGTAACTTGGCGGAACTTGGGGTCAAGATATCTTCTGTCAAACGTCAAGTGTTTTTGCTTTTTGGCCAGTGTCAAAAAGCTGTTTGAAAGTTCACCTTCATTATCGATGTAAATACACCTGTTAAAAAGGCTCTGATAATTTTTTTTCATATATTCCTCCATTAAAGTTGCTTGGCTACCAGGTCTCCCAGAGCCAGAATGGTGTTGGCGTACACAGTGGATTTGTTGTAGCGCATGAGCAGGGCATGCTGACGCTTGCGGTCTATGCCCGCTCTCCAGCCATGCTTGTACAGATAACAGGAAAGACTTGCAACTGCATCGGGAATGGTGAACAGATCGACTCTGCCGTCGCCGTCGCCGTCCGCGCCGTAGGTGGTGATGTTGGAGGGCATGAACTGGCAAAGGCCCACAGCCCCGTAGATGGAGCCCGGCAGATGCTCTGCGGGAACCTGATCCCGCAGCATATGTTCCACGAGGGCGCGAGTTTCCTTGTAGGCCCAGTCGGCCCGCTGAGGCATGGTTTCCCTGAGCCAGTCCAGATGCTTTTCATAGCCGGGAAGCTGCGGCAGCCATTGCCGGATGCTGTCCGGCTCGCGGCTCACGGCCATGCTGGCGAGCGTGTAGAAGGCGTTCTCCTTGACGTCGCCCAGTACCCGGCCAAGGCGCGTTTCCACAAAAAGCAGGGCAACAGCCACGTTGGCGGGTACGCCGTAGCGGCGCCGGGCCTCGGCAAAGGCCGTCGCGTTTTCCCTGACGAAGTCGGCACAGATGCGGGCATTGGCCTCCGTTACCACACCCTTGTAGTACTGCAGACGCGGTTTGCCGCTGCCGGGGGGAGCGGGCAGGAAGCGTCTCCGATAAAGTTCCTTCATCTTGCGGCCCATGGGTGACTGGGTTGCCGTATCCGGCAGCGCGGCAAAGAGAGCCGTAACCTGAGGGCCGGAGATGCCGTCGGCCGCCAGCCGTTGCAGGAGCGGTTGCCAGACGGCGGCCGGCCTGCCGTGAACATCCGTTGCGGGGGGCAGAGGATCGGGCATGGCGCCCGAGGGTACAGGCAGCGTTGCGCCGGACAGGCCGGAAACGGGGGTGGCCCCCGAGGGGGCCACCTGCTGGGAAGAAAGATTTTTTTCTTCCAGACGATCTGTTTTTGTCGTCTTTTCCGGGGCTTCCAGCACCGGCGTCCCGATGGGCGCGGAACCGTCGTCCGCCGCCTGCGTACCGCCGCAAGCGGCAAGAGCCAGACTGCCCACGAGCATGAGAACCAGAAGCGCACGCCTGTACAGTCGCATCATCACAACTCCTGCATGATCCAGATCACGCGGCCCAGCAAACGCTTCTTGAGCTGCTGGGGCGTAAGCCGGGTTTCGGGGTATTGGACGGATTCGGAGCGCAGAAGGTAGCCCTCCTGCTCTCCATCCAGAAAAATCTTGCGCACCGTGACGCCTTCATGCGGCGCAAAGACGGCGTAGAGCTTGCCGGAGGTGATGTCCTGCTCTTCGCTGTCCACGCCGAAGTGCGCATGGGGCGGCAGCAGGGGCGCCATATTGCCGCCGGTCATGCGAAAGACCATGAGCGCCTCCCGTTGCAGGGAACCGGGAATGGCCAGACGGCCGGACGGGGAGAAGGCGGGACGCGGCTTGCTGTCGCTGTAGGGACAGGACATGAGAAAGACAGGGCAGATGACGCAGCGGGACTGCGGATCGCCGAAATGGGCCGGGTCTTCGGCCAGTCCCTCGGGCTTTTCACTGGGCACATAGCCCTTGTCCGTGCGCAGGTACATGGGGCCGGAGCCCTGCTTGAGCCAGTCGGGATTGAGGCCGAATCGTTCAAAAAGCTTCATGTACCAGTCGCCCGGCACGGTATTGCGCCGCTTGGCATCGGAAATGCTGGACTGTCGAATATCCAGCACGGCGGCAAGCTCCATCTGGGTGCGGCAGTTGGTGGCCAGCTTGATGCGTTCATAAACATCTGCAAAGGCAGGCATGACTATCTCCGTCACACGCGTGGCGCGTGCTATCGTTGCAGGCTGAGCAGGGGCGCATTGTTGGAAAGAATCAGCGAACTGTTCTTTTCGAGGCCCTTGCGCAAGGTTTCCAGCCAGCGCTGGTAACTGTAGAATTCCGGGGACTTGCCGTAGGCATCGGCAAAAATGGCGGCGGCGCGGGCGTCCCCCTCGCCCCGGACGATCTGGGCGTCGCGGGCGGCTTCGGCAAGAATGAGCGCTTTCTGGCGGTCCGCATCGGAACGAATGCGGGTGGACTCCTCCTCACCTTCAGAACGATACTGTTTTGCCTGACGTTCGCGCTCGGCACGCATACGATCAAAGATGGCGCGCTGGTTGGCTTCGGGCAGATCGGCCCGCTTGATGCGCACGTCCAGCACCTCGACGCCGTAGGGCGCCATGAGCTTTGATGCCTTGTCCGTGACGCGCTCCATGATGGTGGCCCTGTCGGAGGAAACGACCTGCGTCAGGGTATAAATGCCGACCAGAGCCCGAAGCTGCGAATAGACCACGTCGTCCAGACGGGCCTGCGCTCCCTGTATGGTGCGCATGGTGCGATAGAATTGCAGGGGATCGCTGATGCGCCAGCGGGCAAAGTTGTCGAGCACGATGGTCTTCTTGTCCACGGTATAGGCCTCGCGCGAGGAGGCCGTATAGTCCAGCACGCGGGCGTCGAAAAGGAGCACCTTCTGGATGAAGGGCAGCTTGAAATGCAGACCGGGGCCGTACACCTCCGGCAGCGGCTCGCCAAGCTGGAGCACCAGCGCCTTTTCGGACTGCTGTACCGTGAAGCAGCACTGGAAAACGAGGAAGCCGCCAATCACCAGCAGCGCCACGATATAGGGCAGAGGATTGTTCTTCATCAGCGTTTCTCCGTCGTGCCCGCCGCGGGCGCGGTCGTCAGGCCGGACAGCGGCAGGTAGGGGAGGATGCGTTCAGGAGACTTGCCGTCCAGCAGCACCTTTTCACGGGCATTCTTGAGCAGGTCTTCCAGCGTTTCATAGTAGAGGCGCTGTTCCATGACCCTGGGAGCCCGCTGGTGTTCGGCGCTGAGCGCGGCAAAACGGGCCGCCTCGCCTTCGGCATTCTGAATGCGCGTGGCGCGGTAGGCCTCGGCCTTGTTGCGGATGGCCGCCGCCTCGCCGCGGGCCCGCGGAAGCAGCTCGTTGCGGTAGGCTTCGGCCTCATTGATGATGCGTATCTTGTCTTCGCGAGCGCTGGCCACGTCCTTGAAGGCATTGCGTACCTCATCCGGCGGATGAACGTCCTGGAGCTGCACGGCGATGACCCGCAGCCCGGCGTGGTAGCGATCGAGAATATTCTGGAGCAGACGGGTGGCGTCGGCCTGAATCTGCAACTTGCCGTCGGTCAGGGCCGCATCTATGAGACTGTTGCCGATAACCTCGCGCATGGCCGCCTCGGCTGCACTGCGTACCAGCGCGTCCGGTTCGTAAATATCAAAAAGATAGGCCACGGGGTCGGCAATGCGGTACTGGACGCTGAACTGCACGTTGACGATATTTTCATCGCCGGTGAGCATGGACGCTTCGGCCGGAATGGGCTTTACCTGCCCTTTCTGGTAGGTGCGGCTTTCTCCGGGCGAACGGTAGCCCACCTCGCTGCGCAGTACGCGCGTCACCTGCGGCTTGTAGACGGTTTCGATGGGCGCTGGCAGGGCATAATGCGGGCCGGGGCCGACGGTACGGTCGTACTTGCCGAAACGCAGCACCACGCCTTCCTCACCGGGATTGACAATATAAATGCCCGACAACAGCCAGATGACGAGCACGGCAACCAGACCGCCGCCGACCGCCAGGCCGTTGGGAATCTGCCACCTGGGCAGTCCGGGCAGACCGCCGCGCGGCTCGCCGCCAAAGGGGGACCGCCGGTTGTGGCGCTCGTCACGCTCGTCGTCGTAATCGTATTCGTCGCGTTCTTCCAGACGCCGTTCAGGGTGGGGCGGCCGCTGTTTCTGCTGGCGTTCCCGCTTTTCCTGCAGTTTGTCCCAGTCCCAATTCATCTGTATGCAGTCTCGCTGGTTTGGAGGTGAGAGTCCGTCATGTCGGGGAATACAATTTGTTTACACATAGGCACGATGTGGTGAAGGTCAAGGGGGAGTGGGGTCATATCGCGTCGCGTACGGTCGGCTTTTCATGCCGTGATCCGGCGCTGCCGCACTGCGCAGACGGGCTCCGGCCAGCGGGATGACGCGAATGTCCGTGCCCTCTGTGTCTTTCAACGTGTAGCCCGGCGCATCAAGCGGCAGCGGGAAAACGAGGCGGACGGCCTGTCGCGTCTGCCACAGGTGTGCCAGCAGCCCCCCTCCCAGCGCCAGCAGAACAAGGAGGAGGTACAGAATGGGACGACGCGGCTGCCCGGCAGGGATCATGACGTCCTCTTGTTCCCTCATATTTCGCTGACAATGGCGACCACGACAGGGTCGCGCTCCAGCACGCGCCGGAAAAAGCGGCGCAGGGAAGCGCGGATGCCGTCCTGCAGGCGTGTGAGCTGGCCGGGGCGGATAGCCTCGATTTCATCCAGCACCAGACACTTGGCGTCTTCCAGCAGGTGGCTGTACTGCTGCTCGAAAACAAAGCCCTTGGAAAACATTTCCGGGCCGTGCAGCACCATGCCGGTTTCCGCGTCCAGCACCAGCAGGACGATGACCAGTCCCTCATCCCCCAGGATGCGGCGTTCCCGCAGCACGGCCGTGCCGACGTCGCCCACGCCCTTGCCGTCCACCAGCGTGCACTCCATGGGAACGGGGGCTTCCTGCCGGAAGTCGTCGGGCAGCAGGGTCAGGGCGCGACCGTCCTCCAGCAGCACGGTCTTTTCCTCGGCCACGCCGCAGGAGCGCGCAAGGCGCGCGTGCTTGACCAGATGGCGGTATTCTCCGTGAACCGGGACGAAAATTTCCGGGCGCACGGCTTCGAGCATATCCCGCAGTTCTTCCACATAGCCGTGGCCGGAGGCGTGAATGGTGTGCATGCTTTCGTACAGCACCTCCGCCCCCAGTCGGTACATCTCGTTGATGAGTCGGGAAACGGCCTTGGCATTGCCGGGAATCATGCGGGAACTCATGACCACGGTATCGCCTTTGCGTACGCGCAGCTGTCTGTGCCCGCCCAGCACCATGCGCGAAAGGGCCGAAAGCGGTTCCCCCTGCGCGCCGGTGACGATGAGCACCAGCTTTTCGTCCGGCAGGTCCGGCACGCCGTTGTGAGCATTGAAAAAGCTGGGGGGCAGCTTGGCAAAGCCGAGGTCCCGGGCCATTTCGATATTGTTGGCCAGGGATTTGCCGCTGATGACCACGGTGCGTCCGTATTCGCGCGCCAGATCGAACACTTCCTGAATGCGCTGGATGTGGCTGGAAAACAGGGTGATGACGATGCGTCCCTCGGCGGAGGCAAAGACCTTGCTCAGCGAGTCCTTGACCTGCCGCTCGTTGATGGAGCGGCCGGGACGTTCCACATTGGTGGAGTCGGAGAGCAGCAGCCGCGCCCCTTCCGGCCCGGCAAAGCGCCGGAAAAGTTCCAGATCCGTCCCTGTGCCGTGCAGGGGGTCGGGGTCGATCTTGAAGTCGCCGCTGTGCACGATGCGTCCCACCGGCGTTTCGACTCCCAGGCCGAAGCCTTCGGGAATGGAGTGGCAGACCGGCAGGAAGTGAAAGCGCATGTCGCCGAGCTCCACCACGCTTTTGGGCGTGACGGGGCAGAGCTCCACCCAGTCCAGCAGCTCATGTTCACGCAGCTTGTGTTCCACCAGCGCAAGGGTGAAGGCCGAGCCGTAGATGCGTATGCCGCGCAAAAGCGGCACCAGCCACGGCAGGGCGCCGATGTGATCCTCATGCCCGTGGGTGAGCACGATGCCGAGCAGCTTGTCCCGTACGGCCTGCACCGCTCCGAAGTGCGGAATGATGACATCCACGCCCAGATGAAAATCATCGGGAAACATGAGGCCGCAGTCGACCATGACGACGCCGGCCCGGCTTTCCCAAAGCTGGCAGTTGAGGCCGATTTCGCCGAGCCCTCCCAGAGGCGTGATGGTGACAAAGGCATCGCTGGTCTGCATGGCATATCCTTTAGGGCTGGGTGCGGGGGGCGGGAGAGGCCGCCCGTCCGGCCTTCGGCGCTTCTCCCTTCGGCGTTCCGGTCGCCGAGGGCGGCGTACGGGGGGCGGCTTCCGGATGCGTGAGGTCGGGCCGGTATTCGCCCATGGCCACATAGAGTTGCGAAAGCGCGGTCAGATAATCGGCCCTGGCGCCGGTCAGCGAGGCCTGCGCGGCCGTCAGGTTGGCGGAGGCATTGAGCACGTCGAAGTTGGTGCCGACCTGCTCCTGATACTGAGCAAGGGCCACATGATAGGCCTCGGTTGCCTGCGTTACGCCCTTGCCGGCCACGGCAATGCGTTTTTCGGCCTCGCGCACGTCCAGCAGGCGGGTCTTGATTTCGTAACCCACGTCCAGCTTGAGCTGTTCTTCCTCATAACGGGTCTTGGTGACCAGCCAGCCGTACTGCTTGTCGGCATAATAGGTCGTCCCCCACTGGAAGACGTCCCAGGTGGCGCTGACGCCCACTTCCCAGACCTGCGTGCTGGAACCGTTTTCGCCGGAGCGCTGGAGATCGAAGGTATTTCCCTGACGGCTGACGTTGTAGTAGGCCTCCACCTTCGGGTAATATTCGCTCTGGACTTCCTGCCGGCTCTTGCCGGCAATGGCCACGGTCTTGGCGGCAATGTAGAGGTCGGGCCGCTGGCGGTAGGCGGCGGCAAGGCACTGCTCCAGACTGCGGGAAAAGGGCACATGCTCCAGGCTGCCGTTGTACGACACCCGGGACGTTACCGGCAGCCCCACAAGGGTGTTGAGCTGGGCCTGCGCCGTGTCGCGCGTATTT
This sequence comes from uncultured Desulfovibrio sp., assembly GCA_944327045.1. Taxonomy (GTDB): domain Bacteria; phylum Desulfobacterota; class Desulfovibrionia; order Desulfovibrionales; family Desulfovibrionaceae; genus Desulfovibrio. The sequence continues at coordinate 8,033 of CALVGJ010000176.1, forward strand.
TCGGCCTGAATGAGCAGATTCTCCGCGTTGCTGACGTCCACCTCGGCCTGCAGCACGTCCAGACGGGGCCGCAGCCCCACGTCGTAAAAGGCCTGCGTGATGCGCAGCTGATCCCGCAGTCGGGCCAGCGAGTCCTGCTCGCTGCGGACGTTCTCCTCAGCCTGCAGATAGGCAAGAAAGGCCTTCTGCACCTCGCCGGTCATGGTCAGCTCGGCCTGACGCAGGGATGCCCTGTCGCTCTCGGCCTGCAGGGCGGCTTTCTGGTACTGGGCCAGCAGACGGAAGCCCTGGAAAATCGGCTGGGAAATATCCACGCCCATGCTCCAGGTGCCCAGACGCGGGGTGCGGGCGGAGCTGGTGGAAGGCGAGCTTTCCCGCTCCTGCTTGTAGGCCTGATAGCTCAGGCTCAGCTTGGGGCCGAACTGACCGCGGGCCGATTTTCTGCCTTCTTCCGCGGCACGGCTCGTGGCCTCCTGAGCGCCGAGACTGGGGTTGTGCGCCAGCGCCCGCTGCACGGCGTCGGCCATGGTCATGGCCCGGCCGGGGGCATGGCCGTCAGGCCGCGGTTCGGGGCGCCGCTCACCACGAAAGAGCGGCGTCTGGAGCGCTTCATTGACCCGCTCGCGCACCGATGCGGCCAGAACCGGAGAAAGGTCGCCGGCGAGAAGAAAAAGGCAGGCCGCAAGAACGGAAAAACAACAGAACACCCCGCGTATCCGCAGGGTACGATCGACGGAAGGGAAATCACGCATGTGCCCAGCATAGCGGTAACGCAAGTCCTTGGCAATGCGATTTTCCCCAGAAAAAAACGGCGTGTCACCCTTCCCGGTGCGATGCAGAAAAATTTCTTGAAAATTCCCGGGCCCCGTTGCATGCTGCTGCGGCATACGGCGCTGCAGCAAAAAGGCCGGAAACGCGGGAACGCTTTTCTCCCCCGGGGGAAAAGGGTCTTCTGCGTTATGTCGCATTTCCCGGCAGCAGGCCTGCCGATGCCGTTCGTTTCCGGTCGGCCGACCGCCGCGTGCAGGCGCGGCCTTCATCCCATTACGGAGTCAGGCATGGAATTCAGTTTCATCAATATGATTGCGCAGGCGAGCCTTGTGGCCAAGCTGGTGCTCGTACTGCTCCTGCTCATGTCCATCAGCAGTTGGGCGCTCATGATTCAGAAGGCGCTGGCCCTGTCGGCCGCCTACAAGAAAAGCCGTATCGGCACGGAAAACTTTGAAAGAGCGGCCAACCTGCGCGAAGCGGTGCAGTCACTGGGGGCTGATCCCGCCTCGCCCCTGTACTTCGTGGCCCATCAGGGCGTACTGGAGTTCAATCGCTCCAAGGAAATGGGCAATACCAGCGACGTGGTGGTGGACAACGTGCGGCGGGCCCTGCGGCAGGGCGTCGCCAGCGAGGAGGCCCGCCTCGAGCGCTCCCTCTCCATTCTGGCCACCACGGCCAATACGGCGCCGTTTATCGGCCTGTTCGGCACAGTCTGGGGGATTATGAGCTCCTTCCATTCCATAGGCATGCTCAAGTCGGCATCGCTCGCCACCGTGGCCCCCGGCATTTCCGAGGCGCTCGTGGCCACGGCCATCGGTCTTGCCGTGGCCGTTCCCGCTACCGTCGGCTTCAATATTTTCATGGGCAAGATATCTCAGGTGGATACGCTGCTGGTGAATTTTGCCGGCGTCTTTCTCAACCGCGTGCAGCGCGAGCTGAACGCCCACCGTCCCGTGCAGCGCGCGGGCGCCACGGAGATGTAGCATGGGCGCCAATGTGGGAGGCGGCGGAAAATTCGTTTCCGAAATCAACGTTACGCCCTTTGTGGACGTGATGCTCGTCCTGCTCATCATCTTCATGGTGGCCACGCCGATGATGAGTCAGGGGCTGGATGTGGATTTGCCGCAGACCAAGCAGGTGGAAACCCTGCCCACGGAAAGCGAAAGCATGGTCCTCACCGTGCGTGTGGACGGCAGCGTCTATCTGGACACCTATGCCGTGGAGAATATGGACGATCTGGAAGGCTATCTGCAAAAGCTCGTCAAGGAAAAGAACAAGACGCTCTTTCTGCAGGCCGACAAGAATGTCCCCTACGGTGTGGTGGTGGACGTCATGGGTCGCATCAAGGCCGTGGGCATCGAAAAGCTGGGCGTGGTGGCCGACAAGCCGGATAACGAGCCGGCCGCTTCCGGCAGGAAGTAACCCCGTATGAACTGGTCGTCGTACCTCCTGTCCCTGTGCCTGCATGCGGCATTTATTCTGCTGGTGCTGTTCTGGCCCACATCGCCGCCGGTGAAGCTCGATTCGCCGCCGGTGATGATCAGCCTTGTGGACGGCGCGCCGGGCGGCAACCGGACGCCTTCCAATATCCTCGGCAAGATGGGGGAACCGACCAACGGGCCGCAGGATATTTCGCCCCCGGCCAAGAAGGACGAGGTGGCGCGCCGTGCCCGGCCGGAACGGGCCGAGGCTGTGCCTGTGGCTGAGGAAAAGACGCCGCAGCCCAAGATTCCCGAACCGCGTCAGCAGCCGAAGGAAGAAGCGGTGCCGCTGGCGCAGAAAAAGGAACCGGAAAAGCCCAGGGAAAAGCCCCGGGAAGAGCCCAAGGAGCAGCCCAGGGAGAAACCCAAGGAAAAGCCCAGGGAACAACCCAGGGAAAAACCGAAGGATAAGCCGAAAGAGCAGCCCAAGGAGAAACCCAAGGCCAAGCCCAAGGGCGACCCGGTCAAGGATGCGCTGGCGCAGGCCCGCCGTTCGGCTTCCTCGCGTGTGGAATCCGGCGACCGCGGCAACGCCGTGGAGCAGGCGCTGGCGCAGGCCCGCCGCAATGCGGGCGGTACCGGCGGAGGGGGCGGCGGCGAAGGTGACGGCCCCGGTGGCGGCGGGCTCAACGAGGCCTACCTGGGAACGGTCATGCTGTCCGTCCGTCCCAACTGGAGCTTTGCCTCGGCCAGTCGGCTCAACATGAGCTGTGTGGTGCATATTGTCGTCAACATGCAGGGCGAAGTGCAGCAGGCAACCGTAACCCAGAGTTCCGGCAATGCCCAGTATGATGCCTCGGCAGTGAACGCCATCTGGCGGACAAGCCGCGGCGGCGAGTTTCCGCCTCCGCCGTCCGCCGAATTCACCGAACTGGATTTGGTCTTTACGCTCAATGAAATGATGGGGCGTTGAGTCGGGGCGGGATGAACTGCCATGCCCCTCGCACGTCCCACCGGAGGTGACATGACACGAAATTTCTCCCTTTGCGGCAGAAAATGGCCATTCAGGCGGAGCGTCCGGGTCGGAGCATTCCTTCTGGCCCTCACGGCGGCAGACCCGTTGGCGGCGTCCGCGGCGGCTATTGCGGCTGCCGATCATCAGGAGGGCTATGCCGGGGTGGTGCTCGGCAAGCTGTGCGAAATCTGGACGCCGCCCGCCGACACCGGCAACCGCATGGTGCGTGTGCGCATCAGCGTGAACGGCGACGGGAGCGTGCTGGGCTGTACGCCGACGCAGCGTTCCGGAACGCCCGCGCTGGACAACAGCGTGTGCGAGGCGGCGAGAAAACTCGGCAAGCTGGAAACGCCGCCCTACGCCATGCCCATTGACGTGCATCTGGCCTTCTGGAGCGGCACGCCGCGTCGTACGCCGGCACAGCAGGGCACCATAACCGTCAGCCCGTCCGGACAGGCGATTATTCAGACTGCGGCCCCCGCCGCCCCCGCGCCGGTGGTGGAGCCCCCCGCCGCGACGCCTCCCGCCGCTGCGACAGGCGGCAGCCGCATGGCGCAGGATGCCTACGCCATCCAGTTCCACGGCTACCTCAACAAGGTGGCCCGCCAGCTGCGCGAAGCCAGTTTCGTGCCGGTAGAAGCGCCGCGCGGCAGTTATTATGTGACCGTGCGCCTGACCGTCGCCAAAAACGGCGCCATCACCAATTACGAGATTGTGCAGTCCAGCGGCAATGACCGCATCGATACCTACGTTCGTCAGGGCGTCAAGCGCGCGGGCAAGGTGACTCCCCCGCCCGCCGGGCTGGCCTCGCCCTTTGACGTGACCCTAACAATGGTGCGCTAGCCGCACCCGGAGGAAATGGCTGATATGAAACGTCTTGTTCTTCTTCTGGTTGCCCTGAGCCTGCTCACCTGGAGCGTGTCCGCCCAGGCCGCCATGCGTGTGGACATCTACGGCCCCGGCCAGAACAGCGTCAATCTGGCGCTGGCCGATCCGCTGACCGGTCCCAGCCAGCCCGCCGGCAACATGGGGCGTGAACTGCAAAAGCTCATCCAGCAGAACCTGAGCTTTCTGCCCTTCATGCGCCTGACCGACCCCAAGGCCGTGCTGGGGGGAACGCTTCTGCCGGGTTTTGAACCGCCGAACGTGGATTTCAAGCGTTTTCAGCTGGCAGGCTCGGACGTGGTCGTCACCACGGTCTGGCCCGGTGGCGACAGCGGCACCAGGGCCGTACAGATTCGTGCCTTTGAAACCAATACCGGCGGCCGTCTGTTCGGCAAGGAATATCCGCGCGTCTCCAGCCGTGATCTGCCGGAAGTGGCCGACCGCTTCTGCGCCGACCTGCTGGAAGTGCTCACCGGCAGCGGGGCTTTCTTCCGCTCCACGCTGGCCTTTGTGAAGAAGAGCGGCAAGCTGACCGCCGACGTCTGGACCGTGCGCCCCACGGGCCGCGATCTGCGCAAGGTCACCAATATCGGCGGCGAGGCCATGTCGCCCGCTTGGTCGCCCGACGGACGTTTCATCGTCTTCACGCTCATCGACAAGAAGTCCCACTCCCTCGGCGTCTGGGATCGGAAGAGCGGCAAGACCCAGCGGGTGCGCTTCCCCGGCAACGTGGTCATCGGGCCCGCCTTCACGCCGGACAACAAGGTGGCTGTGGCTCTGTCCAAGGGCAAGTATCCGGTGATCTACCTTCTCAACCATTCCTTCCAGAAAGAACGGGTGCTGGAAGAGCATAATTCCATCAACGTGTCGCCCACCTTCGACAGCACGGGGACCAAGATGGCCTTTACCTCCTCGCGTATGGGCGGCCCCCAGATTTTCATGAAGGACCTGGCCTCCGGATCCACCGTGCGGGTCAGCAAGAACGGCGGTTACAATACGGAAGCCAACCTTTCGCCTGACGGCACGCTGGTGACCTTCAGCCGCATGACCGACTACGGCCATCGCATTTTCGTGCAGGACATGGTGACCGGCCTTGAGCGCCAGGTGACCTTCGGGCCCGGCAGCGACGAGCAGCCGTCCTTCTGTGCCGACAGCTACTTCATCGCCTTCAGCTCCAGCCGTGGCGGCACGCGCGGCATCTATCTGACCACCCGTCACGGCGGCGACGCCAAGCAGGTGCCCACCGGCGGCGGCGCCTGCTACTTCCCGCGCTGGGGCATGCCGCAATAGGGCATTTTGCCTGTGAAAAAGACAAAATGCGAGGCGGCGGCAACAGCGCCGCCTCGCCAGTGAGCGGAAAAACCGCGCTTTTTCCGCGAAACGCCAGACCGGACGGTTTGCAGCACAAAGCGTTTCAAACTGAAAAGGCTCTAAGGCGGGACGGCACGGCGTGTTACGCGTATGCCCGGCGGCCGTACGGCTGCCGGGCAAAATTTTTTTACCAAAAACGGGCCGGAGGCCAGTCCCACATCTTGACAAAAATCGCGCCGCATATACCATCCCAAAGCGAGGTCAAGGTGACCTCGTTGTGTTCAGAAAGGAAAGGTACCTTTTTTGAGTTAGAGCTGTTCAGGAGGAAAACACAATGAAACGCT
>CALVGJ010000177.1 GCA_944327045.1 uncultured Desulfovibrio sp.
TCCACATTGAAAATGTGGATTGCTCTGGTAGTCGCGAGAGCGACTACCCGCAACCGAACACACGGAAAAACCACGCTTTTTCCGTGGTGTGAGGGCAGCGTCAGCAGGGAAATTGGACACAATTTCCCTGCGAATCCGCTCTAAAAGTTCACCTTGCGGGCGGCATCCAGTGCCTTGTTGAAGTCGTCGTCGGTATGGGCAAAGGAGACCATGCCGGTCTCAAAACCGGAAGGCGCCAGATTGATCCCCTGTGCCCGCATCTGCTTGTAGAAAGCGGTAAAGAGCTTCTGATCGCACTTCTGCGCATCGGCAAAGTTGTGCACGGGCGTTTCACTGAAATAGGGGCAGAACATGGAGGCGATGGTGGGCATCTGGATGGGCACGCCCTTGGCGGCCAGAATGGCGGCCAGTTCTCCGGCAAAGGTGGCGGTGCGGGCTTCCAGGGCGGCATAGTCCTGCCGCCGCAGCTCGCGCAGGGTGGCCATGCCCGCGGCCATGGCCAGCGGATTGCCGGAAAGCGTGCCCGCCTGATAGACTTCGCCGCGCGGAGCCACATGTTCCATGTAGGCCCGGCGTCCGCCGAAGGCCCCCACCGGCAGACCGCCGCCGATGATCTTGCCGAAGGTGGTCAGGTCCGCCTCGATGCCGAAACGGGCCTGCGCTCCGCCGAAGGCCACGCGAAAACCGGTGATGACCTCGTCAAAGATGAGCAGACTGCCGTGGGCGGCGGTCAGTTCGCGCAGGCCTTCCAGAAAGCCCGGCAGGGGCAGCACCAGGCCCATATTGGCCGCCACCGGCTCAACGATGACCGCCGCAATGTCCTTGCCGTGCGCCGCAAAGAGTTCGCGGACGGCGTCCAGATCGTTATAGGGAGCAAGCAGGGTGTCCCCCACCACGGCGGCGGGCACGCCGGGCGTGCCGGGAATGGCGAAGGTCGCCACGCCGGAACCGGCCGCCGCCAGGAAGGGATCGGCATGACCGTGGTAGCAGCCGATGAACTTGACCACCTTGTCCCGTCCGGTCACGCCGCGCGCCAGCCGCAGAGCGCTCATGGTGGCTTCGGTACCGGAATTGACCATGCGGACCATGTCCAGCGTGGGCATGTCGGCCACCACTTCCTCGGCCAGAATGACTTCATCCGGGCAGGGAGCGCCGTAGCTTGTGCCGCGTCCCGCGGCTTCGCACACGGCGGCGGTGACGGCGGGGTGATCATGTCCGAGGATCATGGGCCCCCACGAGAGCACAAAGTCCACATAGTCGTTGCCGTCCACGTCGCGAATATGGCAACCGTGGGCCTCGGCAATGAAAAGCGGCAGGCTGTCCACGTTGTGGCAGGCGCGAACCGGGCTGTTGACCCCGCCGGGAGTGACGGCGCAGGCCCTGTCGAAAAGCTGGCTGGAGGTGCTGTTGTCCATTGCGGCTCCTTAAAAATAGGTCATGGAGATTTTTTTCAGTTCCCGCAGGCTCCGCAGTACGGCATACGGGCCGAGGGAAGCCGCGGCGGCAAGTTCCCGTACCACATCAAGGCATTCCTGCTCGCTGCGGCCGTGGATCATGGTGTAGAAGGTATAGGGCCAGTCCTCCGCCGGGCTGGGCCGGTAGTAGGAATGGGAAATATGCGGATTCTGCGCCGCCAGCCTGCCGCAGGCGTCCACCTTGTCGGCATCCACCTGCCAGGCCACCATGGCATTGTGGTTCCAGCCGGTTTTCTGGTGCTTGATGCTTGCGCCGAAACGGCGGATGGCTCCCGATTCCCGCAATTCCTGCAAGAGGGCAAGAACCTCCTCCTCACTGCTGCCGGTCTGGGCGGCCATGTCGGCATAAGGGGTGAGCGTGTCGGGAAGATCGGCCTGGGCAATGCGCAGAATGGCGCGTTCTGTTTCGCTGAAGGTGCGACTCATGCTGCCTCCCTGAAAACGGACATCCGGGAGGGATGCCCGCAGGCCCCCTCTTCAGACGCGAAACGCCGCGCCGGTCGTCAATTGCCCGGCGCGGCCGTCAAGGGTTCATCATCTCCTGCCGGTCTAGAGCATTTTTAGTTTGAAACGCTTTGCGTTTCAAACCATACGGCCTGTCGTTTCGCGGAAAAAACGCGGTTTTTCCGCTTGCCTTGGGCCGGGCGGCGCTGTGTCGCCGCCTCGCGTTTTGCCTTTTGCAAAGGCAACATGCTCTAGCGGCTGAAGGAACGGGTAAAGAGTTCCTGAATGGCCTGCCGCCCGTTGGCCTCAAGGAAACGGGTGCCGGTGGCCGCAAAATGCGCGTGGTCGATGACAGGGTCCTTCACTTCGGTCCAGACATCCTTTTCCCACGCAAACCACGCATCCCGCGGCTGGTCGAACACCAGCAGCGGCTTGTTGCAAATCTTGGCGAATTCCGCCCCCCAGCCGGTGCCGCCCTTGACGGTGTCGTCCGGCTGGATGGCCCCCACCACAATGACCTGATTGCCGCTGCTCACCTGCCAGCAGATGGACTGCAGCACCTTGCGGAACAGGGGCGCACGGGTATACTCACGGTTCATCAGCTTGGAGACATAGGTCAGGCTCACGTCCTTGAGGGCCAGCTCTTCGCTGGTCAGCACGCGCACGCCGCGCTTGCGCTCCATCTGATGACCTTCAAAGCTGTAGTTGACCTCTTCGATGCCCCAGCTTTCGGCCAGCGCCCCGAAAAACTGCTCGGTTCCGGCAGCGCCGCCGCTGTAAAGCACACATTGTTTGGGATCGAGCATATTGCCTCCTGCTGTGTTGAATCCCATGCGGACGATGATGTCGTTACATCATGGCAGAAAAGCCGCCTGACGGCAAGGCGTCAGGCAGGCAGGCCGCCCTTGCGCCGCGCTGGTCAGCGGCCGTAGGTCACGGTAAGGCTGGCGCTGCCGAGCACCTTGCCGTATCGGGAAAATCCGGCCATGGCGGGCAGGGTTTGCGGCGTCACGCCGATGTCGGCCGTGTCCAGCGCATAGACCGTCACCACATAGCGATGCGGCTTGTCGCCGGGAGGGGGGCAGGCCCCGCCGTAGCCGGGCGCGCCGAAGTCGGTAAGCGACTCCACCGCACCAGCGGGCAGGCTCTTGTCTCCGCTGGCGTTGAGCTTGAGGCTGCGCACATCGGCGGGAATGTTGGAAACCACCCAGTGCCACCAGCCGCTGCCCGTGGGCGCGTCCGGGTCATAGACCGTCACGGCAAAGCTCCTGGCCCCCTTGGGCGGATTGCTCCAGACCAGTTCGGGAGAGACGTTCTTCCCCGTGCAGCCGAACGCGTTGAAGACCTGTTCCGTCCCCATGACGCCACCGTCCTTGAGCTGCGGACTGGTCAGGGTGAAAGGCTTGTCCGCGGCAGAGGGAACCGCGCACAGCAGAGACAGGGAGAGGGTCGCGCCTGCGGCACAGGCAAGGAAGAAACGCGTGCTGAATTTCATAGTATATCGCTCTGTTTAGATTGGCTGAAAAACCCCGAAGGCAGGGCTTCGGGGCAGTCCTTGCGCTTAGTAGCGGGGCGGACGGGGGGCGCGGGGTTTGGCTTCATTGACGCGAAGCGTACGCCCACCAAAGTTCTGGTTGTCCAGAGCTTCAATGGCGGCCTCGGCGGCAGCGTCATCCATTTCAACAAAACCGAAACCGCGGGCGCGGCCGGTTTCGCGGTCATTGACAAGCTTTACGGAATGCACGTTGCCGTATTCGGCGAAGAGGTCGCGAACCTGCTCCTCGGTAGACGACCAGGGAAGGTTCCCCACATAGATAGACTTGGCCATGAAAAAACACCCTCTCAAAAAAACAGTCTTGCCGCGCGCTCTCTCCCATTAAACCTCTTGTCAGCACGCGGCTGTTGATACGACAAAAGCATGCTTTCTGCGGCTTGTCAACGCACAAGACAAAAACTGCTGTGCGTAAAGCGGCTTGCACAAAAGTCCCGACAGCGATTCTGGATGGAGCGGCAAAAGTAATGCCAGTTTGTTACTTTGTGAAACGTCGATTTTCCAACGGGATGACACCACAAAATGATTGCGCGCACAAACAGTATGACAAGCGGACATTCAGGTAGAAACCATGTGCCGTCGAGCGCGGGTTTCGTCGGGAAAATCATGCCTGCCGACACAGTCACAGTGCACCTGCCGCGAGAGGGGAGCGGAAACAACAGGCGCAATCGCGGGAAAGCACGCAGCACCGTACCTGTCGGGTGATGCGGGCCTTGCGGACACTGGAGCGTTTTGTCTTGAGAGCGGATTCGCAGGGAAATTGTGTCCAATTTCCCTGCTGACGCTGCCCTCACACCACGGAAAAAACGTGGTTTTTCCGCGAAACGACAGGCCGTATGGTTGGAAACGCAAAGCGTTTCAAACTGAAAATGCGCCAGAAGGGCAAAAAAGCTCACCTGCCGCACAGCAGGCTGAGAACAGATCAATAGTCCGGGGCTGCCAACGCAAAATTTGAAAACAATTTCAAGAGATAAGAAGAATAAGCCGTACACGCTCCGCTTGCCTTTGGGGTGGGTTGCCTCGTGCCCCTGACTCTTCCCCAACAGACAGCCAAGAGTGTCAGCAGCCCTAACCGGCATTTTCGGACGGAGAGGGAATCCAGTCCGGGGCGAGGTCCTCGAACGCTGTATAGGGGGAAACGTACATGAGCTCGGCAACGCCCACCGGCCCGTTGCGCTGCTTACCGATGATGATTTCCGCCACGCCCTTGGGCGGCCGCTCGGCCGGCTTGGCATAGCGGTAGACATCATCCCGGTAAACGAACATGATGACGTCGGCATCCTGCTCGATGGCGCCCGATTCGCGAAGGTCCGAGAGCATGGGCCGCTTGTCGCTGCGCTCCTCCACCTTGCGGTTAAGCTGGGAGAGCGCCACCACGGGCACATCCATTTCCTTGGCCAGCCCCTTGAGCGAACGCGAGATTTCCGAAATTTCCAGTTCGCGTGAATCCACTCGCCGCCCGGCCCGCATGAGCTGCAGGTAATCCACCACCACAAGGCCGAGTCCCTTCTCGCTCTTGAGACGACGCGCGCGGGAGCGCAGTTCCAGCGTGGAGAGAGCGGGCGTGTCGTCGATATAGATGGGCGCGGCGGAAATGGTATCCGCCGCCTGGGAGAGATGTGCCCATTCGGCATCGGTGAGCAGGGCCGGACGCCGCATTTTGGAGACGTCCACCCTGCCCTGCACGGCAAGCATGCGCTGGACGAGCTGTTCCTTGCTCATTTCCAGCGAAAAAACGGCCACAGGGATGTTCTGGCGAATGGCGGCATGCAGGGCCATGCACATGGCAAAGGCCGTCTTGCCCATACTGGGCCGGGCCGCCACAATGATGAGGTCGGACTTCTGGAGACCGGAGGTAAGCTTGTCCAGCCGGGCATAGCCGGTGGTGACGCCGGTAATGAGGTCCTGTGTGCCGGCCATGCGGGAGAGATTGTCGAACACCCGCGCCACCAGCTCGGCAGCGTCCGAAAAATCCCGTCCCGTGGTGCGCTGCGAAATGGCAAAGACCGCCTGTTCCGATTCATCAAGCAGGCTGCCCACATCGCGCGAGGCGTCGTAACAGTTGCCGATAATCCCGGAACAGGCCGTAATGAGGCTGCGTTGCAGGGCCTTGTCCCGCACGATACCGGCATAGTATTCGGCATTGGCGCCGGACACCACGGCCTGCGCCAGCTCGCCGAGATAGACGGCCCCGCCCGCCTCTTCCAGCGAACCGCGGGAGCGGAGCTGTTCGGCCAGCGTCACCAGATCAATGGGCGCGCTCTTGCGGTAGAGATCGAGAATGGCGGCAAAAATGGCCGCGTGCGCGGGCAGGTAGAAATCCTCGGCCGTGAGCATATCCACAATGACATGCAGCGCGTCGGGCCGCATGAGCACGCCGCTGAGTACCGCCTGTTCCGCCTCGGCGCTGTGCGGCGGCACGCGGCGCAGCAGATCCGCCTCGGCATTGCGGCTGCCCGTTCCCCGGCCGGAAAAGGAACCGCCGCCCCCGGCTCGGGAGCCGGAGGCGGCGTTGTTGTCGGATGGTGTGGCCATACGCCTTATTCGGCGGCGGTTTCCGCGTTTTCTTCAGCCGGTGCGGCTGCCGCTTCCGCGGGCTCTTCCGGCTTGTCGGAAATGACCTTCACCGGCACCGTGGCAATGATGCTGGCGTGCAGACGCACGCGCACCGGATGCTCGCCAAGGCTGCGGATGGGGGCATCCAGCAGGATGCGGCGACGGTCCACTTCCACGCCAAGGGCGGCAAGGGCATCGCCGATGATGGTGGAGGTAACGGAGCCGTACAGCTTGTCGTTTTCGCCCACATGCATGGGGATGACGACGTCCAGCGCCTCGAGACGCTCGCAGAGGGACTGGGCTTCGGCGCGCAGGGCGTCCATGCGCTCCTGCAGCTTCTTGCGTTCCAGTTCAAAGACCTTGAGGTTGGCTTCGGAAGCCACCATGGCAAGGCCCTGCGGCAGCAGGAAGTTGCGGCCGTAGCCGGGGCGCACGTTCACCACGTCGCCAAGATTGCCGAGATTTTCCACATCGGCGCGAAGAATCAGTTTCATGTGCGCCTCCTTAGATCATGCTCTTTTTCTTGACGCCGGAATCATGGGTGGCCGTGTAGATGAGCAGAGCCATCTGGCGCGCACGCTTGATTTCGGTGGTCAGCAGCCGCTGATGATGCGCGCAGGTGCCGGTGATGCGGCGGGCGATAATCTTGCCGCGCTCGGTGATGAAGTCACGCAGCACGTCGGGGCGCTTGTAGTTCAGGGGCAGGTCCTTGTCCGCGCAGAAACGGCAGAACTTGCGACGCGGGGCAAATTTTTTCTTGAAAGCCATTACGCGACCTCCACTTCGTCAGCCAGCTTGACGGTCACGAACTTGAAGATGCCGTCGGTGATGCGAATGTTGCGCTCAAGTTCGGCAACGAGCTGGGCCGGGGCATT
>CALVGJ010000178.1 GCA_944327045.1 uncultured Desulfovibrio sp.
GCCCAATACACCATGCGCCTGATGACGCCCACTACAAAGATGATTACCGCCACATAGGGCAGCACCACGCTGAACAGGAAAGCAAGCCCGCCGGCCGCTCCCGCCCAGGCGATGCACCCGATGAGCGCCACCATCGCCAACGCTGCGATCATTCCCTACCTCGCTTGGAAATGTGTTAGCTTTTGCCCGAAACCGGGCTGCCATCCACCGTCTGCGCCCAGCGCACCACCTGTGCGTACTGGGAGCGGATTTCGGTGATGCGCGATTCGGCCAGCGTCTCGCGCGCCTCCGTATACATATCAAAGGCCAGCAGCACGATGCTGTCCAGCCGTGATTCCGCGTTAAGATAGGCCGTGCGGGCCTTGTCGCCCGTGCAGAGCGGCAAGAGCAGCTCCCGCATGATGGGCTTGAGCAAAAAGAACACCCCGATGGCCTGGCTGGGCGTCATCTTCTGGACGGCCCGCAAGCGCACGAAGCGATCTATGGCCTGGCGCACGGTAACAGGGTCCGTATCCTCGCCGGAGACAGCATCGAACAGGCGCCCCGCCGCCTCGTGCGTCATATCGCCCACCGGATTGGTGAAGGGGTCTTTTCTCGTTCTGAGAAATCCCGTCGTTTCAAGCGGATAGGTAGCATACACGGCCTCTATCCACTTGCTGACCACCGCATCTTTCTGCGGGCGGAAGATATCATGAATTTTCATGGGACCAACTTTTCACAAGCTAGAGTCAAAAGGCGTTTAGATATACGAGACAAGCGCACGTTGCGTCAAGCCCTGCTCAGGGACGAACAGGGCGCGACGCATACGAAAAAATCCGCAGGCCGAAACGGCCTGTCGCTATTCAGGGCAGGGCGTCTGCCCCCCGCAGCTGCCGACCACGGGATCATCAAAAAGGCTTGAATTCTCGAATGAATTCTCGGTTGCCGCATTGCCGCCGCGCGGCGTCAGACCGCCGGTCACGGGCTCAAGCGGCAGCGAGGCCGCGGAAGGACGCGGCGCTGCATCCTGCGCGGGGGTCTCCTCCTTCCGGTCGGCAGCCTGCTTCTGGCGGGCCTTGCTCTCCGGCTTGGGAGCAAGCATGGCCGGCAGGCCGTGATATTCGATGAAAGGCACCGTCTGAGAACCGGAGAGATAGACGTGCGCCTTGTTACGCAGCAACCGCAGCCGCAACCAGAGCATATCCGGTGAAATGGCGGCAAGGCCTCCGGGATTTTCCGCCTTTTTGGCCAGTTCCAGCGCTTCCTTCATGTTGAGTCCGCGATCCACGGCCTCACGCATGGCGGCGACCATGTAGACGTCATCCGGCGTTTCAGCCACAGGATAGAAGGCCACGCTCACGTTGCCCGACAGGGCGTCGATAGCCTGAGCGCAGGCCGAGCAGGACGGCGAGTAGAAAACCCGCACCGAGGGCGAGCCGCTGGGATCGCTGATGCTCCAGACAGAAGCGGCCAGGCGGGCCGAGGCCCCGGCATTGATGAGGAAGAGCACAAGCCAGCAAAGCACCAGAATGGAGCGTCGCATCGGCGCGCCCTTGCCCTGCGGGTCCATGTCCGCTCGGCGGAAGCAGGCGTAGACGCCCGCAAAGAAAAGGGCCGCCCCCAGACAACTGATGCAGGGAGCCGTGGCCGCCATGAGCAGCAGAAGAAGAATATCGCCCGCCAGCGCTAGCCCGGCGATGACGCGCCCCACTCGCGCCGCCCCCACCAGGGCAAGCAGGGCAAGAACGGCAAAGGTCACGGCGCCGATCCACCAGAGGGAGACGCCGCCAAGATTGGCATCCTGGTACAGACTGCATCCTTCGGTCACGCAGACGTTGACGTCATTGCCGAAGGCCGTCCAGACGCAATAGACTACCGCCACAAAGGCAAGGCAGAGTGTGCCGCTCAGCACGCCGTGCGAATTCTTCATGAGTTCCTGCCGGGTCACGCCGCTGGGACGTGCAGTGAATTTTTTTATTCATAGGCCATTACGCCGCCTTCGTAAAGCCTTCTCTTCCGTCCGGGGTTGTGCTATCGGGAACAAGCCCCCGTAGCGGGCGGCTGTCAGGAGGTAGGTCATGTCATTCGGATGGCTTGTTTTTACCTATGCGGCATTTTCGGTGTTTGCGGCGGGCATCATCCGCGGGGCTACCGGATTCGGCTTCTCCATGCTGGCCCTGGTGCTGCTGACCTTTGTGCTGCCGCCGGCGCAGGTGGTGCCGCTGCTGTTGCTCTGGGAAATCTTTGCCAGTGCGGGGCACGCTCCCTTTGTCTGGCGGCAGTGTGACTGGAGGATCACAGGTCTGCTGCTTGCAGGCATTATCCCCATGACACCGCTCGGTATGCAGCTCCTCATACATCTCCCCGAGCAGACCATGGCCATCGGCGTCAATGCGGTTGTCCTTCTGTTGACGCTCGTTCTTCTCGCGGGCGTCCGCCCACGGCATCCTCTGGGCCCCCTGGGCATCGTAGGTGTGGGCGCGGTATCCGGCTTCATCAACGGCGCTTCATCCAACGGCGGCCCGCCGGTCGTCATCTTCATGCTGGCGACGCTGCCGGCAGCGGCGGCCAGATCGACGATCATCGTCCTTTTTCTGGCGTTCGACATCCAGACATCCTGCTTTTTCGCCTATTCCGGCTTGATGACCTGGCAAACCGTCGTGGATGCTCTTGCCGTCCTGCCGTTCATGTGGCTGGGCATGTGGATCGGCACACGCTGGTTTCATAGTGTGGACGAAGCCCGCTTCAAGCGCTATGTGCTTCTTTTCCTCGTACTGATCTCCCTGGTCGGCATGGGCCAGGCCCTGATACACTAGGTCCGCCGCCACGGGGGGATCATCCGCAACAGGAGATATGCCATGAAACTGCTGACACTGACGCTCAGTCTTTGCGCCGTGCTGGCCGCAGGCTGCGGCAGCGCACAAACCGCCCGCCTTCCTGACGGAGCGGAAGGCTATTCCGTCAACTGCAACGGCATGGATAACGACTGGGCCGAATGCTACAACAAGGCCGCCGACATGTGCGACGGCGGCAAGTACCAGATCATGTCCCAGAACA
>CALVGJ010000179.1 GCA_944327045.1 uncultured Desulfovibrio sp.
CCTCAGCGACAACCAGCTGCTCGACGGACAGCGCATTCACCGCATGGGCATCGGCGACGCCTTTGTGGAACACGGCAGCCAGACGCGCCTGCGCGAAGCTGCGGGCATCCGCTCCCATCATATCGTCGCCGCCGTCGAAGCGTTGCTTGATTCATAGATTCAGGACTCTTTACGTTTTGTCTTGAGGGGGAAGGAACCCCTTTTGCTTGCGGCAAAAAGGTGTTCCTTCCCCCTCAAACTCCCCCATCCTCCCCAAAACCCGCGCATCGGGTCTGACGGGTAAAGATGGGCTTTTTTGTAACACGCAATGATATTTTATTTTTTTCATGTCATGAGTAGGGAAATATGCCGGGGAATCAACATCTGATAATGAGTCCTGATCTTGGAAGTGCGGGAACAAAACATGAAAGCCGGATATGCTGTGCGGCGTGCCTGCGTGATACAATGAAAAAGCCTGTCCGCGGACAGGCTTTTTTGTGTCTGAAAGGTGCGAGCCTTGCACAAGGCTTGGAGTATTTTCAGTTTGAAATGCTTCGCATTTCAAACCATACGGCCTGTCGTTTCGCGGAAAAAGCGCGGTTTTGCCGCTCTCTTCGGGCCGGGCGGCGCTGTGCCGCCGCCCCGCGTTTCACTCTTCGTCATCCATAAGCGGGACGGCGCTTGGATCACCTCTGTAGTCAATGTACAAAAGAATATCTTTGATATATTGGCGGCTGGTTTCAAGATTTTTCCTTGTCCGCAGAGGCAGGGATATGCGGAGAGAAGAGGAGAGTGCCTCATCGAGTTCTTCGATGTAGTTTTGAAGGCGTTGGCGTACATGAAGCCTGCTTGCGTATTCATCTTTTGGGCCGAGGAAGCTCATACGAGCGTGTTGCAGGCGGTATTTAAGAAGTACAAAGAGCAGGGATGCCGCATTGCGGAATTTGACCTTTTTTTCCCGGCGTTGCTGCTCCATCATGGTCAGCGCCATTTCCAGAAGGCCGTAGGCCGTGCGGTCGTCCAGTGCATTGCAGGCTGCCGGGCGGTAATGAAGCAGGTGAAACACCGCCGTCAGGGCATAGGCATATTGCAGATTCTCGTTGACGATGTAGCGAAAAAGCAGACGGCATTCATCTTCAGTCTGAAAGCAGCGCCCGGCGGCCTCAATGTATTCTTTGGGAATGCGCCAGCCTGCGCTGCGGCGGATTGCCTGGGCAATATCTTTTCTGAAGGTGTCCGGCGTCTTTCCCCACAGGAAGGATGCCAGTCTGGCCAGCCGCGGATGGAGATGGTCTGCGGTTTCCCGGATTGCGGCGAGCCGCTGCTGGACGCGCATTAGTTCCTGTTCAAAACAGGTCTGTGTCATGCCGTTCTCATCAATGATTTTCAAAGGGCGCGAAGGCATCAGCCACTTTTTTCGCAATTTTTCATAGTAGATATTGAGCGCGGTATCATCTACGGGAGATGCAATAAAATCAAGACAGTTTGTAATGATGGCATTCTGATCGCTGTTGTCGAGTATATCTGAAAGCTGAATATGCCCATCATCAGGGCAGAAAAGCTCTTCTTTGGGAAGTTCCGAAACCTCCTGCATACGAGAGAAGTCAAACAACAGTTCTTCAACAGAATTATCATGGGTCACAAGGCGCACCTGTGCAAGACCGCTTGCAGGCTTCATGCGAACCCAGATGTCAATGGGGATATCTTTTTCCGGTACAAAGGGAAGCGGAACTTCCTCCCGGCGGTAATGCGTCTCGTATTCTCTGGCAAGCAGGGCCGCCAGACTGGAATGGCTTTTTTGGTAGCTGAATCCGTGCAGCACATTGATATATTCCTGCCCGCCCTTGCAGGTTGTTGCATCGACAAGGCTTTTCCAGACAAGATGCCTTCTCCTGTCCTGCGTCATGATGCGCAGCTCTGGAAGTGTGTCGAGATAGGTTGGCAGGTTATCCCGCAGGCGTTCGCCATAGCGTTGTGCCCCGCGTGCTATAATGCTGTCGTCGGTACTGGCGGGCAGCCAGATAGTGTCTGGCATGGGAGTACGGGAAATTTGCATCGTCTTTGCGTGGCGGAAGGCATTAATCCAGTCAGGGCGCTTCCGGGGGACAAGAGGCCCGCACAGGATCACGCCGCGCAGGCGTCCTTTGCTGTACTGTTCCGCTGCGTCCTGAATTAAGGAGAGAAAGCAGCTGTTCCATGAAGGATAGGCTGCGGCATGCCTGCGATCCAGCTGGTTGGAAAGCCATGTGCTTTCCTGCGCTTTTGCTGTCTGCCATGCGCGCAGACTGCGGTCTGCTTCCCAGATATCCCATGTGCCGCCTTCACGGTTCCAGAGCTGCCGACTGCCATGTACACTCTGCCGCAGGGTGAGGCTTTCCCAGACTTCGGGGAAACGTGTAACCTGCTGCCATATTTCCCCCGGCGTTGTTCCCGGACAGCAGCTCCATGCCCAGTCCATGCCTGTGAGTCCCGGTCCTTTGCGTCTGCGGGAGCGTACGGGGACGGGCCACCCTGTTGTCTCGTCCTGCTGCAGAGTAAAGGCTGTGGCCTCGAACAAATCCGGTCCCAGATACAGCACAAGCATCCAGTCGTCAGGTGCAATATGGAAATCCGGCCCCAGTGTATGGAGCCATTCCAGCGCCGCCGCAACAGGTCGCCAGATAAGCTGGACGCGCGGGCGTGCCTTGCCGAAGGCCCGCAGCAGGTCTTCCTGTCCAACTTCATCAAGGGCGTTGGGAATGGCTACGACCAGTTCCTGCCCATTCCATTCTGCCCGTGTCAGCAGACTTGCCACATGGGCATGGAGTGCGGTCGCCGTGGCGCATCTGGCTCCTTCAGAGGGCGTCCAGCTGGAGCTTTTTCCTCCATCTTGTACCAGCTTGCTCCAGAGAAGACCCACAGGAACACGACGCAGGATTGTGTCGGTAGAAATACCGGCTTCGGGGGGCCATTGCAGACCGTTTTCCAGCCTGCTTTCCGCTGCGGCCTCTCCTGCGAGAAACGTCCCCCGCCAGGAGTGAGGCAGAATGACAGAGGCCGGGAGTCGGGCAGGCCCTTGAACTGTTTTGCCGCCGACACAGACATCACCTAAGCCAAAAGCAGCCAGGCCCAGAATGTCAGACATCGTCATTCTCCAGTGTTTCCATAAAGAGCGAGTGCAGCAGCATAACCAGCAAATTGATGTTTTTTGTCCAAAGACACGGATCGGCGGCAAGGCGGGCAAGATGTATGCTCTGTCCGCGGTTAATAACCGGTTCCCCCTGCCAGAAGGCATCGGCCAGAACCAGACCGGTAAGACGTACTACGGAGTAGCGTACGTTGATACTTTGATTCTGTTGTGCCAGCCCCTGTTCTGCCGAGGCGAGGATTGTCTGAAAGTCATGGGGCAGCACGGATGACAGTGTGTGTACCGGCCAGATGACAATGGCGCGGGGCGCTGCCTTGTGGCTCCCCAGCGGCTTGAGGATAAAGAATAAGGAGCCGCCCGTACAACCTAGCGAGGCTACAATGTTGTGCTTTTCTGCCAGCCGGGCGTGGACGATTTCGAGCACGGCCTCCCGCTCTCCGTATGCCAGCAGAAAGGGCCCGGGTTCCGAGCCCGTGACCATGCGGCTGCCCTGAACCTGCTCTTTGAGAAAACGGCAGTCTGAGCGGGCCAGTGAGCTGACTTGTATCGGGCCTTTCTGCTGCTGTTCCATAATCTGAAGCGCGGAACAGATCATAAGTGTGCAGATGTCGGCCCATGTGCGCCCCTGCCAGGCCCACATCCAGTCTTCATCATCCTGTTTACGCAGGAGCTTCTGATATAATTCCCATATTTTGCGATAGCGTACATCGCTTTGCAGTACATAATTGGGCCGTGCACCGCTTTCGAGTTCCTCAACGTCTTCCCATACCGGATGCTTCAGGAGCTCGGTACACATGACGCCGAAGCGGTGCACATCCCGGGCACAGCCTGTGCCCGTCTCACCAGCGCAGACAAAGCGCACATACTGTCGGCATTCTCGCACGCAGCGCAGAAGAAACTCCCGGACAAGTCGATTTTCCAGCGTATTGAAGGTTTCCCGTCGCGACATGGCTTGAAGGCGCTGTCTGTTGGCAGAGGCCTTTTCCAGAGTTGTTCGGCCCGGCTGGCGGAAATACCATTGCAGGCAGCCGGAATCCAGTTCCGAGGCCTGTGTGGCAGGGAGGAGGCGTCGTTCATGAATGAGGATACGGCGTGCCGCATTGACGAGTTGCTGCACATGCTGCGGCATGGTTTCCGCAATGGTCACAATAAGGGAACGCCTCTGTACGGCCGGGTTACGGCTGTATTCCTGTATCAGTTCGGGCAGGTCCGCCCAGCGGATGGATGCTGCTTCTGTTTCGCCTGTATTTGTGCGTTGCAGGCAAAAGTCAAAGAAGGACATCCACTCAAGGACAGCCCTTTGTAATTGGCCCTCATCGCGTAGACTGCCCGGCACGGCCCCTTGGGAGCGTATGAACATTCTGCGGCGTGTTCCCTGATGGGAGACGAGAAGATTCAGCGGGCTGTCCTTACCTCCTGTATGCCGTGAAGCGGCTATGGCATGCGGTACCCGGTAGAGGCGATAGCGCTTTTCGCCTTGCGCGTAGGCACAGCCCAGCGGCAGGAAATCTTCGTGACGCGCATCGGTTCCGACCGTGAACTCTTGTGGAATCGAAAGGACAGGGCTGCCGTGATAGGGCAGCAGGGCCTCGCGCGCGTCAAGAGTTGCGGTTTCCTGCGCGCGTCCTGTGGCTGACCACGGCCAGATATGGAACTGTATATATTCCTGGTACATGGTCGGCCTAGGACCTCGTTACGCCCTGCCAGAGGAAAATGCCCGTTTCTCCGGCGCGTTCCCGTGCGAGGCGGAAGGCCTCCATGAGGGCGTCATCTTCAAGTTCGCGGATGACGTCCTCTATGGTGTCCAGACTTATGGCAGAGGCATTCATGCCCATATCGCAGCCACGGAGCTTGGGCAGAATCTTCTGTTCGACCTGATCGGCAAAGGCATGACGCATGGCGTCATTGCCGGGACGCATGTCGGGGTAGTTCGCCACATAGCTGTAAATGGCTTCTTCCACCCGGAAGCCGAAGGCGCGTCCCAGCCCGGAGAGGGCGTCATTGAGCCGACGTGTCCAGTCGCTGCACGCATCGACGCAGGGCTGAATATCGTGTTTTTTCCAGCTTTCCCAGATTGTGTCGGAAAGCGGCTTATTGCCGTTCAGAGCGGTCATGCGCGGTTTTTTCTGATCCCTGCGCAGGGCCGGTTTGCCAAAGCGCAGGACATTGGCGCGGTCAAGCACCTTATCCGAAAGCGTCTGGGTGCTTTCATCCTCATTCATAGTGCCGACAAACAGCATGTTTTTCGGCACCCAGATGAAGAACGAGCCGTGTCCCGTGCCCGTGTCCAGTTCAATGGACGCCCGGCTGCGGGAAGCCGCATCGGCAGGATCAACGGTGCGGCGCAATTCCAGCCGGGAAAGAAATTCGCTGAAATAATATTCCGGTCGGGCCAGATTCATTTCATCAAGCAGCACCATGAGCAGACCGCTGCGAATATTGATATCGTCAGGACTGGTAAAGCGGCTGCTGTACGGGTCCATACGCAAGAGGCAGCGGGAAAGCTCGGTCGCTTTGTAGCGCCGTTCAAGATAGTTGTAGAAGCCGAACAGGTCCTGTGCGGAATCCCAGCGCGGTTGTACGGACAGGATGATCTGATTGATGCCCATGAACTCGGCATATTTGACCGGCAGCAGCGTCTTGCCTGTGCCGGAAACACCAGCCAGTACCGTGAGCGGATTGATGTCCTGACATTTGAGCGAGGTGTGAAAGGCATTGATGGTTCTGTCCGGGAACTGAAGACGGGCATCATGCAGAGCGCGCCGGAAGTCCTGAAGCATTTCCCGTTCGCTGGCTTCCTGCGCCAGTGAACGGGATACCAGGGATTGCGGTCTGCGCAGCAGTTCCTCAAGCGCCGCCGATTCCTGTGTGTCTCCGGCAAGCTGCTGTCCCATGCGCTGCACTTCCTTACGAAGGCCCGGAAGCTGTGCGTTCAGGGCTTCAAATTCCGTTCTGGCTCCGGCTATCTGGCTTTGCAGCGTTGCCAGCGTGCGTGCGGCGTTTTCATTTTGCCGTTCGGCCTCCCTGCATGCGTCCTCAAGCCCGGATTGTTGCTGTTCCAGCTGTTCCAGACGTGTGGATGCGTTGCGGCAGGCTTTTTCCTCGTCTTCCGTCTGTTTGCGCAAAGTAGGGAGCTGTGCGTTCATGGCCGCAAGCTGCATCTGCAGCTCCGTGCTCCGCTCAAGCAGGGTGCGCACCTGTTCTTGCAGGGCGTTCTGCTGTAGTTCCAGCGGCCGCAGCTGCGTGGCGGCTTCTTCAAGGAGGGCCTGCTGCCTCGAAAGAGTTTCGACCTGTTCCTTCAGGCGGGCTTCATTTTCCTTCAGACGTGTTTCGCTGGCGCTGAGAGCGGCATCAATTTCTATCTTGTGGGTAAGAGCCTGTTGCAGGCGCTCGTATTCGGCGCGAACGTCGGGAAGTTCCTCCTGCATTCTGAGAGCGTTTTTGCGTTCCTCCTCCAGTGCCTCCAGCTCCTTGCGCCTGTCTGCCATTCTGGCTTCCAGTTCGCGCTTTTCCACCTGCATGGCAACAAGACCTTCGACGGCGTTTTCAAGTTCCTTCAGGCGTGTCTGCTGTGCCAGAATGTCCTGCCGGATGGACTCCTGTTCCTCGCGTTCTCCCTGCACCTTACGCAGTTCTTCCTTCTGCGTTTCAAGATACTGCTCGAGTTTTTTCTTATCGGCTTCCAGCAGAGCTACGGCACTGGAAAGATCGGCGCTGTCCTGATATTTCCGTGAAACGCTGCTGATGCAGCGGCGCAGATACAGGATCATGGCAAAAACAAAAAAGATAAGCACAATGAAGGCCAGCAGGGCGATCATCCAGCTCGCCACGGAGACGGATATGGTCACGGGCATGGTCTATGCTCCTTTTAGCGTTGTTCCCCGGCCGGCTCCTGTACCGGCGAAACTGTCGTAGCAGTGGCAGGCGTCATATTTGACGCTGGTTCCTGATCTGCCTCCCGCCGGGCTGCTCGTTGCTCCAGCTGCTGCCGGAGTTCCTGTACATCGCGCAGCGTTGCGGCAAGCAGGCCGTGGAGCTGTTCCAGCGTTGCCGCTGAGGCGATAACGTCTTGCAGGGGCCTGTCTGCGGCCGCCATGCGCTGCTGCATGCTCCGCATGGCGTCGGTCATGGCCGCAGTACCTTTTTGCCCTGCGGCAAGCTGGCGGGAGAACTCTTCGGCAGCGGTCGCCATTGCCTGGAGTTGCCTGTTAAGCCGTGTTTCGGCCTGCTGCCGGGCTGTCGTCCCGGAAGAAGCCATTTGCCCGAGTGCGCGGATGGCGTCGTCAAGCTGCTGCTGCATGGCAGTTCGGGCCGCTGCCATACTTTCGGCCTCCCGCGCCATGCTTGTTCCCTGCGTGGAAAGCCGTTTACCGGTTTCGGTCATGTTGTCCACCGCAGAGGAAAAGGTGCGGAGTGCGTCTGCTATCTGTGAACTGAAGCCGTCGAGCGTTTTCTGTTCCTGTCGGACAAGGTCTTGCAGCTTCTGCTGTGCCTGTGTGCGGGCCTGTAAATCGGCGAGTTCGTTCCGGGCTTTTTCCACACTGGCTTGCAGCCCCGGCAGCTCGCCCCGAAGCCGGGTCAGGCGGCTTTCCAGTGTCAGTTTTTCCTGTTCCGCCTGTGCCTTGTCCTGAAGCAGGGCACTCTGCTGCTTTTGAAACTGCTGTAACGTCCTGGCTGCTTCGTCACGCTGTGTTATAACGCTGTCACGCTGAGCAAGCAGTTGCTGTATCTCCTTTTCCTGTGCGCGCAGAGCCGTCAGCGAGCTTTCAAGAGCCTCCTTTTGCGCACGGGCTTCCGTCAGCATTTTTTCGAGGTCGGCAAATTCCTGCTTCATGCGCGGCATGGATTCGAGGATATGACGGTGTTCTTCAAGACTGGCCTCAAGGGCCGTGCGTCGCTCCTCGGCATCCAGTACGCCCGCGCCGATATAGACACAGAGTGCGGCCGCACCCAGCGCACCCGCCCCCAGCAGCCAGAGAGGGGGAAAGAACATCCCCAGCGTTGTTTTTTTCGTTTCTGTCATTCTTCTGCCCTTGTGCGATACTGTTCACGCATTTCGTTCCAGACCTGTTGTACTCTGGCAACGCAGCCCGGCAAATCTTCTCTCAGCTGGTAGGTCCAGAAGCGGATGACCCGCCACCCGGCCGCATTTAATTCCCGCGTGCGCCAGAGATCGTCACTCTTTCGGTGTCCCTGGGCATCCCGATGACAGGCCCCGTCAACCTCGATATCCAGACGGCACGCGGGCAGGGCCGGATCGCGCAAGGCCAGGTCCAGCCGACGATAGCCAACTGAAACCTGCGGCAGCGGATCGAGCCCTGCCTGTTGCAGGGCTTCTGCCAGCAGCTTTTCATATGGAGATTCATAGGGGAACCACGGGGTTTTCGGTACCGTCTGCGGCATCAGGCGTGAAGGTGTGGCCAGAAGTTCGATATGTTCAATACCGCAATGCCCGGCCCATTCCCTGTTGCCCACGATGTAGAGTTTTGCCCGGGCCCGGCTGACGGCCACATTGAAAAGATTGGCATTTTCCCGGAGAAAATGCAGTGAACCCGGAGGCGTTTCGTTTCCGGCGCACAGGCTGAAAATCATGACATCACGTTCATCACCCTGAAAGCCATGCACCGTGTCCACCTGTACCTTTGCCCGGCGCAGGACTTCGCGGTCAATGCCGGAAATCTCCAGACGATCCTCCACACGCTGCGCCTGTTCCCTGAAGGGAGTGACAATGCCTATGGACCCCTCAAATCCGGCCGTGATCAGCAGTTCCTTTACCAGTGCCACGGTTTGTTCCACTTCTTGCTGACACCAGCAGCTGCGCTGACCGGCCCCACGGCGAATGCCCCCCTGAACAGAACGCCATTCCACTGCCCCGGCGCTGCCCGGCGGGCGGCGTAACCGCTGTTCGTCAGTGTTTGTATGCAGTCTGCCGCCATAAAAGAGCCGGTTGGAATATTCGGCAATGTCGCCGGAGCTGCGGAAGGTGCTGTCCAGCAGCAGGCTCGTAGCCATGCCGGAGCTGGCCGCCAGATCATACAGGGAATTATCCGCGAATGTGAATCGCAAATCGGACAGGGATGTCATATGCAATTCTTTTTGCAGCAGGGCTTCCCGGTCGGAGGTCATGCGTGAGACAAAGCGCAGCTGGCGCGGGTCTCCTATGATGCCCGCACGTTTTGCCCGGAACAGCAGGGGAATGGCGGAAGGAATATGTGATTGGCTGGCTTCGTCTACAAGCACAAGATCAAACAGCCCCGGCACAAGGGGCAGGAATCGCCCCACAGAAAGACTTGTCACAGCCCAGCAGGGAAAGGAATGGAGCGCTACGGGCAGATGGTCGGGCAGTTCCCGATAAAGCAGATGCAGTACGTCGGAGGAAGCAAGCGCGCTTTCAGTGGTGGCAAGTACCCGCTCCATCCCTTTCAGCTGCGCCTTGTCTGTGCCCGGCGGCAGTATTTCGCGTCGGGCAGCCTCATGACGTCGGATGCCGGGCAGTTGAGTTGTGACAAGCTCATCCAGCCGGGTGACTTCGTCGCTCAGAGTTTCCAGAGACGGCTTGGATTTCAGGGTATTTTCCTGTTCCGAAATGTCTTTCTTCAGCTCCAGCAGTCGAGCGGCATCTTCAAGGGCTTCGGCCAGCGATGCCATGTGCATATTCCATGAATACGCGGGAGTATGTGGGCAGCGCCGACGGAGCTTTCTGCCAGCACGCCAGAGGCAGAACAGGGCCCCTGCATTGCCCCGCAGGAAGAAGGTCTGAAAGGGGGTTCTGTTCCCGCACAGTCGTGCAAGGCGGGCAGCTTCCCTGTACAGGGGCGCATCCGGCATGTCCCTGTCAGAAAAGGATGCCAGCCAGGAATGGCTGGCAAGGTGTGCTTCAAGATATTCACCAAGTTCGCCGAGCTTTCGGCCATGCTCTTCTACGTCATCGGCCGTAAGGCTTATCTGGCCGCGTTCATCCAGCAGACGGCGGAACTGTTCAAGGCGCCCGGTATCGGCTTTCTCTTCAATGGGCATGGTCAGCATCTGCCGGAGAGCTTGCCGCATGCCGAAAGACAGGTTGGGGTCCTCTTTGGAATTGCAGCGCATGACCAGCGGCCTGCTGCCTGCCGGGGCTGTCAGGCGTTCCATGACGGCATCAATGGCCTTGTGATTGTAACTGGAGATCAGAACAGATTGTCCGCGCAGGCGCGCATTGAGTATCGCGCAGGAGACAACCTGGCTCTTGCCAGCGCCGGGCGGCCCCTGAATGACTGTCAGTGAGCATTCAAGCAACGATGCCACAGCCCGCCGTTGCGTGCCCGTAAGCGGCTGCCCGTCCGTCACGACTGCACCGGGGGCTGGTTTCTGCGGCGTTGTCGCCTGTCTGCCAATAAAGACAGGAGCCAGCGCTGTTCGGTCAAGAAGCGCATCTGGCGCTTTGGCTATGGTTTCAAGTTCGGAAACCAGACGTTTGCTGTAAGGGCTGCACCGGCTGGCAACAATAATCGCCCGATTGTAAAGCCCCGTCCCGCACGTCTGATCAAGCGGTCTGTCCGACAGACAGCGGGGGTCAAGAGGTTCTCGAATGCGTCGTTCGACAAGCAGAGACAGAACTTGTGCCAGCTTCAGGAAGTCTGGAGCGTCTTCAATGTGTTCTGTTGCGTTGTCTTCCTCTTCGGAAGCATAAATGCCGCAGGCTTCCAGAAAGGTCCGTTTTTCGCTGCTTGCGGAAAAGGCATAATCAAGCCATTCCGCATTGACTATGGGCTGTGTCTGGCGCGCCCTGACTTCCAGCCCTGCCGGAGTGATGCGGTGATCCAGCACATGGCAGAACACGGGACGGAGCAGGATACCCCCGTTTTTTCCTGCAACGGCGCTGACAGGATAGCCCAGCATGAGGGTTGTTGTTTCGGCATTGCGCCATAATTCCTTGATTGTCTTGGAAATATTCGCAAAAGGAAGAGTTTTGCGCCACAAGATGCCATCCCGTGGATACCAGCAGCCCGACTCGGCAAGAAAGATGAAGAGTTCTCCTAATTTGTCCTGCCATACCTGTGCGGTTGCGCCTTCCTCAAGACGGATACACTGACTGTAATAGGCAAGGAGATCACGGAAGAAATCCCATTGTCCCCTGTTCGTATCTCGATGTAGTGTTTCCTGAATCAGGTCTTTACCTGGAGTGCTTTTTATTTCCGGTATTTTTCGGAAAGAGGGAATTTTGGCTGTTCCTCGCAGTTTGCCATGACGCATGGTAACGTCGCCCCGAGCTACAAGCTCCATGCAGATACGAAAGACTTTGTATGCCGGAACATGAATCTGGAAGGCAATATCCCACGCCAGCCTGCGCGGGTGTATTTCTCCGTGCAGGCTTTCCATGCTTTTCAGTATGGAGGCACGTATACGCGTATCTGTGCCAGATTTTGTTTCTTCCTGAAGATTTTCTGTCATGGCAGTTACGTTGTGGGTGAAGGAAATACTCGTCTGCGACATAAGCAAACTTGTGTTTACAGCTGATATTATTGTCCTGTTTTCAGCTTACTTCTCAAAGTCTGAAACTCCGGCGTATCGCGTACCTTGTCAAAGTCTTTTTCCTGATCAAGTTCGCCTGTCGAAGCACTGGGATCATACGTGCGCCATTGCTCAAGAAAGTCTATACAGAATGAACGCTCCTGCCGCCTGTCCTGCCGGGCGCATCAGGGCAGACGCATGAAAGTGTATGTATAAACTTCTATCAGGAACAGGGAAAAAAGACAAAACGTAATAAGTCCTGAGTCTGGAGCAATTTCAGTTTGAAATGCTTCGCATTTTAAACCATACGGCCTGTCGTTTCGCGGAAAAAGCGCGGTTTTCCGCTCACTTCGGGCCGGGCGGTGCTATGCCGCCGCCTCGCGTTTCACCCTTTTCAAAGGTGAAACGCTCAAGGCCTAGCTTTTTTCGTCTGGAACGAAAATACGGACGGAGCCCCGGCGGAGTTCGGCAGACAGAGGGCCGGGCAGTTGAAAGATGAGGCCGCCGCGTCCTTCGCTGTAGGCGCGTTCCAGCGCGAGCAGGGTGTCGTGGCGTGCCTGTCCGCCGTGGCGGAGGGCCAGAGTTCGCACGGCATGATGCAGGAGGCGCAGGCGGGCCGCCGGATGCAGAGAATGCAGCAGGGCGCGGGGGAGAAGAATGCTTGTTGCGTCTTCCTGCCAGGGGTGCGCGGCAAGCGCGGCGTGCAGCGTCGTTT
>CALVGJ010000180.1 GCA_944327045.1 uncultured Desulfovibrio sp.
CGGCCCAAACCAAGGAAGAAAACCGCGTTTTCCCGCGAAATGCCAAGCCGTATGGTTTGAAACGTGAAGCGTTTCAAACTGAAAATGCCCTATGGACTGTTAACACAAATTCCACAAATAATTTCAATAGATAAAGAAAATAGACTGTACACGGTCCGCTTGCTTTGGGGGCGGCGTTGCTACGTATCCCTGACTCTTCCCCGGTAAAAGCGCGCTGGGGAAGGGATGGGGGGCTTGGGGGGAAGGGGAACCCCTCCAGCGCAAGCGGCGACCGAAAGGCGGCCCGCAGGGCCGTGACCGTTAGGCGACGCAGGAGCCTTACGGGCATCGACAGCAGAGCGAGGGGTTCCCCTTCCCCCCAAACAGAAAACGAATAGTGCTGACAGGCCCTAGCGGGCGGGCGTCATCTGCTCAAGCCGGGCAACCACCTGCGGTGTGCCGTTATAGGTGCTGGAGTAGCACACCGCCTCCAGCCCGTAGATCCACGGCACATGCAAGGCCAGCACAAATAAGCCAGCACACGCTTGCAGGAAACACCGCCTCCTCGGCCTCCGGGCCATGTCGAGCAAGTCTTTATCCAGTTCCGACAACTCGGTCTGATCGCCAAGGCGCTGGATGATGGCAGTTTCCGCCTGGCGGACCTCCTGCGCAAGCTGTTCGCCGCGACACAGGCGGCTGACCACTGCCGCCACCAGTGCGGCGCCTATGCACAGGAGGGTATTGATGCCGTAGAATTCCAGCAACATCATGAAATTTACGGAAATGGGCACACCCAGCAACTCAACTGCTTTGAAGCCCATAGTGGAGATAGGGGCCAGCAACGCCGAGCACAGCACCACAAAGCCGAGCTCCCTGGCAAAAAACCAACCGATGAGCAGGGCGCACAGGAGCAACGGGTTGTTTATGGCCAGCGCGCAGAGGAAATCCCTCTCGATCTGCTCAAGCCGGGCAGAGGGCAGGGCGGCGTCCATCTGGCTGTACAGACTTTCCGTCACCACAGCTTCCGCCGTTACGGCATCGCCGCGTACCGCCCGCTGGGCAAAGAAAAACAGAGGGATGCCCTCATACGCCGCGGTGACCGCCCAAGCCTGCACCATCTCCCGGCGGCTCGCCGGTTCCACAACCTTCGTCAGCCATATGCGGCGCAGCAGCGCGTCATCGGAGCTGTCCGAGACCACGGTCACAGAGGCAGACCTCCACTGTCGTCGCAAAAGCTGCTCCAGCGCCTTGCAAAATGCCTCCCAGTCGCTTTCGTCCACCACCCGCCCCAACCAGAGTTCCAACGGCCCGGGCCCGGCAAGCGTGCCTTCGTCGCTCACGTCCGGCGGAGTATCGCGCCAGCGAAAGCCCACCGTCTCCTCCCCGACCAGCAGAGGCAACGGCGATCCCACGTCCAACTGCCGCGCATCCACGCGGAACCAGGAGGCGTCCGCGCCTGATGACGTCGAGGCGGTACCTGACGCCGCGGACTCCTCGTGCCGCAAAACGGAAAGCAACTCCCGACGAAAACGATCCGCCTCACGGGTTTCTCTGGCGTAGGGGGCCGACGCCGAACGCCAGTACACATCCTGCAGGACAGGCAATATGCTCACGTAGACAAATAAAAGGCTTATGATCCCTAGCGGCAAACCACAGTACGCACTCTGCAGCATACACCAGAAGCGGTGATAGCGAAGCGAGCAGGCCATACAAACTCCTCCATGCCGAGTAATCAGATAGAGCATTTTCAGTTTGAAACGCGTTGCGTTTCAACCCATACGGCCTGGCGGTTCGCGGAAAAAACGTGGTCTTTCCGCTCATTTTCGGCCGGGCGGCGCTGTGCCGCCGCCTTGTGTTTTGCCTTTTTCAAAGGCAAAACGCTCTAAGCCCTGTTACCCCTATTCTTCACTTTTGTGCGTCTCCATTGGGCTCCTGGCAGAGAACATCCAGCCTCATGCCCGCACGGAGAGGACAACGTATCGACACGCTGCAGTCAGGATGCGGGCGACATCTGCTCAAGCCGAGCAACCACCTGCGGTGTGCCGTTATAGGTGCTGAAGTAGCACACCGCCCCCAGCCCGTAGATCCACGGCACGTGCAAGGCCAGCACAAATAAGCCGGCACACGCTTGCTGGAAACACCGCCTCCTCGGCCTCCGGGCCATGTCGAGCAGGTCTTTCTCCTGTTCCGACAACTCGGTCTGACTGCCAAGGCGCTTGATAACGGCAGCCTCCGCCTGGCGGACCTCCTGCGCAAGATGTTCGCCGCGACACAGGCGGCTGACCACTGCCGCCGCCAGAGCGGCGCCTATGCACAGGAGGGTATTGATACCGTAGAATTCCAGCAGCATCATGGAATTTACGGAAATGGGCACACCCAGCAACTCAGCTGCTTTGAAGCCAAAGGTGGAGATAGGGGCCAGCCACGCCGAGCACAGCACCACAAAGCCGAGCTCCCTGGCAAAAAACCAGCCGATGAGCAGGGCGCACAGGAGCAACGGGTTGTTTATGGCCAGCGCGCAGAGGAAATCCCTCTCGATCTGCTCAAGCCGGGCAGAGGGCAAGGCGGCGTCCATCTGGCTGTACAAACTTTCCGTCACCACAGCTTCCGCCGTTACGGCATCGCCGCGTACCGCCCGCTGGGCAAAGAAAAATAGAGGGATGCCCTCATACGCCGCTGTGACCGCCCAAGCCTGCACCATCTCCCGCCGGCTCGCCGGCTCCACCACCTTCGCCAGCCATATGCGACGCAGCAGCTCATCATCGGAGCTGTCCGAGACTACGGTCACAGCGCCAGACTTCCACTGTCGTCGCAAAAGCTGCTCCATCGCGTTGCAAAATGCCTCCCAGTCGCTTTCGTTCACCACCCGCCCCAACCAGAGTTCCAACGGCCCGGGCCCGGCAAGCGTGCCTTCGTCGCTCACGTCCGGCGGAGTATCGCGCCAGCGAAAGCCCACCGTCTCCCCCGCTACCAGCAGAGGCAACGGCGATCCCACGTCCAACTGCCGCGCATCCACGCGGAACCAGGAGGCGTCCGCTCCTGATGACGTCGCGGCGGTACCTGACGCTGCGGACTCCTCGTGCCGCAAAACGAAAAGCAGCTCCCGGCGAAAACGATCCGCCTCACGGGATTCTCTGGCGTAGGGGGCCGACGCCGAACGCCAGAGCATATGCTGCAGGACAGGCAATAGGCTCACGAAGACAAATAAAAGGCTTATGATCCCTATCGGCAAACCACTGCACGAACTCTCCAGCGTATACCAGTAGCGGTGATAGCGAAGCGAGCAGGCCATACAAACTCCTCCATGCCGGGCAATCAGATAGAGCATTTTCAGGTTGAAAGGCTTCGCGTTTCACCCCATACGCGCCTGGCGTTTCGCGGGAAAAATGCGGTTTTTCCGCTCACTTTGGGCCGGGCGGCGCTGTGCAGCCGCCTCGTGTTTTGCCTTTTTCAAAGGCAAAAAGCTCTAAGCCCTGTTACCCCTATTCTTCACTTTTGTGCGTCTCCATTGGGCTCCTGACAGAGAACATCCAGCCTCATGCCCGCACGGAGAGGACAACATATCAACACACTACAGTCAGGATGCGGGCGACATCTGCTCAAGCCGGGCAACCA
>CALVGJ010000181.1 GCA_944327045.1 uncultured Desulfovibrio sp.
TCATCTAGGATTGGATCCATTCGTCTGAAAAGTCCTTGACGTCGCCCGCAATGTGCCGACGGATTTTTTCCAGCAGGCGCGCCTCCAGCTGGCGAACGCGCTCGCGCGTCACGTTATACCGTTCGCCAATCTCGCGCAAGGTGACCGGATCGTCCGTGAGAAGGCGATTCTGCAGGATATACAGTTCCTTGTCATTGAGCTTCGGCAGAAGGGTCTTGATTTTGTCCCGCAGGATGTCGGCCATTTCATCGCTGGCCAGATTGTCCTCGATGCCGGGACCAAGCGCCGGCAGGAAATCCATGCGGGTGGCGCCGCCGGGTTCATCCCCTACCTGAGCATTCAGCGACAGGTCACCGGCGGCAAGGCGCTGGTCCATTTCATTGATTTGCTCCTCGCTGACGCCGAGACGCTCGGACAGCATGGTCGCGTCCGGATCAAAGCCCTGGGCAATGAGTTTCTGGCGTTCCCGGTTCAAGTTGTAGAACAGCTTGCGCTGCACCTGCGTGGTGCCGATTTTTACCATCCGCCAGTTGTCCATGATGAACTTGAGGATATACGCCTTGATCCAGAAGGAGGCATAATAGGAAAACTTGATGCCCTTGTCCGGGTCAAACTTGTTGACCGCACGCATGAGGCCAACATTCCCTTCCTGCACCAGATCGAGCACATTCTGCATCCAGCGGCGCTGGAAATCCATGGCAATGCGCACAACAAGGCGCAAGTGGGAGGATACCAGACGAAAGGCGGCATCCGGGTCGTTGTGATCCCGCACACGAAGGGCAAGCTCGTGTTCCTCGTCGGGTTTGAGCAAGGGAAAGCGGCTGATTTCCCGAAGGTAGAGATGCAGGCTGTCCTTGTTGCCTGCCTGTACGGGCAGACGGGATTCGGACGGGGCCGGCAGGGCATCGTCGTCATGCGGGGCTTCGGTCAGAAAGAGAGGGTCGTCCTCATACGCATCGACATCCAGAGCATCGGCGTCCAGCTCGTCATGATCCGGCTCGTCCGCTTCCAGGAGGCTGTCGGCCAGCTCCTCGTCCTTGCCGGCATCATCCTGGTCAGGGGCAGCCATTGTCTGTGGCGGAGCCGCAGGAGATTTGCGTGCTTTTCCACCCGTCGGGGGGAGAATTTCCACTTCCGGCCGGGTCTTTGCAGAGGAACCGGCATCATTTTTGGCCTTGTCTGCCATGGGGTGTCTTGGATGTTGAGGCGTTGCAGAAAAGGGGAGCGTTTTCCCGGAGAGGCAATCCTATAGTTTTGGTTTGTCCTTTTCAATGTTTTTCAGTAATAAAAACCTGTCCGGGGAAATGGCCCGGAAGAAATGAATTTTTGCAGCGCAGCACACAAAGGATTTGTCATGTCAGCATCGCCGTTCTTGGCCCGACTTTCGGAAAAACGTCCGCTCATGCTCGATGGAGCCATGGGAACCATGCTTCAGGCCGCCGGATTGCCGCTTGGCGTCAGTCCGGAAGAATTCTGCATGCAGCGGCCGGACATTCTGCAGGATATTCACGCTGCCTATGTGGATGTGGGGGTAGACATCATCACGGCCTGCACCTTTGGCGGAAATCCCTACAAGCTGCCCGCCGGGCTTGACGTGACTGATTTCAGCCGCCGTATGGTCGAGGCGGCCCGTGCGGCGGCTGCCCGCAGTTCGCGCCGTGTTTTTGTGGCAGGCAATGTGGGGCCGTCCGGCCACTTTGCCCGTCCGCTGGGCGATGTGGAACCTGCCGACCTGATTGCCGCCTTTGCCGCGCAGATTCGCGGTCTGGTGGCTGGCGGCTGCGATCTTTTGCTGATGGAAACGCAGTTCGATCTGGCCGAAGCCCGGGCCGCGGTCGTCGCGGCGCGTCAGGTGTGCGATCTGCCGATCATGGTTTCCATGACCTTCGAGCAGGGGGTGAGCCTTACCGGTTCCAGCCCGACCATCTTTGCCGAGACCATGCAGAACCTCGGCGTGGACGTGGTGGGAACCAATTGCAGTCTCGGCCCGGATCAGATGGCGCCTGTTGTACGCGAGCTTCTGGACGTCTGCGCCTGCCCGGTCATGGTTGAGCCCAATGCCGGTCTGCCGGAGCTGCGTGACGGCGTGACGGTCTTTCCGCTGGGGCCGGAGGACTTTGCCGAAAAGACGGAGCGTTTTGCCGTCCAGGGGGCACGGGTGCTCGGCGGCTGCTGCGGCACCACACCGCAGCATCTGGCTGCCCTGCGGCAGGCGCTCGACAGAGTGGAAATAACGACGTCCTCTGCGGCCGCACCGTCAGGTATGTGCCTGACCAGCCGATCGCAGCTCGTGCGCTTTGCGCCTGATGCCCCCTTTGTCATCATCGGCGAGCGAATCAATCCCACGGGCAAGAAGGTGCTGACCGCACAGCTTCAGGAAGGCCGTTTTGACGAGGCTCTGCGTTTTGCCGACGAGCAGATAGCGGCCGGGGCGCAGGTGCTGGACGTCAATGTGGGGGCGTCCCTCGTGGATGAGGGCAAGCTGTTGCCGGCACTGACCCGCAGCCTGGTGGAGCGGGTTGCGACGCCGCTTTCGCTTGATTCTTCCAATGCCGACGCCATCGCCGCTGCGTTGCCCTATTGCCCGGGATCCTGCTTGGTGAACTCCGTAAGCGGAGAGAGCGGGCGTATGGAAAAGCTCGGCCCGCTGTGCCGGGATTTCGGCGCACCCTTTATTCTGCTGCCGCTCAAGGGAGCGGAGTTGCCCGTCAGCGCCGCCGAGCGCATTGCCATTCTGGAAAAATTGTTGCGCGAGGCCGAAGCCTTGCGTATTCCCCGCCGTCTCATGCTGGTGGATATTCTGGCACTGGCTGTTTCTTCCAAACCGGAGGGGGCGCTGGCCTGTCTGGATATGATTCGCTGGTGTCGTGAACAGGGGCTGCCCACCACGCTGGGGCTTTCCAATCTTTCCTTCGGGCTGCCCGCCCGTGATTTGCTCAATGCTTCCTTCCTCTGCATGGGGGCCGGAGCCGGTCTGAGCTCCTGCATTGCCAATCCTTCGGCCGCACGCTTGCATGAAGCCTTTGATGCCCTTAATGTGCTGCGCGGGCATGATGCGCATGCGGCCGTCTTTATTCCCCGCTATGCCCAGTGGAAGGCGGCTGCACCCAATACGGCGGCCATCGTACCCGCGGCGGCGCGCGCGGCCACGCTGGGAGAGGCCGTGCTGCAGGGAGACAAGGAGAATGTGCTGCCGCTTCTTCGGGCGGAGCTTGAAAGGGGAGCCCAACCCTTTGCGCTGGTCAATGATGTGCTTATTCCGGCCATTACGGAAGTCGGCAATCGTTACGAGCGTCGGGAATACTTTCTGCCGCAGCTTATACGTTCGGCGGAGACCATGCAGACGGCCTTCGCCGAACTTAAACCTCTT
Source organism: uncultured Desulfovibrio sp. (assembly GCA_944327045.1). Taxonomy (GTDB): domain Bacteria; phylum Desulfobacterota; class Desulfovibrionia; order Desulfovibrionales; family Desulfovibrionaceae; genus Desulfovibrio. The sequence continues at coordinate 3,371 of CALVGJ010000181.1, forward strand.
CTTGAAGAAAGCCGCGGGCCGGAAGAGCGACCGGTCATTGTCGTGGCGACGGTGGAAGGGGATATTCACGATATCGGCAAGAATATTGTGGCTCTTCTGCTGGGGAATCATGGCTTTGATGTTATTGACGCCGGAAAAGATGTGCCTGCCGAGACCATTGTGGCTTGCGCTTTGGAACACAAGGCGCATATTATCGGTTTGTCGGCGCTGATGACTACCACCATGGTCCGAATGGAGGATACCATCCGGCTGATCCGCGAGCGTCAGCTGCCCATCAGAGTCATGGTAGGCGGCGCGGCTGTGACGCAGGCCTTTGCGGATGCCATCGGGGCGGACGCCTATTGCGAAGACGCCGTCAGTTCCGTGCGCGCGGCGAAAAAATTTATCAGTCAGGTGTAATGCAAATGAAAAGACTGTCTCTTGCGCTGTTGTTCGTGTTTCTGCTGCCGGCGCTGGCGGCTGCGGCCTCCCTTGAGTCACTGGATCGAAAGGGACTGGACGACTTTGTGGCGGCAAACAAGGGCAAGGCCATCATGCTGAACTTCTTTGCCACCTGGTGCCCTCCCTGCCGGGAGGAAATTCCCGATCTGGTGAAATTGTACGAGGAATATAAGAAAAAGGGTGTGCTTATTGTTGGCCTGTCCGTGGATGAAGACAAGAATGTCGTTCCCGCCTTCCTGCAGGAACGGGGCGTGAAGTATCCCGTTTATATGGCTGGAAGTAGTATAACGCGGGCTTTCGGCATCAGCAGTATTCCCTTCAATGTCTTCATCGACAAGAAGGGAAATGTGGTGCTGGCGGGGGCTGGCCTTTTGGAGCACAATGACCTTGTGGAAATTTTTGATAAACTGCTGGAAGACTAGTCATGGCGTATGATTGGCCCGTGCGCAAGGCGCACATGGATGATGTGAAGGATATTCACTCCCTCTTGCTTGATTGCGCGCAAAAGGGTTTGCTGTTGCCGCGCGCGCTCATTTTTCTGTATGGGCATGTGCGCAATTTCTGGGTGGTGGATGCTCCGGAAGGCGGCATCGCCGCCTGTTGTGCGCTGGCTCCCGTATGGGAGGACCTGGGAGAAATCTGTTCTCTTGTGGTCCGGGAGGACTTGCGCCGTCACGGACTCGGCCGCAAGGTCGTAGAAGCCTGTATGTCTGATTGCGAGGCGCTGCACATCCGGCGTGTCTTTTCCCTGACCTATCAGGTGGAATTCTTTTCCCGGCTCGGGTACGAAATTATTGATAAGGGAGCTCTGCCGCAAAAAATCTGGTCGGATTGTGTGCATTGCGCCAAGTATCCCGACTGTTGCGACGAAACGGCGGTCTTCAAGCATGTGGGGAGTAGCGGACAATGACGGCCAAACTGCTTTTCAGCGCGGAAGACATTGCCGCACGCGTGGCAGAGCTGGGGGAGGAAATCTCGGCTGCCTATACGGGCGAGCCGCTGGTGGCCGTGTGCGTTCTCAAGGGAGCCGTTCACTTTTTCAGCGATTTGACGCGGGCCATCAGTCGTGAGGACCTGGAGATGGATTTTGTCCGCATCTCCAGCTACGGTGCGGGGACAGCGACAAGCCGCCAGATTAGATTAACCAAGGATTTGGAGTGCGACGTTCGCGGCAAGCATGTGCTTGTGGTGGAAGATGTGGTGGATTCCGGCCATTCCTTGCGGTTTTTGCTGGAGCTTCTGGCAGACAGGGGCGCGCGCAGCGTCCGTGTGGCCACTCTGGTCAATAAGACGGAACGCCGGGAAGTGGAGATTCCAGTGGCTTTTGCGGGATTTATGCTGGATTCCGGCTTTATCGTAGGCTACGGGCTCGATCACGCCGAGAGGTATCGTGCCCTGCCGTCCATCTATGAACTGCTGTCCGTCTAGCCTGTTGTCGAGGTATACGCATGGAAATTCAATGCCCTCATTGCAGCAGCCGTTTTAATCTGCCGGACAAGCTCGTCAAGCCCGGTGCCAAGCTGCGCTGTTCGGTGTGCAAAAACGTCTTCACGCTGGAAACTCCAGGAAAGGAGGCACCGGTTCAGGTTGCCGCCAAGAGTGCCGAAGCCGCTGCCGTCAAAAAAACTTCCGCCAAAGCTGCCGCACCGGTTCGCAAGGAAAAGAAGGGGTCGTCCATTTTCCTTTGGCTGGGGCTGCTGCTTTTTCTTGTCGTGCTGGGTGGCTCTGGCTACTGGTATTACATTCAGTTCCCGTCAGGAAACAAGAAACCCCAGCTTTCGGAAGAAGAGCTGAAACAGCGCGTTTCCATGCTGACTATGCGCAATGTGCGCCAGTATTATGTAAAAAATGAAAAGATCGGCGAGGTCTGCGTTATTGTCGGCGATGTGCGCAATGAGTTTCCGCAACCAAAGGCCCTCATCAAGGTAGAAGCGTCCATCTATGACAAGGAAAGAAGACCGCTTGCCATAAAGGAGCAGTTTGCCGGCACGCAGCTTTCCCCCTTCCAGTTGCAGGTACTTGGGGAGAAGGAGCTGGAGTCTTTCCTGCAGAGCAGCGCGGATATTTACATCCGCAATTCCAATGTGCCTCCGGGGGGCGAAGTGCCGTTCATGGTGCTGTTCTATGTGCCTTCCAATAAGGTGGGCGAATGGGGGGTGCGCATCGTCGGTGTGGAAGATGTCGCTCCACAGCAGCTTGGCGTCTCGCCTGCACAGTCCGCTCCGGCAGCTCCCATGCAGGCTCCGGCTCCCGCCCAGATGCCTGCGCAGGTTCCGGGCGTACAGCAGGTGCCTGCATCCGTACCGTCTGTCCGATGATGGTGGAAATAAATGGCTAAAAAAAGAGGAGGAGAGTTCTTCTCCTCTTTTTTTATGGTGACTCCATAGTTTTACGCTGCGTTTTCCGCTTTGTTGGACTCTGTCCGTTGCTCTCCTGCCTCTTTGACCGGTATAGCTGCAGGGGGGAGGCCTTGCAAGGCGGTGGTCCCGTTTTGCTGTTCCGGCACCGGTCTGTGGAGTATGGCCCGCCGGCATGGCCTTTTGTCGCGGCAAGAGAGATTCATGCGGCCTTCCATCTGTCGGAAAATCGAGGCGGAAGGATGCGTCGGGGAGGAGCGGGGAAAGGAGATAAGCAGAAAGCCCCCACCCGCATGGGACAGGGGCTTTTCCGGAAGATGGCGGTATCCGTCGCTGGTTGGGCACAGGGGACAGGCTGTCCCCCTGTCCGCAAATCTTCACCTTATACATTAAAGAGGAAGTGCATGACGTCACCGTCCTGCACGACATATTCCTTGCCTTCCACGCGCAGCACGCCGTCGGCGCGGCAGGCTGCCTCGTTTTCATGGCTCATGTAATCATCATAGGAAATGACTTCAGCACGGATGAAACCGCGTTCAAAGTCCGTATGAATAACCCCGGCGGCCTGAGGGGCTTTCCAGCCCTTGTGGATGGTCCAGGCGCGCACTTCGTCGGGACCGGCGGTAAAGTAGCTGCACAGGCCGAGCGTGGCGTAGCCGGTACGGATGATGCGCACGAGACCGCTTTCGTCGATGCCGTAGGAGGAGAGCATCTCCGCCTGTTCTTCGGCGGACAGGCCCTGCAATTCTTCTTCCAGCTTGGCGCAAATGCGGGCAAAGCCGGCATGGCGTTCCGCAGCGAGCGCCTCCACGCGGCGGGAGAGCTCATTGCCCTCGGCCACGGCGCTTTCGTCCACATTGGCGCAGTAGATGACGGGCTTGGCCGTCAGCAGGCCCAGTTCACGCCAGGATTGCAAAAAGGCTTCATTGTCCGGCAAGGCAAAGGTCGAGGCGGGCTTGCCGTCGTTGAGGACGGTCAGCAGGCCCTGCATGATCTCGGCCGCGGCCTTGGCGTCCTTGCTACCCTTGGCCATCTTCTGCAATTTTTCCAGCCGCTTTTCCACGCTCTGGATATCGGCAAGGAGCAGTTCGGTCTCGATGGTGTCGATATCGCGCAGCGGGTCCACGCTGCCGTCCACATGGGTAATATTATCATCCTCAAAGCAGCGGACTACCTCGACAATGGCGGCACATTCACGAATATTGGCAAGAAACTGGTTGCCCAGTCCTTCCCCTTTGCTGGCGCCGCGCACCAGACCGGCAATATCAATGAAGTCCACACTGGCATGAATGGTTTTTTTCGGCTTTGCCTTGGCGGTCAGGGCGTCCACACGCGTATCCGGTACAGCCACTGTGGCCTTGTTGGGCTCGATAGTACAGAAGGGGTAGTTGGCGGCCTGGGCATTCTGGGCCTTGGTCAGGGCATTGAACAGGGTGGACTTGCCCACATTGGGCAGCCCGACGATACCGATGCTGAGAGCCATGCGTTCTCCTTGTGGGTGAATGCCGCGGAATGCGGAGCAGCGCGGGACAAACAGAAAGCCCCGGACGCGCCGGGGCATTTTATAGTCAATATGGAGCCGACCGGCAAGGTCTATTGCAGTCGGGTATAGGAGGAAGGAATACCGCTTCCCGACCGGGAGGGGTTGTAGGGGTCGCGGAGCAGGGGGTAAATATCATCGGTAATGGGCACCGTCGCCGTGCCCATGGCCATGACTTCATTGGTGGGGATATGGATGATGCGGATACTGAAACGCACCTGTTCCTGGGTTACCACATAAGTTCCCGCCATAACCGCCTGACCGGTACCGGTGCGGCTTTGCAGCTTGCGGACATCACGGGTCAACAGAAATTCCCCGGATTGCTTGTCAAAGCGGACATAGCTGCCGGTACGCAGCTCCTTGAAGCGGTAGCCCTTCTGCATAAGCCCGCGGGAAACTTCTTCCATCATCTGTCGGGCAAGGGGACTGCTTTCTTCCAGATCATTGATGTTGACCGGTGATGTCCCCAGAATCATGATGCCGGCGCGTGCTATGGCCTCACGCTTGGATTTGCTTATGTTGGGATCGCGCCCGGCATAGCGTGTCATGAGTTGTTTGTCGATCTGACTGGTAATATCGTCCGCCGCCGAGGGCACGTTGCCGCCGAAGAAGGCGGCGGCCGTCAACGGGGAGAGGGCCAGAGCCGTGACAAGAAGCAAAATGAAAAGACGTTTCATGACCCCACCCTAGCGCATGGTTCGCAGCAGCATCTCGATACCGTTGAGCTCCTGCTTGATGGTTTCGTATTCCTTGCGATCGTGGCAGACGGAAAGTGCCTGCACATAACTTTGCCGGGCCAGCTCATATCGGCCTTGCGCGCGAAATGTCCGTGCTTCCTTCAGGTATTCTCTGCTCAGGGCATTGGTACTGGAAGATGCTGCAGCAGCCTGACAGGGCATCGGCAGGAGAACGGGGGAGAGCAGGAGCGTGCAGGCCAGACCACAGGCGGCCGTCAGGCTGAAAATATGCTTGGATGTCATAATTATGTCTCCTAGAGCTTACTTGCCCTGCCGAATGGGAAGAGAGCCGCTGTTCAGGGTATTGTCGGGAGTATAGAGTGAGGGATACTTGGGCTTGCTTGCCGCAGCCTTGCGGGAGGCAAGTTGAGCATCGGATTCGGACATGCGCTGCACGATGCCGGTATTGGGCAGCACAAGCTGTCCCGTGCGCAGTACAAGGCCGTCAGTAGCCCGCACCAGACGCGCGTTGACGAAGGTTGCGTCCTTGTCCACATAGTAGGTGCCCACGATCAGGGCGGCCCACTTCTGCCCCACAGGAATACTTACATTATTGAGGAAGGCAAGGTCATCCCTTCCCCCGGTGACGGAAACCTTGCCCGCCAGACGATATTCCCGAACCGGGAAACCGCGCTGGTTGAATTCATAGATGAGCGCCTCGGAGATGAGGCGACCCAGCGGCGAGCTCATGCCGCGATTGCCTTGCTCCACAAAGGAGGTCGGCAGAGCGACTACGCCCTTCAGGGCGTCATTGGGCATGGTGGCAAGCATTTGATCGGCCAATTCCCGACATTTGAGCTTGAGCTCCACCGCGTCGACGTATTCGGGGTCCGTGGGAGCGGTGGTACGGCTGCAGGCCGGAAGCAGGGCTGCCAGCAGCAGAAGCAGCAGACAGAAGCGGCGGCATGTGGAAGGGAGCGTAGGCATGTGAAGCATAGGCACCTCTGAGGTGGAGTTCTTGCGAAGCTTAACGGCATTACGGGAAAAAACTTGAGCATGCCGACAGAAAAGACGAGTGTTCGTTTTCTGCCCGCCGTCTGAAGAGACCCTGCAAAATTCGTTCCGGTAAAAAATGCCATTGCTGATCTGGTGCAGTGCAGGGACCCCTTCCCCTGCCGGCAAGGGCAATATAGCGAAAAAGCTGGCAAAGGGAAAGAATTTATCCGGGGGCGGATTATTCGGGGACGGGCAGGAAGGAGCACGATGGAAAGTCACCGGCAAGGAGGCGCATTCGGTATCGCCGGTTAAGACTTGGCTTGCGGGGGGAAATAGCATACAACCTTTCGCGGTTCTTTCACGATCTGCGGCACGGTTTTGAGCTGTCGTACATCGTACAACTCCGGGAGAACAGGATGATCGAGCGTCGCAAGACCCGCTCTGTGCAGTTGGGCCGTCTGACCATCGGCGGCGGGGCGCCCATTGTCGTGCAGAGCATGACCAATACCGATACGCGTGATGTGGCGGCCACGCTGCGCCAGATCGAGGCGCTTGTGCGTCGCGGCTGCGAAGCCGTGCGCCTGGCTGTACCTGACGAAAGCGCCGCCGCGGCTCTGCGGGCCATTCGCGATGGTTCTCCTGTACCGTTGATTGCCGATATTCATTTTGACTATCGGCTGGCATTGGCAGCTCTTGAAGCAGGACTTGAAGGTTTACGCATCAATCCGGGGAATATCGGGCCCCGATCCCATGTGGATGCCGTAGTGGATGCGGCCAGGGCGCACGGGGCCGTCATCCGGGTAGGCGTCAATTCCGGCTCCGTGGAAAAGGGGCTGCTCGCCAAGTATGGCGGGCCCTGCCCGCAAGCCATGGTGGAGAGTGCGCTCGGGCATGTGCGCATGCTGGAGTCACGTGGTTTTTATGATACCAAGATTTCCCTCAAGTCCTCCTCCGTGCAGGATACGCTGGAGGCCTACCGTCTGCTTGCCCGGGAGTGTGACTATCCGTTGCATATCGGCATTACCGAAGCGGGTGGCCTTTTGCGCGGTACGGTAAAATCCGCTGTGGGATTGGGCATCCTGCTGCATGAGGGCATAGGCGATACCCTGCGTGTTTCCCTGACCGCCGACCCCACGGAAGAGGTCAGCGTGGCCTATGAGATTTTACGTGCCCTCGGTCTGCGGCGTCGCGGGCCGGAGATCATTTCCTGTCCCACCTGCGGGCGCACGGAGATCGATCTTTTTGCCCTGGCGCGCGCGGTGGAAGAACAGCTTGCCGAGTCCACGGCCGACATCAAGGTGGCGGTCATGGGCTGTGTGGTCAACGGGCCCGGCGAGGCGCGCGAGGCGGATCTCGGCCTTGCCGGAGGCCGCGACAAGGGAATCATCTTCCGCAAGGGAGAAGTCATACGCTCCGTCAGGGGGCAGGATGCCCTGCTGACGGCCTTTCTTGAAGAACTGCAACTCCTGCTCAAGGAAAAGGAATTCGCCTGATGCGCTTCAGCTCCTGTTATATTCCCACCCTCAAGGAAACTCCGGCCGAGGCCGAGGTTGCAAGTCACAAACTGCTGCTGCGGGCGGGCATGGTCCGCAAGCTGACTTCCGGCGTCTACATCTATCTGCCGCTGGGACTGCGGGCTATCGACAATGTGGCTCGTGTAGTGCGGGAGGAAATGAATGCCGCGGGATTTCAGGAGCTGCTCATGCCTTCGGTCATTCCCGGCGATCTCTGGAAGGAAACCGGTCGCTGGGAACATTACGGCAAGGAGCTACTGCGCTTCAAGGATCGCAATGACCGGGACTATTGCCTCGGCCCCACGCATGAGGAAGTCATCACCGATCTGGTGCGTGGGGAGGTACGTTCCTATCGGCAGCTGCCTGTGCGCCTCTATCAGATTCAGAGCAAGTTCCGTGACGAGATACGCCCCCGCTTCGGGCTTATGCGCGGGCGCGAATTCGTTATGAAGGACGGCTATTCCTTTGATGTGGATGATGCGGCGGCTGATGCCAGCTATGCCATCATGTACGAAGCCTATATGCGGATTTTTCAACGCCTCGGCCTGCGTTTCCGAGCCGTTGAGGCGGATACCGGCTCCATCGGCGGCAATTTTTCGCATGAGTTCATGGTGCTTGCCGATACCGGGGAAGATACCATTGCCGCCTGCACGTCCTGCCGCTACGCCGCCAATGTGGAGCGAGCCGAAGTGGTCTGGAAGGGGACGCCCTGCACGACGGGCTGCCCCCCCCATGAACAGGTGGCGACGCCCGGCGCGCACAGCGTTGAGGAAGTGAGCGCCATGCTGGGCGTTGCGCCGGAGCGTGTGGTCAAGACCATGCTTTTTACCGTGGACGGCAAGCATGTGGCCGTTCTGGTACGCGGCGACCGTGAAGTCAACGACATCAAGCTCAAGAATTTGCTCAAGGCGCAGGATGTGCAGCTGGCCAGCGGAGAGGTGGTGGAAGCCCTGACCCATGCGCCGGTGGGCTTTGCCGGGCCGGTGGGACTGGATGTGCCTGTTTATGCGGATGCCGAGCTGCAGGGCGCGACGGACTATGTGACGGGTGCCAATGCCGCGGACGCGCACCTGCTGCATGTGGATCTTGCGCGTGATGCTGCGGTAACGGTCTATGCCGACCTGCGCGCCATCACGGCGGCGGACTGCTGCCCGCGCTGCGGCGCGCCCATCGAGCTGCCCAAGGGCAT
>CALVGJ010000182.1 GCA_944327045.1 uncultured Desulfovibrio sp.
AAAAAAGCTACGACATTTCCGTCGAGTGCGTCGAGCGCGATCTGCTATCGGATAGGCAATATTTCCACACTGGAAAATGGTTATATTTGTTGTAAGATGAACAATAACTGTATAATTTCATACGTAAAATTTAATTAAAATTTATTTCATAGTATCTTAGAGAAAATATTGTATAAATTTCTATTGTACGTTTACAAATATTTCGTATGTTGATATAAAAAACAAAATATTGAATAGAATAATTATAAAATTATTCATTTATTTCATTTTATAAAAGTATAACTACATATAAATACGATATATTTTTTTATTATAATATAAAAAATATGCTATACAAGATACATATAATATATAATTTGTATAATAATGCGACATATACGCTGTTTCATAATTTTATAATTGTTACTTTTATTTTTTTAAAAATTTATAACATAATAATATGAAAATAATAAATACAATTGTTGATAAAAAGTTATAAAATGAACGGTAAAAAAGACGTAGCTTCAAATATTGACGATGTACAGCCAGTTAAAATGCTGTAATTTTTTCCATATTACAGTCATATATACAAATATTACATGGTCATAGAGTAGAGGCTGAAAAAAAACAGAAGGGTTACTCCATATACTGGAAATATGGAAAAATCCTTGACAGGGTAAAGGGGGAGAGACTAGAACTCAACAAAATTAATTACGCTCATCTGTCGATCTCGGGGAAGGAGCAAGGCGGAAAGAATATGCCGAATCACCACTATTCAGATAGGTTTTGTGCAAAATCACTATCTCCTGACACGGTTGCCGTTATCGGCATGGCATTTCGTTTTCCCGGCAACGTACACGACGAAGCGAGCATGTGGCAGATGCTGGCCGAGGGGCGGCAGGGGATATCCGTCATTCCCGATGATCGCTGGCCAGTGCGTGAATTGCAACATGAGAGGCGTTCCGAACCCGGACGCAGCGTTACCTTTGCTGCCGGCACCCTCACTGGTGTAGAGCAGTTTGATGCCGCCTTTTTCGGCATATCGCCGCGTGAAGCCGCATGGCTTGACCCGCAGCAGCGGCTGCTGCTGGAAATGACATGGGAAGCCCTGGAAGACGGCGGAGTGACGCCGGGGGCGCTGGCGGGCAGCCGCTGTGGCGTCTATGTGGGTATTTCCGTTATGGATTACGGCCAGAATGCGCTGGAAGACCTGGCGAGCATGACTGCCCATACCATGACCGGCAATACGCTCAGCATTGCCGCCAACAGGCTGTCCTATTTTTTCGATCTGCATGGTCCCTCCATGGCGGTGGATACGGCGTGCTCCTCTTCGCTGGTGGCTTTGCACCAGGCCTGCCGCGCCTTGCGCAGTGGAGAGATTCCCGTGGCGCTGGTGGGCGGCATCAGTCTGCTCATGCACCCGTACTCCTTTATCGGCTTCAGCCATGCCTCCATGCTTTCGGCACGGGGACACTGCCGTCCCTTCGATGCGGAAGCGGACGGTTATGTTCGTGCCGAAGGTGGAGCGGTGCTGCTGCTCAAACCCCTCCGCGCGGCGCTGGAGGACGGAGACAGGGTTCATGCGCTCATTCTGTCCAGCGGAGTCAATGCTGACGGCACGCGAAAGTCAGGCCTGACCATCCCCAGTCGTGAAGCGCAAAGCGAACTCATGCGCGAGGTGCTTGAACGCAGCGGACTGGAAGCGGATGACCTGGATTTTATCGAGGCACACGGTACCGGAACGCCCGTCGGCGATCCCGTGGAAGTGGCCTCCATTGGCGAGGTATATGGCAGCAGGCGCACGACCCCCATCCCCATAAGCTCCGTCAAGGCCAATTTCGGCCATCTGGAGCCGGCTTCCGGCATGGCTGGTCTCGTCAAGGCCATTCTTTCGCTGAAGAAGGGGGCCCTGCCTCCTGTGCCCTTTGCCTTTACGCCCAATCCGCGAATTGATTTCGACGGATGCAACGTCCAGTGTCCTGTAGCGGGCCTGCGCCTGCGCAGTGACGTGCCTCGCGCGGCCGGGGTCAATTCTTTCGGCTTTGGCGGCGTCAATGCCCACATCATCTTGCAATCTGTTCCCGAGACCGCACCGCAGGTTTCCTTCTCTGCTCAGGATGTGCCGCCTCTGTTGCTGAGCGCCCGTTCGGATGCTGCGCTGCGCGAACTTGCAGCCGCCTATGCGCAACATATGGCAACTTCGGATGCCGCCTATTACGACATGGCCTATACGGCGGCCTTCCATCGGGAACGGCTGGAAAAACGTCTTTTCCTCGCCGCCGAAACTGTGGCTGATATTGCTCCAGCCTTGCAGGCCTTTGCAGAAGGTCAGCAGCCTGCATCCATCGTGACGGAAAGCGTTCTGCCCGAAAAGAGCGGCATTGCCTTCATCTACACGGGCAATGGCGCACAGTGGGTCGGTATGGGGCGCGCACTTTACGCCGAATCGCCGACTTTCCGCCACGTCGTGGATGATCTCGATCAGCGCTTGCGTCCGTTGGCGAACTTTTCTCTTGTCGATGTTCTGTTGCACGGTGATGACGGCTGTCTGGACGATACTACTGTCAGCCAGCCACTGCTTTTTGCCGTCCAGCTGGGTGTCACACGCCTTCTGGAGGAGCAGGGAGTACGTCCGCAGGCTGTTGCCGGGCACAGTGTCGGCGAAATCGCTGCGGCATGGGCTGCCGGTGCGCTGACGCTGGATCAGGCCATACAGGTCATTTATGCCCGCAGTCATACGCAGGGACAGACGCGGGGACTGGGCCGCATGGCCGCTGCCGGTCTTTCCGCCGATGTCGCAATGGATCTGATTCGCCGTCTGGGACTTGAAGAAACGCTGGAAATAGCGGGCATCAATTCCCCGGGTAACATCACGCTTTCCGGCAGCCTTGAGGCCCTGCTGACCTTCAGGGATGAAGCGCAGCAACAGAATGCCTTTTTCCGCCTTCTTGAGCTTGATTATGCTTTCCACAGCAGAAAGATGGAGGGCGTTCGCGAAGCGCTGGCGGATAGACTGAAGGAGCTTCGCCCCTGCCGGACATCGGATGTCGTCTTTGTTTCCTCAGTGACTGGCGAAGTGACAGACGCAGAAGCCCTTGACGGGGAATACTGGTGGCACAATGTCCGTCGCCCGGTGAACTTCAGCGGCGCCATACAAAAACTGGCTGCCTGCGGCTTCCGTATTTTCGTGGAAATTGGACCGCATGCCATCCTGCAGAGGTATATTCGCGAAAATCTGTCGGCATTCGGTGCAAGAAGCCGCATCCTGCCCACTCTTTCCCGCGGGGATGACGGTCTTGCGCGTATCGTGCGTCTGGCAGCCAGACTGCACCTTCTTTCGGACCAAACGGACATGCACTGTCTTTTTCCGCACAAGGGACAGCGCGTGCCGCTGCCGCATTACGTCTGGCAGAAGCAGCCGTACCGCTACCCCCGTACAAGCGAATGCCTGCCGCCGAAGCGGAGGATTCACTGTCTGCTGGGCTGGCCTCTTCAGGGTGTGGGGCCTGTCTGGGAGAATATTCTTGACCCGGTCAAGGATATCTGGTTGTCCGACCATCGGGTAGGGGATGCCATTGTCTTTCCCGGTGCCGCCTACGCGGAAATGGCCCTTGCCGCCGCCAGACTCTGGCTGGGATCGGATACGGCAGCCATTGAATCGCTGGATATTGCCGCACCGCTTGTTTTTGAAAATGATCATGCCCAGTGCCTGCGCTGCAGCCTGAATGTCGCGGACGGCACTATCCGCATTATGGGGCGCCCGCGTCTGGGGGACGGCGACTGGGTGGAGCATGCGACTGCACGTGCCATCGCCGTGACGCATGATCTTTTCGGCGATATCCCGCTACGGGAGGCGGAGGTCCGGGAAATGTCCGGTGCGGACCTCTATGCCCTTACCCAGGCGCTGGGGCTGGACTACGGGAAGACTTTTCGTGTGGTCCGTCAGCTGCGCATGACAAGCGATAGTCTGGAAGCCGATTTGCAGCCCGTGGATGGGAGCGGGCAGGGGTATGTCCTGCCTCCGGCCGCACTAGATGCCTGTTTCCATTCACTGGCGGCCTTGTACGCCGGGCACGGCAACAAGGGAACCGCTGCCTGTCTGCCCATCGGCACAGGACGGATTGTCGTTTGCTCGTCTGCTCCGGTCAGCCGGATCAGGGGGAGTGTGCAACGCTGCGGCCGGCGGTCTCTGGCTGCGGATTTTGTCTTGCTGGATGCGTCCGGCAATCTGGTGGCGCGTGCGGTCAACTGCCGTTTTCGCTCCGTGCCTTCAGCAGCGAGTGAGCGGGGCACTGTCAATGCCTGGCAGATACGCCCCTGGCTTGCTCCGCTGTCCGATACGGCCCCGGCTGCCATTCCGCCGCTGGAAAAGCTGGCCGCTGTTGCTGGGGATGCCGTTGCGGCGGAGACCCCGCAGCGGGAAGTCTGGTTCAGGGAAATTTTGCCGCTTATGGAAGCCATGGTGCTTTCCGCCGGAGTGGAAGCCTTCCGTGCCGTGCCGGACGCTTTTCACGCGAAGGGGCACGCCTGCGTGCGCTGGCTGCATGATTTGCTGTGTCGCGAGGGTCTTGCCGACCAGATTCAGGAAAACGGGAGCAGCCTCACTACCGCAGAGGAGGCTCTGCCTGCGATAGAGGAGCTGTGGCGGGAAGCCTTTGCGCGTGATCCGCAATGCCTTCCCGCGCTGCTGCCGCTCGGTCGCGTCTGTCGTGCGTTGCCCGATGTCCTGCGGGGAACGGTGGACGGCCGGACTCTGCTGCAGGAGGTGCGCAATGCCGTCGTGACCAGAGAAAGCCGTCGTCTGCATCCGCTCAGCCGGAGCATGGATACGGCAGCGGACGCCATTGTCATGCAGCTTGCGGAGTCCTGGCCCACACACAGACGGCTGCGCATCCTTGAAGTGGCGGAGACAGCGGGTCAGCTGACGGAACAGCTCGAGGCGGCGCTGCCACCGGATCGTTTTGTTCATGTACTGGCCCTGCCGGAAAGCGAGCGGCAGGGCATTCCCCGGCATGGTCTGCATCCTGCCGTTACACTGCTATCCGACGATCCTGCAGTCTGGAATTTTACGGCGCACTGCTTCGACGTGATTCTCATCCGGCAGCGTCTGCATGCCATGGGCGATTACGGTGCGCTGCTGGATCGCCTGCGGGATATGCTCTGTCCCGGCGGGCTGCTGCTGCTGACGGAACAGTATCCTGACTGGAATACCGACCTTGTGGAAGGCCTTGATCCTGACTGGTGGCATACGGATGCGGCCTCCGGGCAGCCGCTCTCTCCTCTGTTGACGCCGCAGGTCTGGCAACAGCTTCTGGCAGCGCATCAGTGGCGGGAAACATGCCTTTTCCGTGAACCGGCGGTCGGTGACCTGGACGAAGGCGCGTTTCTGCTGCTTGCAAGATCGCCGCTCGATGCGCCGCAAACGGCTTTTTCTCCCGAAACCGCGGCTTCCTGGATCATGCTGGCCGATGCGGCGTCCCGGGAGCTGGCGGAAGAGCTGTGCGAGCGTCTTGCGGCACAGGGTCAGCAGGCACGTTGTCTCCGTGATGCGGAAAGTCCTGTCGATATCTCCGGCGCGAATCATCTGGTATTCATGCGCGGATATGATGATTCGCCGCACACCGTCACGGAAACTCTCGAACTGCTGCGCCGGTGCGCCGGAGACTGCCTTGCCGCCGCGCCTGCCGGTCCCAGATTGTGGGTGGTGACCTGTGGTGGCGCGCTGGCGTCGGAGTTGCCGGATGATTATGTTTCCCGCCCGGCGCAGTCCGCCGTGGCCGGACTGGGGCGGGTCATCATGCAGGAGTACGGGGATGTTCATTGTACCCTTGTGGATATTCCTTCCCGTGAGGCCTGCCCGGATATTGCCGTCCGGTTGGAAAGAGAATTGCTGTCGCCGGATGGTCATGACGAAATTCTGTTGACGCCGTCGGCCCGTTATGCACTCCTGCTGGAGCAGGATACGCGCCTGGCGGAACCTGTCTCCGGGGAGGAGGAACGGTGTCGACTGGATTTTGCCGTGCCGGGAAGACTGGCCAATCTCCATTGGCAGGCGGACAGCCACGCAGACCCCGGTCAGGGGCAGATAGAAGCACGCGTCATGGCGGTCGGCCTCAACTTCCGCGACGTCATGCTGACCATGGGGCTGCTTACGGACGACGCCGTGCAAAACGGTTTTGCCGGTCCCAATCTCGGCCTTGAATTTGCCGGGGTCGTCACGCGCACGGGAGAAGGCGTCCATCATCTGCGTGTAGGCGATCGCGTAACCGGTTTTGCGCCCACCTGCTTCGCCAGCCATGTAATCACTCCGGCCTATGCGGTGATGCCCATCCCTGCCGGCTGGACTCATGAAACTGCGGCTACGGTGCCGACCGTCTTCTTTACGGCCTGGTATGCTCTCAAGCATCTGGCCCGGCTCGGTCGGGGCGAACGACTGCTGGTGCATGGTGCGGCAGGCGGCGTGGGCATTGCGGCCATCCAGATTGCCCGATATCTGGGGGCAACGGTCTTTGCCACAGCGGGAAGCGATGAGAAGCGAGATTTTCTCCGTCTTCTGGGAGTGGAGCATGTACATGATTCCCGCAGCCTCACCTTTGCCGATGAAATTCTGGCTGCCACAGACGGACAGGGCGTAGACGTGGTGCTCAACTCCCTTGCCGGGGAAGCCATGCGCCGCAGCATCGGCTTGCTCAGACCGTTCGGGCGTTTTCTGGAACTGGGCAAGCGGGATTTTGTGGAAAACACCGGTATCGGACTGCGCCCGTTCAAGGAAAATATCAGCTATTTTGCCATTGACGTAGACCAGTTGCTTACCGCCCGGCCCGAAACGGCTGCGGAGCTCTTCCATGATGTGACGGAACTGCTGCGGCAAAAGACGCTTGCCCCTCTGCCGTATCGCACCTATTCCTCCCCCCGTGTGGTTTCTGCGTTCAGGGCTATGCAGCAGGCCCAGCATCTGGGCAAGATCGTCGTCAATCTGGAAGAGCTTCCTCCCGTCACGGCATCGGCGGAAGCAGACGCCCGTCTGGACGGAAATCGTACCTGGCTGGTCACAGGAGGACTTGGCGGCTTTGGTCTGGCCACGGCCCGCCATCTGGTTGAACTTGGCGTACGCCATCTGGTGCTGGTGAGTCGGCGCGGCGCGGATACGCCCGGCGCGGCGCAGCTTCTGGAGGAATTCAGCGAGCAGGGCGTAACGGTTCAGGCGATGGCCTGCGATATGGCGGATGCCGAAGCTGTCCGTACGCTGGTGAAGACCGTCAGTGACGTCATGCCGCCTCTGGCAGGTGTTGTGCATGCGGCAGCCGTCTTTGACGACCGGCTCCTCTCCGGGTTGGACAGAGAAGCGCTGGCCAGAGTGGTGGCACCCAAGCTGACAGGTGCCTGGAATCTGCACGAAGCAACGAAAAATCTCCCGTTGACGCATTTTGTGCTCTATTCCTCCATCAGCGTTGCGCTCGGCAACCCCGGACAGGGCAACTATGTTGCCGCCAATGCAGGCCTTGAGGGGCTGACCCTCTTGCGTCGTCACATGGGCCTGCCCGCGCTGTGCATTGCCTGGGGGCCGGTGGGGGATGCGGGGTATCTGACCCGTCACGAGAGCGTGAAAAAGAGTCTTTCCCAGCATCTGGGCAGAGCGCCGCTTACCGTGGCTCAGGCCATGCAGACGCTCGACGGCCTGCTGTCGCACAATGGTTTGCACATTGCCGCCAATGTGGACTGGAAAAATGTCACCCGCATCTTCCCCGGAAGCTGCTCCCGTTTTACCCACGTTGCACAGGATGACGGGCGGTCGGGCGATGCGGAACGTGCCGGAAATATTCAGGAGCAGCTTATCGGCAAGTCCGCTGCGGAGGCCAGGGAGATTGTCCGGCATCTCATCATTGCGGAAGTGGCGCAAGTGCTGGGCCTGGATGTGGAGCAGGTTCCCACGGATCGCGGCGTGCAGTCGCTGGGGCTGGATTCGCTCATGGCTGTGGAGCTGGCCGTGGGACTCGAGCAGCGTACAGGGGTGCGTCTGCCGGCCATGATGCTGCAGGACTCTCCCACAGTGGATCAGATTGCTGAACGGCTTGTGGCCCGCCTGGGCGGCACCACGGATGAACAGGACAACAATACTGCCGTACTGGCAGAATTGGCACGGCGCCATGCTGAGGAGCTTGACGCGAGCGAACTCGGCAGCATCGTGCAGCATACCGTCTCCGGGAGCAACAAGGCATGAATTCCTCCCTCAACATCATCAATCGTATCTTGTGTCGCAAGGAGCATCGAGAGGAAGCGGCCAACGACGCCGTACTGCAGTCCCGCGTAACGGCGGCTTCCGGTCGGCACAGCGGAAAATCTGCCTTTGCCGATCATCCGGCCCTGGCCGAACTGCGCCTGCTGACCGCCGCCGCAGAACGCTTCGGCATTGGAAATCCCTTTTTCAAGGTGCATGAAAACAGCGGCGGAGCAGTAACAGAGATCGACGGAAAACGTTACCTCAACTTTTCCCACTACAACTATCTCGGCCTTAACAATCACCCTGAGGTCAACAGGGCGGCCATGGAGGCCGTGGAGCGATACGGCACATCCGCCGGCGCCAGCCGGCCGGTTGCAGGAGAACGCCCGGTACAGCGTGAACTGGAAAAAGCGCTGGCCGAATTGTACGGCGTGGACGACTGTGTGGTCTTTGTCAGCGGGCATGCCACCAATGTCAGTACCATCAGCACGTTGTTCGGGCCGGGTGATCTTATCCTGCACGACAGTCTCATTCACAACAGTATCCTGGAAGGCATTCGTCTTTCCGGGGCTACGCGACGTCCGTTTCAGCACAACAATCTTGCGGCGCTTGATGCCCAGCTGGCGGCTTCCCGCTCGCAGCACAAGCGGGTGCTCATTGTGGTTGAGGGGCTGTACAGTATGGACGGCGATATGCCTGATCTGCCTGCCCTTGTTCGGATAAAGCGGCAGCACAATGCCCTGCTCATGGTTGACGAGGCCCATTCCCTCGGCGTACTTGGGGCAACGGGGCGGGGAATTGCGGAACATTTCGGCATGTCCGCCGGTGAAGCGGACATCTGGATGGGTACTCTGAGCAAGACGCTCGTCAGTTGCGGAGGCTATATTGCCGGCTCTCAGGAACTCGTGGACATCCTCAAGTTTGCGGCCCCGGGCTTTGTCTACAGCGTCGGCATGTCGCCGCCGCTGGCCGCGGCCTCATTAGCTGCGCTGCGCATCATGCTGCGGGAGCCTGAGCGTGTCCTGCGTCTGCGTGAACGTGGCGCTTTCTTTCTGGAACTGACCCGCAAGGAAGGCCTGGATGTGGGAACCTCGCAGGGGTTTTCGGTGGTGCCCGTCATTCTCGGCAGTTCCCGCAAGGCCATTGCGCTTTCCAATCAGCTTTTTGAAAAAGGTATCAACGTGCAACCCATTATTCACCCCGCCGTCGAAGAGAAAGCCGCCCGGCTGCGCTTTTTCCTCTCTGCCATGCACACTGAGGAGGAGATCAGCAGCACGGTGCAAACGCTTTCCCGGCTGCTCCAAAAGGACAGTGCCCGATGAAGCGGTACGGTTCCTCTTCTTCCCGCCGCCTGATTTCTGCAGTCTGTCTGCTGTCGTTGCTTACCGGAGGTTGCGGCATAATGCCCAACTCCGGTGCAAGCCGCTTGCAGGTGCAACGGGTGGAAAAGAGCAAAAATATGCAAGGCGTCGTTGTCCGCAAGCTGGATGATGCACTGACTCGCAAGCTTGCCGCAGGACGGCAAAACAAGCCTTTTTCCGAGGTATTTGGCGGAGCCAAGCCGAAGAGTTATCCTGTCGGTGCCGGTGATACGGTTACCGTCAGCGTCTGGGAGACGCCCCCGAGCATTCTTTTCGGAGGCGCGACGCTGGATGTCAAGGTGGGCACCTCAGGCACCAATGCGGAAGTCCTGCCGCCGCAAATGGTCATGGATGACGGTACTATCAACATGCCCTTTGCCGGGCGGATCAAGGTTGCCGGTCGTTCAGTGCGGGAAATCGAAAAAGATATTACCAATCGGCTGCAGGGAAAGGCCAATAATCCCCAGGTGATGGTCCGAGTTTCCGGCAATCCGACCTCGCAGGTCTCCGTCATCGGCGATGTCTCGCAAAGTACCAATCTTACCCTCACCCCCAAGGGGGAACGCCTGCTGGACGCTCTGGCCACCGCCGGCGGCGTTGCACACCCCATTACCAAGGTGTCGTTGCAACTCTCACGCAAGGGAAAGGTGGCCAGTATGCCTCTGGATGCGGTTGTGGCCGATCCCAAGCAAAATATTCCTCTGCTGCCCGGGGATGTGCTGACGGCACAGTTCCAGCCTTGGTCCATCTCTGTTCTGGGGGCGACCGGGAAAAATCAGGAACTGCCTTTCGAGGCTCGCGGCATTTCGCTGGCGCAGGCACTGGCGCGTTCCAGCGGTCTTAATGACAATCGGGCCGATCCCGGCGGCGTCTTTGTCTTTCGCTTTGAAGATGCGGGGCTGGTGGAAGGAGCAAGCGTACAGCCCGCCGGCAGCAACAAGATCCCGGTGGTCTATCAGGTAGACTTCGAGGACCCGGCTTCCTTCTTCATCACCCAGAATTTTATCATGCAAGATAAGGACGTCATCTATGTGGCCAACATGCCCTCTGCGGAACTGGAAAAATTCCTGCGGATGGTCGGCATGGTCTTGACCCCCACCCTCAATCTGGGGCGCTATCAATTGCAGGTTGCGGAATAACGGAAATGAACAGTCCCTTTATCAATACGCTCACGGTCTGGCAGGCTCTTTTTCTGCGAGAGGCGCTGGACCGATTTTTCGGCAGTCGTGCCGCATGGGGCTGGCTGCTCGCAGAGCCGAGCATGCATATCGGGTTTATCGGCGGTATCTGGGGGGCGATGCGGCGCAACAGCATGGGCGGCATCAACGTCAGCATGTGGATCATCCTCGGCATGCTGTCCTTTTTTCTCTTTCGGCGTACGGCGGTGCAGACGCTGCACGCCCTTGACTGCAACAGGGCTTTTTTTGCCTTTCGCCAGGTGCGCCCCTTTGATGTGGCACTGGTGCGGGGAGGAGTCGAGGCCTTTTCCATGTTCTTCATATTCCTCTTCATTCTCGGCGCAGCTGCCATGCTGGGACTGGACGTCCTGCCAGAGGATCTTTTGACGGCTCTGCTGGCGCTGGTCGGCCTCTGGCTGTTCGGCTTGGGCTACGGCCTGATTACCTCTGTGGGCATGCGGCTGGTACCGGACTCTGGTCATATCTTCCAGATTCTCATGTTGCCGCTGTATCTGATTTCCGGGGTCATCATGCCGCTTACCATGGTTCCTGCTGCGTATCGGGGCTGGCTACTCTGGAATCCGCTTGTGCATGGTCTGGAGCTGGTGCGGCTTGGCTTTTTTCGTAATTACCACACGCTGGATGTAAGCATGGCCTATCTCTATGCTTGGGTTCTGGGCAGTCTTTTCTTGGGTATGGCACTCTATCGTGGTCTTGAAACACGGCTGGTGACGCAATGATTGTGGTGGAAGATGTGCACAAACGGTACACGACACGGCACGGTGTAGGTGACTGGGTACTGCGCGGCATCAATCTTATCATCCCTACCGGCCGTAGTGTGGGCTTGGTGGGATCCAACGGAGCTGGCAAGTCCACCTTGCTGCGTATTATAGGTGGTGCGGACTATCCCACGCGGGGACGAGTGGAGCGCTGCTGCCGGGTTTCGTGGCCCATGGCCAACGGCGGCCTGGAGGGGACGCTGACAGGAAGGCAAAATGCCAAGTTTGTCTGCCGAATCCACGGTTTTCAGAATGAGTTGCCGGAACGTATTGCCCGCATCGAGGCCTTTGCCGAGCTGGGGGCAGCCTTTGACAAGCCCGTGCAGACCTATTCTTCAGGAATGCGTTCGCGCCTGCAGTTTGCACTGTCGCTGGCCTTTGATTTTGACGTCTACATTTCCGACGAAGTCACTGCCGCCGGTGACGCGGCCTTTCGCAAAAAAGCTGAGCTCGCCTTCAAAAATTTGGCAAACACTGCCAGCATCATCATGGTGGCACACAGCGATTCCACACTGAAGGCATTTTGTGAGTCAGGTATTCTTTTGAGAAACGGCAAGGCGACATGGTATGACAAACTGGATGATGCGCTTGTCGCCTACAAGGAGGGATTGCAATGAGCGGTGGGCCGCTTATTTTTGCTGCCGATGCTCATCAGGAAGGGCAGAGCACCCGGCGAGTGCAAGTAATTTTTCGCTGGCTTGTGCGCGCCATTCTGCTGGCAAGCCTCCTAGGTATAGGCTATTGGCTGCTGGCTTCGGATCGCTATGTTTCGGAATCCATTGTCATCATCCAGAATACGGAACAGATCGGCACGCAAACAGTCGATTTTACTTCTATGCTCAGCGGCATTGGTAGTATCAGTAAGCCGGATCAACTTCTGCTGCGGGAACATTTGCTTTCGGTGGATATGCTCAAAAAGCTGGATGATGCTCTAGATTTGCGCAGCCACTACAGCAGTACGGAATATGATTTTGCCTCGCGAATGTGGTTCCAGGATGCGTCCATTGAATGGTTTCATCGGCATTACTTGTCTCGGGTGAGTGTCGAGTATGATGACTATGCTGGTGTCCTGCGCATCAGTGCGCAGGCCTACGATGCCAAAACAGCTCAGGCTATCACTAGTATGCTGGTGAAGGAAGGCGAGC
>CALVGJ010000183.1 GCA_944327045.1 uncultured Desulfovibrio sp.
CGCCCTGGTTGAGGGCGGCAACGTCGGCGCGCATGAGTTCGCTGATGGCCAGACCGGCGGCGTCGTCAGCGGCGCTGTTGATGCGCATGCCGGAGGACAGGCGCTGGGTAGAGGTCTGCAGGTTGCCGTAGTGACCGGTCAGAGTGTTGGCAACGTTGGTGGCCATCGAGTTGTGATTGATATACATAACATTCCTCCATGAATGTCTGTATGGGAGTTAATTCGCATCCCGCATCCTTGCGGGCATAGCCTGTTACTTAGCTTATCGACGCTCCGGTTTGAGCCATTAGGGACAAATAAAAATTTTTTGCACAAAAAATGCGTGCGGTCAGCCGGGCCAACCGCACGCATGCATTCGTGTCGTTTTACGCTGCCGCCAACCGGACTAGCAGGAAGCTCCCACCAGACGCAGCAGACGCATCAGCTGATTGGTGAAGCCGGCTTCGTTGTCGTACCAGACGATCAGCTTGAGCAGGGTGCCGTCCATGACCTGGGTGGTCAGGGAGTCCACTACGCCGCCGTGGGTATCGGCCTTGAAGTCGATGGACACCAGCGGTTCTTCGCAGTAGCCGAGATTTTCCTTGAGCGGGCCTTCGCAGGCGGCCTTAAGGGCGGCATTCACTTCCTCGGCCGTGGTGCTCTTTTCCAGCTCGCAGGTGAGGTCCACCAGCGAAATGTCGGGGGTGGGAACGCGCACGGCCATGCCGTCCAGCTTGCCCTTGAGGGCGGGAATCACAAGAGCCGTGGCCTTGGCCGCGCCGGTGGAAGTGGGAATCATGGACACGGCGGCAGCGCGGGCCCGGCGCAGGTCCTTGTGCGAACCGTCAAGGATACGCTGGCTCATGGTATAGGAATGTATGGTGGTCATGAGGCCGTGCTTGATGCCGAACACATCGTTGATCACCTTGGCCGCGGGCGCCAGGCAGTTGGTGGTGCAGGAGGCGGCGGAGATGACGTTATGCGCGGCGGCGTCATAGACGTCGTCGTTGACGCCCATGACGATGGTGGCATCCGCTTCCTTGCAGGGAGCGGAAACCACAATTTTCTTGGCGCCGCAGGCCAGGTGCAGAGCGGCGTCATCGCGCTTCTTGGCGGTGCCGGTGGTTTCCACCACCAGATCGATGCCCAGCTCCTTCCACTGCCATTCGCCGGTTTTGCAGCGGGTCACAGTAATATGACGCCCGTTGACGATGATGCCGTTTTCGTCATGCCCCACGGTACCGGCAAAGGTGCCGTAGACGGAGTCGTACTTGAACAGATGCGCCAAAGCCGCGTTGTCCGCACGGGCATTGATGGCGGTGATGACCACGTCCTGCGAGTCCGCCATGAGACGCAGCAGGTAACGACCAATGCGACCAAAACCATTGACACCAAGTTTAACGGCCATTGTGTACTCCTTTCGTACTCTGTCTGAAAATTTTGGAAACGGCGGCCTAAGCCTTGCCGGATGATCCCATGACGTTGCGAATCTTGTGCGCGACCATCTTCTTGACGGCTTCACGCGCGGGCTTCAGATAGGCGCGCGGGTCGAAATCTTCGGGATGTTCCACAAAGTGCCGACGGATGGAGGCCGTGAGCGCCAGACGGATGTCCGTATCCACATTGATTTTGCAGACCCCGAGCGACGCGGCGCGACGCAGCATTTCTTCCGGTACGCCCTTGGCGCCGCCGACCTTGCCGCCGAACTGGTTGCACAGGTCCACAAATTCCTGCGGTACGCTGGAAGCGCCGTGCAGCACCAGCGGATATTCCGGCAGACGACGGCTGATTTCCTCAAGGCGCCCGAAATCCAGTTTGGCTTCTCCCTTGAACTTGTAGGCGCCGTGGCTGGTGCCGATGGCGATGGCCAGCGAGTCACAGCCGGTGCGCTCCACAAAGTCCACGGCCTGCGCCGGATCGGTGTAGACATGTTCGGCAGAGCTCACATGCTCCTCCACACCCGCAAGCTTGCCCAGCTCGGCCTCGACCCAGACGCCGCGGGGATGGGCATATTCCACCACCTTGCGGGTCAGCGCCACATTCTCCTCATAGGGCAGGTGGGAACCGTCAATCATCACGGAAGTGAATCCGCCGTCAATGCAGGCGGCGCACATGTCGAAATCCGGCCCATGATCAAGGTGAACCACCACCGGCACGGCAGGGTCTTCGGCCAGCGCAGCCTCAACCAGCTTCATGATATAGGTTTGCCCGGCATATTTGCGCGCTCCCGCGGAAACCTGAAGGATCACCGGGGATTTCTCCTCGGAAGCGGCCTGCATGATGCCCTGGACAATTTCCATGTTGTTGACGTTGAAAGCGCCCACGGCATACTGGCCCTTGTAGGCGGCCGCGAACATTTCTTTAGGCCCGATAAGCGGCATGATTTCCTCCTGAAGGGGTATATGGATCGACATGACCATGACGCCATGTCCGACACTCTTCCGTATCGCCAGTATACTCCACTTGTGAAAAAAAGAAAATACCCGCCCCATCGACGCAGGAAGCAGGTCGGCACTCCGTCAAAGGCCGGACAGAGTGCTCAGGGGAAAGCCCCAAGGTTCACGCCTGACGCCGCAAACTGAAAAACGTGCCGCATACATATAAAATATGCGTCGTTCGACGCGCCGGATACGTCCTTTTCCGCCGGCAACAGGTGATCGTCCCCGCCTGAGGGCAAAGACGATGACAGCCCCTATGTGTAGCGTGTCAACACTATTTGCTGTTTATTTGGAGGGAAGGGCAATGTATGCAGCCTATTTATTTTATCTATTTGAAACTATTGGCAAATTTACGTAAAAACACCTTGGGGTGCCGGGATGGCGGACATATTCCGTCTTGGTGCTATGCAGGGTGCGCATCCGTCGAAACGTGCTCTTCAGAATAGTGGCAAACCCGGTTCCTGCCGGAATTCTTGGCCGCATACAGGGCAATGTCGGCATGGGCCAGCAATTCTTCCACATGCGTTATGTCGCCCTGTTCACGCGAGGCCACGCCCACGCTGATGGTCAATATGCCCGACTCCAGCCCGGGATGAGGAATATGCAGCTTTTCCACAGCCTCCCGCAGGCTTTCGGCAACAGCCATGGCACCCTCCCGGCCCGTTGCGGTCAGCAGGCCCACAAATTCCTCGCCGCCGTAACGGAATGTCTTGTCCGAGGCGCGCGCACAATTCTGCTTTACTATGCGCGCCACCGTCTGCAAGGCCACATCCCCGGCCAGATGACCGAGCGTGTCGTTGTACAGCTTGAAATTGTCCACATCCACCATAAGGATGGCAAGCGCGTTGGTCTGACGATCCTGCTGGATGGCCTGATCCAGCGCCCGCCTGTTGCCGAGACCGGTGAGATCGTCGGTCAGGCTCAGACCGGCAAAGCGCTCCCGCTCCTGTTCCAACTGACCGGAGCGCTGATGCAGGTCATTGAGATAGGCATTGAGACTCGGAAGAATGTCAATAATATTAGATAGTTCAGAAATGCACGTTTTCGGCAGACGCGCCATGCCCTGTCCACCGCGCATGTCGCGCAGAATCTCCGTGGTGCGGCGAAGCGGCCGAAATATCTGCTGCTGAAGAGCGACAAAGAGCAACAGCAGGAACAAACAGGGCGTTGCCAATGCTGAGAACGGTAAAGATATTGCGTATCTGGCGGGTTTCATCATCAATGGTTTCCATGCCCTCGTAAATGCCGCGGGCTTCCACGGAAGAGGCCTCCACGCTCAAGCCTACCAGTACTTGATCAATATCCTTCACAAGCAGGTCGAAATGCTCCTGGTAGCGGCGTATTTCCTGCTGCTTGTCGCCGATAGCCTCCCAGATGAGCTCAAGCTCCCTGCAGGGCTTGTGCGTCTCCGAATGGCCTTCTTCATGGGTGCGGCAGGCGGCAAAAAGCTGGCTTACGGAGTCGGACATAAAAGCATAGGAACCCGTTATAAGCGACAGATATTGCGGCTCCTGCGGCAACGGCTCCGCCAGCAGCGGAAAGCGCTCCTCATCCCAGCCGATTTGTTCGGCCAGCCGGCCAAGCGCCAGCAAAAAACGCCATTCCTGCCGCCGCACTTCCTCCACCAACGCAAAAAGTGCAAGCCGCAAGCCCATCAATTCGTCCAGCAACGGATAGACCTTGTCCAGAACGGGCTTGAAAGCGGCATTGCCGAAACCGGCATCCGCCAGCAGCATGCGCAGCGAGGTGGATGCCTGTTGCAGCTGACGGGTATTGGCCGCATAGCGCATCTGCGAGGTATTGAGGCGCATATGCTCGATATTGAGCAAAAATTGCTGGCGCTGCAGGATATTGGGCAGATATTCGTGAGCTGCGGCATTGGCCATGCTTTCAATGCGCTGCAGCGTACTGAGCATGTACATCTGAAAGACAAACAGCACGAACATGACCAGCATGATGGTCAGGCCGAAGGTTCTGATGCCGATACGCATGGCCTGCCACCTTGTTTAATAGATGCTGAAGGCAAAATACTTGCGCATGATGCGCTCGTATTCCCCGGTAACGCGCAGTGTGAGGATTGCCTGATTGATACGGTTCACGAGGTCAGGATGCTCCGTGCTGACGGCGATGCAGGAGCCGCTGGGATTTTCTCGCGGGAGGACGGGATTGCCCAGCATGACGAAGCCCGCCCCCTCGGGCGATTTAAGAAAGTCCATGCCCGGAAAGCCGTCAATAAGCACCACGTCCACGCGTCCCCTGACCAGCGCATCGAGCAGGCCCTTGTGTGACTCGAATCCCACCACCACAGCCTTGCCCTGCCAGATTCTGCGCAGTGCGAAAAGCTGCATGGAGTTGTGCTGGGCGGCCAGAATCTTGTCTGCAACGCCCTCCTCATCAAGACGCGTGCCTGGCCTGCCGATATAGAGGGAATGCGAGCGGTAATAGCTGTTGGAAAAGAGCATTATCCGCTTGCGCTCTTCCGTCACGCCGAGCCCGGCCACTGCCATGTCCAGCGATTGCGAGGACATGCCCGAGATGATGGCGCGCAACGGCAGGGCAACAGTACGGCACTGCACATCCAGCTGGCGGCAGAGCGCTGCGGCAAATTCGACATCAAAGCCGATCAGGTTGCCCTGTTCATCCGTATAGGAAAAGGGAGGATAGTTCTGCAGAACAGCCACACTCAGCTCTGTTCCGGCATGGGCAACACAAGCACCCTTGCCGAAAAGCGCCAGCAGGAACAGCAGACAGAACGTCATGAAAAGCCGGCTCAGGGGAAAGCGTTGTTTCATAACAGAACCGCACCGATGCCCTTTCTTCCGCCTGAAGACAGCGGAAGGGTCAAAGATATCTCACCTGCTTGCGGACGAAGCCGCCTGTCCGGCCAATGCCGGACTCAGCC
>CALVGJ010000184.1 GCA_944327045.1 uncultured Desulfovibrio sp.
TGTGGGAAAGTAGGCCGCTGCCAAAGATTGCTCGAAAGGCTCCTGCTGCTTCAAGCGCGGGAGCCTTTTTCATTTCTTCATTTCCCTTCGTACCTCTTTCCCTGCCCCGCGGACGCTCATTCCTCGCTAGGGCGTTCCTCTGCCTCCTACGACGCTTTTTCCTTCCTGTTGCCCTTGTTCTCCTGCCTCCTTTTCTCGTCCTGCCTCTTTCTTCTTGCAAACGACACGTTTTATCTGTCGCTGACTTGCCGCTTCGGCTCAGTCCTCGGGCTTAGTCGTCGTTCGTCTCTCGGCGCATTGTGACTCTCTTTTCTTTGCTGTCTGACGGCCGCCCCGGCATCAGGGCTTGGTAGCCTGCGCTGCTCGAGAGCGAATGACGAACCGGAGGGCCTAGTCTGCAAGGAGACGCTGGGGCCTTACGGGCATTGGCTGAGATATGTTGGGGGGAGGCTCTCCATATCCGATACGTCGTTCAGCCTCTCTTCTGCGGTCTGGTGAACGACCGCGTGAACATGGCGATCACGCGAGAGCTGCCGCTTGCCTCCTTCTGGGCAGGGACTTCCTTTTCTCCTTGCTTACCGCTATTTTCATCCTCAGTTTTCTTGCTGGGTTGTGATGCGCAAACGCAGCAAAGCTGTCCGGGGAAGCGCTTCCCTATTTGCATGCGAAACACGTTCTGATTGTTGGAAAATGCCGTGGTTGAGATACTAACGCCTCGCTGTCTGCTGCGTCCCATGCACGCAGGTGATTTTACCGCCATCTGTCGGTATTTGCAGGATGCTGAAGTCATGTATGCTTGGGGGCATACGTTGTCTGACCCTGAGGTCAATGCATGGATTCAGCGACAACAGGAGCGGTATGCTTCTCCCGGCTATGGAGCTCTGGCCATTGTCCTTCGCTCGACGGGAGAACTTGTAGGCCAGTGCGGCCTGACCATGCAGCTTTGTCAGGGTGTCAGACCCAAACTGGCTGTTCAGCCTGCGGACAGTTCTGAGTCCCCGCCTCTTGCTCATATCCTTGTGAAAACCGAGCCGGAGGATTTGCATGTGCCGGAGGTGGGGTATATGCTTGCACGACAGTACTGGGGGTACGGCTACGCGAGAGAGGCGGCGCTGGCTTGTCTGCGTTTCGGCTTTACATCCCTTGCTTTGCCTGAGATTTTTGCCTGCATCAAGGTTGGCAATGCGCGTTCGCTTGCTGTGGCGGAGAGGCTGGGCATGCGTGTGTGCGGCTATTTCGACAAACACTATCGAGGCGAGGTGATGCCGCACCTGCTTTATGTGGTGAATGCCGAGTATTTTTCTGCGGTTATTGATCGGGAGGAAGAGTATGCCGTTAATTGGCGCCGTTGATTTGGGGGGGACGCACATTCGTTATGGCCTGTTTACTGCGGATGAACAGGGGAATCTGTACCTTGAGCGCGCCGTGACGGGAAAAACGTCTCAGGTGACAGATATTGGTTCTCTGTATGCGCAGTGGGAAGCAGTGCTCGGCAGTGCTGTACGGGAAGTGGCTTCACTCGTTATTGGTGTGGCCGGCCCGGTGCGCGATCCGCTGCATGCGGTGACAAGCAATGCGGATGTGCGACTTGATTTGACGGAATGGGACTGGCATGAGCGCGGCTGCATTTGCCGTCTGGCAAATGATCTGGTCTGTGAGGCGTACGCGTCTCTTACCGAGGTGGGAAGGCAGGCCCGTCCGGTGTTCGGGCCCGACCCGGAGCCAGGCGGTGTGCAAGCTGTTCTTGGGGCCGGTACGGGCTTGGGGGCGGCACAGCTTGTTTCTGAGGGAATGGACGGACTGGGCAAAGGACGCCGCGCGTTTCCGGCGGAATTCGGGCATGCTCCCTTTCCCTTTATAGGGCGAGATGAGGCAGATTTTTCGGCCTATGCCGCCAGGCACTTTGCACGAGACTGGGTAACAGGGGATGATGTGGTGTCCGGACGAGGACTAGCCTGTCTGCATGCCTATTTGAGCGGCGAGGAGCTGGACCCGCAGCATGCGGCCCGCTATCTGGATCAGGAAAGTGAAACTTTGCGCTGGTATGCCCGCTTTCTGGGACGGGCATGCGCGCAGTGGGCCTTGTCCACGCTGTGTTACGGCGGGTTGTATTTGACCGGGGGGATGGTGAAACGGCATCCGGGGTTGGCGTCGCATCCCGCCTTTATTGAGGCTTTTTTTTGTGCGCCGCGCTTGCAAGTTCTTGAGCGCATTCCCGTACGCCGGTATACGCATGCCATGAGCGGCTTGTGGGGAGCGGCCTGGCTGGCGGCTGCCGCACTGCCTGCCTTGCGGTAGGGGCAGAAGTTATTATTCAGCCTGCGGCAAGACTGTTTTTTCGTATGAGCCAGCGGTCGGAAAATCGGCTTTTGATAGATACCAATAGCTCACGCGCAGGAAAGCGGTAGCGCTCTTGCCGACATGGCCGTTTTATGCCGATTGCATGCACCCTCCCGCAGGACTTGGCAAACTCCGGCTTCCTGCATGAGGTGTCCGAAGCTGTGGCTGGGCAAGTGTTGAGATATTTTTTGTTTTGAAAATGCTCTGCCGAGTGCGTGAGCAGACGGCTGCTGTGAAGACATACACGCAATGTCTTTGCTCTGTTAGAGCGGATTCGCATTGAAATTGTGTCCAATTTCCCTGCTGACGCTGCCCTCACACTACGGAAAAAGTGTGGTTTTTCCGTGTGTTCGGTTGCAGGTAGTCGCTCTCGCTATTACCAGAGCAATCCACATTTTCAATGTGGAATTGCTCTACATGCCGGACCGAGCTTGCGCGTTTTGACATCATAGAGCATTTTGCCGTTGAAAAAAGGCAAAATGCGAGGCGGCGGCACAGCGCCGCCCGGCCGAAAGTGAGCAGAAAAACCGCGTTTTTTCGCGAAACGACAGGTCGTATGGTTTGGAACGCGAAGCGCTTCAAACTGAAAATGCTCTAAAAGAACGATATGGGTGGGGAGAGCCGAGACTCTCCCCACCCATATCGATTCTGCCCGGCGTGAGTTCACGCCTCTGTGAAATCAGCCCCAGAGTACCAGGTGTGTTTCCAGCGGGGAATCCAGCCCCTCCGTTACAGGCATGACGCGGACGCCGTACATGTGCAGCCCATTATGTGAGGGGGTATAGGTGCCTTCATACAGCAGCACGTTGTCTGCAGTGTCCTTGCGAGGGCGCAGCGTTACCGTATCGGGCTTGCCGACGAAGTTTGCGCCGTCGCCGGGGCCGACAACAAGCTGAACCAGCAATTCTTCCTTGCGCATGTCGCCGGGGTGCAGTCGGACACTGATTTCCATATGTTCGGCGGAAGCATCCTCGCCGCCGAGGCCTTCGATGCGGATCGTGTCCATGCGCACGCTGTTGAAGCGTCCTGCAGCGTCGGCTTTCCAGCCGGCAAGACGGCGAGCCAGGGCAAAGTTGTTTTTTTCCAGCTCCTTGCCGCGCGCAGCCGCCGGGAGGTAGTAGTCCTGCAGATAATCGCCGACCATGCGATGCGAACTGTAGCGAGCCACAAGGCTTTGCAGGGAGCGCCGCATTGTGTGCAGCCATTGCGCGGGCAGCCCTTGTGCATCACGCGCAAAGTACAGGGGAACGACTTCTTCTTCCAGCAGGGTGTACAAGCTTTCGGCATCGTCGTAATCGCTCTGTTCCGGCGAATTTTCCGGGCTGGCGGCAGCGCCGATGGTCCAGCCGTTATCACCGAGGTCTCCTTCACACCACCAGCCGTCCGAGACGCTGAGATTGATGCCCCCGTTGACCGGCACTTTCTGTCCGCTGGTGCCGCTGGCTTCATAGGGGCGACGCGGCGTGTTGAGCCAGACGTCGCAGCCCTGCACCAGCAGACGCGAGGTGGCGAGGTTGTAATCCGGCAGGAAGAAGACCTTGCCTGCCAGTTCCGAGGAAATGGCGTGACGGACAATCTCTTGCAGGATGTCGTTGCCCTGCGTATCCGCCGGGTGGGCCTTGCCGGCAAAGACAAAGATGATCGGGCGGTTCTGCTGACCCAGCAGGCGCAGCAGGCGGCTCATGTCGGCAAAGAGCAGATTGGCGCGCTTGTAGGGGGCAAAGCGCCGGGCAAAACCGATAACAAGCGAGGCAGGCGAAAGGCGCTGCGTCATCTGTCGCTGTATGTCGTGCGGTACGCCGAGCGTCTTGCAGAATGCGGGCAGACTGTTGCGGATAGCGTCAATCAGCCGTTTTTTCTGGCTCTGCTTGGCGGACCACAGCGCATCATCCGGAATTTCCAGGACGGTATCCCATTGCGGCGCCTCCGGCGGCAGGAACTCCCAGTTCCGGCCGAGGCAGCCGTCAAGCAGCGGACGCATGGCCGGTCCCACATAGGAAGGAACGTGTACGCCGTTGGTCACATGGCCGATGGGGATTTCCGCCGGGGGAACTCCCGGCCAGCCCTCACGCCACATCTGGCGGGAGACATGCCCGTGCAGATCGCTGACGCCGTTGGAACGATAGGCAAAGTTGAGGGCCAGAACCGTCATTTCAAAGATGTTGCGCTCGCTGTTGGCGTAACGCCCCATGTGGACAAAGTCCTGCCAGGAAATGCCGATCATCTGGGTGAAGCTCTTGAAATAGGGCTCCATGCGATCCAGCGCAAAGCGCTCATTGCCCGCATCCACAGGCGTGTGTGTAGTAAAGAGCGTGCTGCCGCGCACCACTTCGCCGGCTTCGGCCACACTGAGCCCGCTTTCCATGACCAGCTGACGCAGGCGTTCGCAGATGAGAAAGGCGGAGTGCCCTTCGTTCATGTGGTAGGCGGCGGGTTTCAGGCCCAGTTCGCGCAGCAGGCGGACGCCGCCCCGACCGAGAAGAAGCTCCTGCCGCAGGCGGATGTCACGGTCGGCCTCGTAAAGGCGGGCGGTGATCTTGCGGTCCTCGTCGGTATTCTTGGCAAGGTCGCTGTCCAGCAGGTAAAGGCGCACCCGGCCCACGCGCACCATCCAGATGGCGGCAAAGAGGCGTCGTCCGGGAAGCTGGAGCATGATTTCCCGCTGCTCGCCGTAGGGGTCAAGAACGGGTTCTATGGGCAGCAGGGAAAAGTCGTTCTGCGCATAGGTTGCTGTTTGTCGTCCTTCGGCATCGAGGCGCTGCCGGAAGTATCCGTATTTGTAGAGCAGGCCTACGCCCACCAGCGGAATGTTGAGATCGCTGGACGATTTGAGATGATCCCCGGAGAGGACGCCCAGCCCGCCGGAGTAGATGGGCAGGCATTCGCTCAGACCATACTCCGTGGAGAAATAGGCAAGGGGATGCTCGGGGGAAAGGTCGCCGTAATCCGTGCAGGGCTCGGCCATATACGCGTCAAAGGCGGCCAGAGTCTGCTGGTAGAGCCGGAGATAGTCGGCATTCTCCGCCAGCGCCTGCAGGCGTATCTGATCGGCCCGCTCAACCACCAGGACGGGATTGTGACCGCTTTCCCGCCAGCGGTCGGGGTCCAGCTGTTCAAAGAGGGGATGACATTCGGGGTGCCAGCTCCACCAGAGGTTGTGGGCCAGTTCCCGCAGGCGGGCAATGGGTTCGGGAAGTCGGGCGGCCACGGCAAAGCTGTGCAGGGTCGGCGTGGCGGACATGGCGGCTTCCAGCACGCGTGTCAGGGATTCCTGTCCCTGCTGTTCGCGGGGAGCGCGCTGTGCGGCCTTGTCCAGTGCCTGAGCGTAGGCTTCCCGATACTGGGTGAAAAAGTCCTGCCAGGTGCAAAGCGCACTGAGCTGGCGGGCCGCCGTACGTCGCAGCTGCAGATTTTCCGCGGAAAGACCGGCATTTTCCAGCAGCAGGTCACGCAGGGCGGCAACACTGTTTTCATAGGTGGTCTGGCTGCGGTTGACAATGTCCACGCCATGCCCCTGCCCCTTCTGGTCCCGAACCCAGAGGCCGAAACCGGCCAGATCGGAAGTGATGGTGGGCACGGCATAGGCGGCGCTTTCCTGCGGCGTGTAGCCCCACGGTTCATACCAGGAGGGGAAGACACCCAGATCGCAGGCGCTGAGCACTTGGTTGTAGGGCATGTTGAGGAAGCCGTCCTCGCCGTTGAGCAGGGCGGGCACAAAAATGACCTGAACGCGATCCTCCGGCCCGTTATCCAGCCCCAGCCGCAGACAGGAGGTAATGATGGGGTCCTGGGCGGGATTGTAGACATAGTGGCTGCTCAACCAGTTGGGTCCGTAGGGCGGCTGCTTGGAGACATCGCCGCCCACGGCGTCGGGATTGACGCCGCTGTGACCGCCCATGACGGCACAAAGAGCCAGCAGGCAGGTCTGCGATTTGGCAAGGTCCTTGTTGACCTGCCCCAGAGCATCAAGAAAGAGATCAATGCCCTTGTTGTGGTACTCATAACGGCCGGAAATCATGAAGATGCGCGTATCTTCCGGCAGCGGACGGCGCAGCAGGCGGCGGGCAGCCTCCAGCACCCTGGTGCGGGCACGCTGCGGCAGGGTGCGATCCTCCGCAAAGTCGGGAATGGGCGTCAGGTCAATGCCGTTGGTGGTGATGACGTCCGGTACGCGGCCAAGGAAGTTGGCGGCCTCATCCGCGGTGATGCGGCTGACGGTGGTAAAGCAGTCCGCTTCACGGGCCGAGGCCGACTCCATGGAATGTTTGGCCGTAATGTTGTGGGAGTCGGCTTCACGCTTGGGATTGATCTGCTTCATCTGCCTGTAGATGTCGAAGCCCGTGCCGGACATGGCCCGCCCCAGCATGGTGGCGTGGGTGGTGAACACCGTACCCACGAAGGGGGCGTGCTGCCGCAGATGGAGCAGCCCGCCGCCGCACATCCATTCGTGAAAGTGGGCAAGGACGGGTGTGTCGTCGCGCTCGGCAAGCGCCTTGGCCGCCAGCTCGATGACCTCCCCGCAGGCCGTGCTGAACATGACCGGTTCCACATAGTCCCAGCCGCCGGAAATGGAATCCACGCCGAAACGGTTCCAGAGGGTATAAAGCAATTGCCCCTGATTGTAGCGATCCCGGAAGCCTACCAGAATGACCTTGGGGCGGCCGGGAATATTCCAGCGGCCGAAGCGGCAGGAAAGATTGCGCTGCTCA
Source organism: uncultured Desulfovibrio sp. (assembly GCA_944327045.1). Taxonomy (GTDB): domain Bacteria; phylum Desulfobacterota; class Desulfovibrionia; order Desulfovibrionales; family Desulfovibrionaceae; genus Desulfovibrio. The sequence continues at coordinate 7,050 of CALVGJ010000184.1, forward strand.
AGGAGCGGGCGCAACACATTCCAGCAGGGCTCGTCCGAGGGTTCAAATTCGGCGTTGTTGCCGAGATCGGGGCCGAGCAGGAAGTAATTGTCGCCGAAAGCGGCAACGGCGGCCAGCGCCTTGCTGCTGACGACGGTATAAATACCGCCTACCTTGTTGCAGACTTCCCAGCTGACTTCAAACAGCAGGCTTTTGCGCAAATCATGTTCCATCTGCTCGTCCTTATGGTTGGTGTTCAGTCAAGATGGCCGGCAGGACGGTGCGAGTCCGTGCAGGGTTGCATTTCCGCAGAGTGACCCAGGGCGGGAGCGTCGTCAAGTCGCAGGGCAAAATCCGCCATGACATTCATGTAATTGATATAGGCGTCATAGGGAGAGCCGTAGGGATTGAAGTAACTGTGCACATCCCCGTCCGCAAACCATTTGGTGCACATGTAATAAAAATGATCCGATGTCTGGAGCCTGCGCCATGTGCGGAGCAGATCGTCATTCCCGAGGGCCTTGACGCGTTCCTCCATGCGGTAGACGGTTTCGATGGCATCATGCTGCATGTCATTGCCCAGCCATGCCGTAAGATCGCGTTCCGCATCTGCCCAGGACATGAAATTGTGCACGTCCAGTTCCGCCACGGGCTCGTGTTCCGCCACTGCTTCCGATGGCGTGACAAAGCGGAAGCCCGGCAGCCGCAGGAGCTGATCGGGCAGGGCTTCCATGAACTGGAAAATCCCGGAAGCTTCCCACTGATGCTCGCCGAAGGTCTCGTAATCCATGAACAGATTGATGAGGTCGCCCGAAAGGGCGGCTGTTCCGGCCCAGTGAGCGAACTTTTCCGCGGTCAGGGGAAATTCCGGCCAGTTGCGGTCGGAGAAGCGGAAGGCAATGTCATCGGAAAGGCGGTAGTTCTTGAGCAGGAGCTTGAGCCTGTCGCAGCCCGTCGGACGGTAAACGTAATTGGGGCTGCGCCAGCCCAGCACATGATCCGCGCCCTCGGCCAGTATGGCGCTGTAGCCCATGTCTTCCACGGTACGGGCCAGCGCGTTGTTGTAGATGAGTTCCGTATTGCGGAAGACCGTGGGCCGCACGCCGAAAAGCTCCTCAATGCGATCGTCATGCAGGCGCACCTGCTCCCGGAATTCCTCCGGCGAGTAGAGAAACGCAAGGGAATGGTTGTAGGTTTCGGACAGCAGCTCCACGCAGCCGGTGGCGACAAGTTCCCGATAGCTCTGGATGAGTTCCGGCGCATAGGCCGCAAATTGATCCAGCGCCGTGCCGGAAAGGGAAAAGCTCACCTTGAAGCGCCCTTCATGACGCCGGATAAGGGTCAGCAGCAGGGCATTCATGGGCAGATAGCATTTGCGCGCGACCTTGAGGAGAATGTCGCAGTTGGCATTTTCATCTTCATAAAAGGCGTCCGCGCCGATGTCGAAAAAGGTGTAATGGCGCAGACGGTAGGGCTGATGCACTTGAAAGTAGAAGCAGACGGCGGCCATGATCAGTTTCTCCCTGCCACAAGGCAATCGTAGACGGCTCGTATTTTGTTGGCGGCATTTTCCCAGCGGATATGCTTCAGCTCTTCACGGCAGTTGCGCACCTCCTCCGCGGCCAGCACGGGATAGGTGAGCAGCGCGCAGATTTTGTTGGCCATTTCGCGCACATCCCAGAAATCCACCCGGATGGCGTTGCGCAGCACCTCCACCACCCCCGACTGCCGGGAAACGATGACCGGCACGTCGTAGGCCATGGCTTCCAGCGGCGCGATGCCGAAGGGCTCGGAGACGCTGGGCATGACGTAGACGTCGCTCATGGCGTACATGCGGTCCACATCCTCGTTTCTGAGAAAGCCCGTGAAATGAAAACGGCTCCCCATGCGCAACTGGCCCACACGGCGCACCATGTTCGGCAGCATGTCGCCGCTGCCGGCCATGATGAAGCGGGTATGCGGCAGCCTGTCCAGTACGAGGCGGGCGGCCTCCACAAAGTAGTCCGGGCCCTTCTGGAAGGTGATGCGGCCCATGAAGAGCACGCGCTTTTCGTGAGCGCACAGCGGCGGCAGGGGGTAGGTTCGCGTGATGTCGTTGCGGGATACGGCATTGTGCACCACCACGATTTTATCGCCCGGAATGCCGTAGTCACGCATGACGAGTTCCTTGGTGTAGTGGCTGACGGCAATGACCGTATCCGCGGCCTCCATGCCCGCCCGCTCCAGATCGGCAATGGCCTGATTGACGTTGTGGCCGCTGCGGTCGGACTCCAGCGCGTGGATATGGACGACCAGCGGCTTGCCGGTAAGCTGCTTGGCCAGCATGCCCGCCGGATAGGTCATCCAGTCATGGGCATGGATGACGTCGCAGGGCGTGCGCCGGGCAATGGCCGCCGCGGCGCAGGCATAACGTCGCACCTCCTGCATGAGGTCCTGCCCGTAGCCGCCGTGCAGCAGGATTTCCCTGTCCGGAAGCGGGACGTCTGTCGTCACGGTACTTCCCGGCAGCCAGGGAGCGCCCGCGTCCGTCAGGATGGAGTGGCGCGTGCGTTTTTCCGTCGTCTGCCGATCCTGCCGCCACTCGCCGCATTCGCGCAGGTAACCTTCCTCCGTCAGATAGGGATGCAAGGGGGAATCGATATATTCCAGATGCAGCTTGTGGCGCCAAATCCGGCGCAATGCCGCATCCAGCGTATACCATTCGTTTTCCTGCGTATGACCTTCACCCCAGCGGCCCGCCTCTTCATGGCAGAGACGGGCGAGGCCGCCCCGCAGGCGCGTACCGGAGGCGGAAAGCAGCGTAAGCCCCCGTTCCGCTTCCTGTGACTGGCTGTGGCCGATACGCGGCAGGACAAAAACGACGTCGGTTCCCTTTCTGGCCAGCGCCGAGGCCATGCCCTTGCAGGCCGTGCCGAGCCCGCCGCTTTTGAATGGGGGAAATTCCCAGCCGAACATGAGCACGCGCATGGTCTATTCTCCTTGCGGGAGTTCACGCTCCCAGCGGGCATAACATTCCGGAGCGGTTTGTTGCAGCATGACAAGCAGGCGCTGACACTCGGCAACGCTCCAGGCCTGAGCGATGCAGCCGTCCGGCCGGTGGGGCGGATCGCCGTCGAAGATTTCCGACAGGCTGCCGATGCCGGCTTCCCGCAGATGGCGGCTGAAAAGGGGCGTGAGGGTGTGCAGAGTATCCCGCACGGCTCCTTCCTCGTCCCAGGCGGCGCGCAACAGGGCGTCCCCATACGCGCCCAGCAGCCACGGCCAGACAGTGCCCTGATGATAGGCGCTGTCGCGGGATTCCGGGCCGCCCTCATACAGCGGACGGTATTCCGCGGCGCTGGGGGCCAGCGTGCGCAGACCGTAGGGAGTCAGCAGGCACTGACGCACACGGGAAACGACGCTTGCGTAATGCTCTTCCTCCAGAATGGGATAGGGCAGGGAGACGGCAAAGAGCTGGTTGGGGCGAACCCGCCGGTCCTGCTCCCCTTCACGCCAGACGTCGGCAAGATAGTCGCCGAGGGGGTCGCAAATCCAGTGGCGATGCTGGAAGACCAGCCGCATGCGGGTACGCTGTTCCCGGCTGTCCTGCCAGTGGGGAATGTCGAGGCGTCGGGCCAGATGGTCGGCAAAGGCCAGCGCGTTGAACCAGAGCGCGCTGATTTCCACAGGCTGCCCGTGCCGGGAGGTGACGGGACGGCCGTGCACGGCGGCATCCATCCAGGTGAGCTGGGTGGAGGCGTCACCCACGTTCAGGAAGCCTTCGGCATCGGGGCTGACATGCGGGGCCTTGCCGCTGCGGTAGGTGTCGATAATGGCGCGGATGGCCGGCCAGCAGTGGCGCTTGACAAAATCCAGCCTGTCCGGGTGTGCCCTGAGCAGCATCTGGACGGCCCAGACATACCAGAGCGAGGCATCCACACAGTTGTAGGCATGCTTGCCGTCCGGAGAAAAGACATTGGGGACGAGCCCGTCCTTTACGGCGGCGCCCATGCAGGCAAGGATGTGTTCTCCCGCTTCCTGCCGTCCGGCAAAGAAGGTCAGACCGGGCAGGGCGATGAGGGTATCCCGTCCCCAGGCCCCGAACCAGTGGTACCCGGCCACCACGGCGTCCGGGCGGACAGGGGAAGCAGCCTTGGCCGGGGCAAGGGACGGCGTACGACAGAGGAAGCGTTCTCCCTCCCGGGCCAGATGTCCTTGCAGACTCCGTGCCTTTTCTTCAGCCGCAAGACGGCGCGTCCGTTCGGTCTGCCAGAGGCCGTCAAGGGCATGGCGGGCATGTTCCTTTTGCAGGCTTTCCGTGGCGGCGGTGAAATAGACGGCTTTGCCGGGCTCAAGGGAAATATCGAAGACGCCGGGCATGAGCAGGTCTTCGTGGGAGTCGAAACCGCGTTCCTGTTCAGCCAGATATTCGGCGGCGTAATACCAGTCCGGTGCGGAGCGGAAGGTGGATGTGCCGTCCACCTGCAGGAAAAGAGGCGGCAGGGCGGGGTCCGGCTGGACGCTTGTGCCGAAAAGCGTGGGAGAACCCGCAACGGCAGGTGAGCCCTCGGCATGCCGGACAGCGTGCATATTGCGGCAGGCCAGCAGCGGTTTGAGGCGCAGGGTAAGGGGGGGCGTTTCCGGGCTGGTGGCGGTGGCTTCATACCGGATGAGCAGGACATGCCGTCCGGGAAGAAGCATGATTTCGCGCGTTATGAATACATCGCCGAAACGATAGCGGAAGCGGGGCAGGCAGCCCAGCTCGGCCGACTGCATGTATTCATGGCCGCGCGGATAGTAGACGCCCGGATGTTTGCGGCAGGAGAAGAAAAATTCCCTGTCGGCCATGAGCAAGGATTCTTCCAGCGTGGAAAGCAGCACATGCCTGCCTGCCGGATGTGCCAGCTCCGTGACGAACAATCCGTGATATTTGCGGGTATGGCAGCAAACCAGTGTACTTGAGGCATAATCGCCGAGGCCGTTTGTCTCCAGCCATTCACGCCGAAGCGATTTGCGAAGATTCTGACAGGCTGGGCGATCAAAGAGAAACTGCATTGGTCACATCCTTGAAGGGTGAAAGTGTCCTGTCGGTATAATGCGCAAGCATGAGGCATGCGATACTGTACGTGTATTGCTGGTTGAAGCATGAATTCGTGTGTGGCTATCCTCCTTTGAGAAAAATATAGCAGGTTTTTCTCGGCTTGTCTCTGTTTTGGAGGGAGAAATAACCTCAAAAAAAGACGCCTCCCTGCGTCAAGAAAGTCGGAGAGAGGCGTCGTATGGCTGACGTGCGGCAAGCTGGCCGGAGGGATGGCATGGAGTCCGCCCCGGCTGCGTTCGGGCGTGTTAACACAGATTTTACAAATAATTTTAGAGCAATTCCATATTGAAAATGTGGATTGCTCTGGTAGTCGCGAGAGCGACTACCCGCAACCGAACACACGGAAAAACCACGCTTTTTCCGTGGTGTGAGGGCAGCGTCAGCATTGAAATTTGGCACAATTTCAATGCGAATCCGCTCTAATAGATAAAATAAATGAAGAGTAACAGCCCCTACAGGATGTGATGTCGGCGGCGTCTTTCGTTTACGGTTTGTCCGGCAAGTCAAGATGCAGGGAGATATAGCTTTCCGCCAGGATTTCCGGGGAAAGCGACAGACTCAGCCGCCGCCGGTCCGCGGACGAAAAGGTCAACAGCCAGTCGCGTGCCTGTTCTCCCAGAAGCACCCATTCCCGCAGCGGCAGGTGCAGGGCTGCGGGACAGCACTGATAAAGATACAGGGCGTTGCCGGTCAGGACGATGGGGAAGAGCCCGCAGGCAATGGGGCGTTGCGGACGCGGCAGGCGGCAGCCCTGCGGACCGCAGGACTTGCAGCCCCGGTCATCCAGACAGGGAGTCTCGGGATCAAGCAGGTAAAAGTCTTCCGCAAGGCGCGCATGACATTGTGCGGGCAGCAGCGGCATGGGAAAGGGGGTGGCGGAATCCTGCGGGCCGCAGCAATAGCGGCAGTCGGCACAATAGGCGTTGTGCAGGTAGCCGTCCGCCCAGCGGACGTCCCGCCGTTGGGGAAAGCCTGCCTCCCAGAGACGGAAATAGCGTTGAAAATCGTTGGACATGGGGCCTCCTGTGGCGAACTGAATCTCCATCCATGCTAGTGCGGGCCCCCAGGAAAGGCAAAATATAAAATAGTTTTGTATTTCAAGTAGGTTATGTTATTTTTTCAGCGGATCGGCAAAAAGGTGAAAAAAATGCTTGCCAAGGAACCTCTCTCCGGGTAAGTTCTCTTTCGCGCCGAAGTGGTGGAATTGGTAGACACGCTAGGTTCAGGGTCTAGTTCTCGCAAGGGAGTGGGAGTTCGAGTCTCCCCTTCGGCACCAGCGGAAAGCAACAGTCGGAATCCTCAGGGAGTCCGGCTGTTTTTTTATTTCCCGTGTCCAATGGACGCGGCGGAGGTTTGCCTGTCTGCTCGGCCTGCTTGTGTCATTTCCGGCGGAGTCGGAAAAAGTGAATCTTATCGACAGGCTGCTGTCCGTTTTGTGCATCGAGGCTGTGGCGATATTTCTTTTGCCGGGCAATGCCGAAGCCGGACTTTCGGCAGGTGTCGTCTCCGGATCGCCCTCTCCCTTTTTCTGGATGTTGAGAGAGGCTGGCCCCATTCGACGTTCGCGGCAAGCCTGGGGCTGTCAGGGCTTGTTAACACTATTCATTGCCTGTTGGGGGAAGGCCCCCCGTCCCTGACAGGGGCGCGGTATGCCTTCCCTGAGAGGGGCAGCCCGGTCAGGACGCCCCGTTATCCCTGGGCGTGTCGTTGTCCCCGGCGTCGGCGTTCCGGATGGACGTACGCCGGGCCAGGGAGACGGAAAATATTCCCTGCTTCTCCATGCGCTGGGCAATTTTGACGAAACCGGCCTCCGCCGCGAGGCAATCCATTTCAGCCTGCGAACGGCAGCGCATGATCCACGGCCTGCCGCCCCGATGGCTGGTCAGCACGCGGGCGATGAACTCCTGCTGCGGATGCCACGGCTGGTTGGTGCAGACAAGATAGCCACCGTCCGCCACGGCCGCCGCCAGTCCCTGCAGGGAGGCCAGCACCGGCCCGTTGTCGGGAAAGAGCTCGTACAGACCGGAGACCACGACCAGCGTCGGCCGCGGGCTGACGGCGGCGAGGTCAGCGGCGGCAAAGGCGTCGCCCACGACGCAGCGCACCCTGTCGGCAAGACCGCGTTCCGCGGCGTGCCGCCTCGCCGTTTCTACATTATGCGGGTCGATGTCCCGCAGCAGTGCCTCATCCCAGCCGTCCGGGCCGATTCTTTCCAGCATGTCCAGTACATAGCGGCCATGCCCGGCGGCGATATCCATGATGCGCACCGGCAGCCCTTCCGCACGGAGGCGGCGCGCGGCAAGCTCAAGCAGTTCCTCCACCAGTTCCTTGCGGTGGCGGATGCCCGTCCAGCCGGGGCTGTTCAGGTAGACCCAGTCCAGCAGACGTCCCGGCGCCGTACGGCCGCCGACCGTGTTGCGGTAGACGTAATCCAGCGTGGCGCCGGAATCGAAGCCGGTTTCCCGTCCCAGCTTCAGGCCGGGCGAGAGCGGGCCGACCAGCGGGAGCAGGCGTCGCACAAGGCGGAATCCCAGTCCCCGGAGGGAGAACAGGGGAAGCGGCGTTTCCAGCTGCTTGTGTACGCGAGCCGACGGCCCCAGCCTGTCCGCCCAGAGCAGGGAGGGGGCGGCGGGGACGGGCAGACGCGTCGCGCCGCGTTCCGGCGGCGAGGCGAAGACGGCGGCAATGAAGGCGCGCATGGGGACAAAGGCGCGCTCGCGTTCCCGTTCACCGAACGTGTCGTGAAAGAATCCCGGCAGGACGTGACGCTCGCTGAGCGGATGCGGAAGCGCGTTGTAGAAACGGTGTTGCGGTTCATGCCGGACGACCACATCACTGCCGGAGATGAAGAGTTGTACGGGGGCGGTAATGGCCGAAGCATCCGCGACGATCCGTTCGGACAGCTTGTGCAGGCCCGTGAGAAGACGCGCGGAAACGGCGCGACTGATCAGCGGATCGGCCTTGAAGGAGGCGATACGTTCCCGATCATGGGTCAGCAGACCGGCCTTGACGTAGGAATTGACGAAAAAATTGCCGCACAGCCCGACCCGGAGCGCAATGGCCTGCCGGGCAAAGGGGACGTACAATTTGATGGCGAAGGCCGGAGAACCGAGAATAAGACCGCGTACAGGGGGAGCGTAGTCATGCGCCCAGGCGGCGGCCAGCACCGCCCCTACGCTCTGGGCCAGCACAATCATGTTGTGCGGCGGGATGCCGTGCACGTCGGCAATGTGCCGGACAAACTCGTCCACATCCCGCACCAGTACGTCGATACCCGGCGCATCGCCGCGTTCGCCGGGGGATTGACCGTGCCCGCGTGCATCCCAGGCAAAGAAGTGGAAATGGTTCAGGCCCAGCTCCTGAACGATATGTTCCATCCGTCCCGAATGCTCATGGCCCCGGTGCAGCATGACGACGGCCCGTTCGGAACCGTCCTCCGGTGAGGCAGGTGCCGCCCAGTGACGGTAAAAGAGTTCCGTGCCGTCAAATGTGGCAAAGCGTCGGAAGGCGGCGTGGCGTGGAGAGGTCTTCATGCGGGCTCCTGTTTCCGGTCAGGCGTCGTCGTCCTGTTCGGCGGCAAGACCGGCCAGTGTTTGTGCGCGAAGGCTGTCAAAAAGGGTGCGTATCTGAGCGGGGAAAACTTCCTTGTCCGTGGAGGGAAAAAAGGGGGCGCCGACGCAGATGTCGATAAAGAGCGGCACGGGAATCCAGCTCCCCCTGGGCAGGGAGCGTCCCGGCCCGTGCAGATAGACCGGGCAGACCGGCACCTGCGGAAAGCGGCGGGCCAGATGACGCAGGCCCGGTTTGATGTCGCCCATGACGTCCGGTGCGCCGCGCGTGCCTTCAGGAAAGAGAATAAGGATATTTCCCCGGTGCAGGACGGCTGCTGCCGGGCCCAGCGGATCCTTGCCGCCGCGCCGCGAGATCGGTACCAGACCGGCGACATGAGCCGCCAGAAAGCGGTGTATCCTGCCGGAAAAGAAATAGTCGGCCGCCGCGGCGATGCTGATGGACGGGGCAAGACGGATCGGAAAGAGGCTGAACAGAATGAGGGCGTCCAGATGGCTGTTGTGATTGGCTATGACGATGGCCGGGCCCCGCCGGGGCAGATGCTCCGCGCCGCGCAGGCTGTATCCCAGCCAGAACACCGTCACGATGCGGACGACAACGGCAAAGAGTTTACGGCAGACCGCGTCCATGTCGCTCAATAATAGAGGTAGAAAATCAGGTGAAAGAAGAGGGGCGCGGTGAAGGTCAGGGAGTCGAGCCGGTCAAGGATGCCGCCGTGACCGGGCAGGAGCGTGCCCGAATCCTTGACGCCCACGTCCCGCTTGACGGCGCTCATGACGACATCTCCCAGAAAGCCGCATATGCCGATGAGCACCCCCGCCAGAAGGGCGCGGAGCGGCGACAGCGGGCTGAACAGCGGGCCGAGCAGCGCGGCGGCGACCGCGGTGGAGCCTATGCCGCCCAGCAGACCTTCCAGGGTCTTGCGGGGACTGACCAGCGGCAGCACGGCATGTCTGCCCAGCGCCTTGCCCCAGACGAACTGGGCGACATCGTTGATCTCGGTGAGAAAGAGCAGAAGGAAAAGGAGCGACGCGCCGGAAACGGTTCCGTACGGCCCTGCCCTGTCCGGCAGCGACAACAGGTAGGCCATGTGGCTGAGGCTATAGACGGTGGTCATGAGGCCCCAGTGCAGGGTGGCGGTGGCGCGTAAAAAGCCCTTGGGATGTCCCGCCAGCACCATCCGGCTGGGCAGAAAGAGAAACAGGTAGACCGGGATGAAGATGATGAACATGCCGTACCAGCTCATGCCCGCCCAGAGATATTGCAGGGGGATGGCGATATAGGCCCAGAGAAAGGCCCATCTGTCCTGTCGCCGGGCCGGCGTCAGGGTGATGAATTCCTTGAAGGCAAGAAAGCTCATAAGCCCCAGCAGCACATACGGCCAGGGCGAGGGGGCAAGGAGAACGGGCAGCAGAAACAGGAAAATCAGGCCCCATGTCCTGATGCGGGTCAGAATTTCCTCTCTGGACGGCGAGGCCGTCGGCAGCAGGCAGCGGACAAGCACCCAGATGACGCCGATCAGGATGCCGATAAGGGCCAGCGTCACGGGCAGGAGCGTCATGCTGTGGTCTCCTCAAGGGCGGCACGCAGACGATTGTACACCGTCCGGAGCATGAGCGCCGCGCAGAGGCAAAGCCCTGCGGTAAGGATATGCCCCGCATTCCAGCCCTCCGGGAGAGGGAGGGCAAGCAGCAGACCCGCAAGCCCGAGCAGCAGGGCCCGATCGCTCTTGCCGCAGGGGCCGTCATAGCGCCGGGAGGCGCCGATGAGCACGCCCAGCAGCCCGGCAAATTCCGTCAGCAGCGCGAGCCAGACAACAGCGACCACGGCTGCCGTGGAGATGCCGGGCAGCAGGGCCAGCGGCGCGAAGAGCGCGGCGTCGGCCACCACATCGCCCATTTCATTCAGCAGAGCGCCGAGACGACTTTTCTGCTGATGTTCACGAGCCATAATGCCGTCAAGGGCGTTGAACGCCATGCGGAGGAAGAGCCAGACCGGGAGCCCCCCCCACAACAGCGCCGCGGCAGGGAAGCTGGCAAGCAGGACGGCATACAGAATGGACAGCAAACAGGCGGCCGCCGTTACCTGATTGGCGGTCACGCCGGCGGCGACCAGACCGCGGGCGAACGGGCGCAGCAGGGCGACGAACGCCGGCTTGAGCCTGTAGACCGAGATCGACATCTTTTCCTCCAGGTAGACGGTGTGCCGCCAGCCGCGGCAAACATACGGCTTTATCCTCTAGTAGACTAGTTTTCTAGTCAAGCATTTTCCCGTCGTTCCGGCGAGCTGTCCCGCTGTCCGTACCCCTCGTCGCTTTCAGCGCAAAAAGGGGTGCCCAAAAAATTGTTAAAAAAAAGCTTGCCAGAGGCAGCCGTTTTAGCTAGATTCCTTTTCGCGCCGAAGTGGTGGAATTGGTAGACACGCTAGGTTCAGGGTCTAGTTCTCGCAAGGGAGTGGGAGTTCGAGTCTCCCCTTCGGCACCAGATTTGAAAAGGTCGTTACCGTACATACGGTAGCGACCTTTTTCAGTTGTGCCGGAAAACGACCGCCATATGGACAAAAAGATGTTTCTTCTGTATGCGGTAACAAATGACCGTGGCGGGGAGGGGTATGGATTCGTTGTATTGGCTGATAGCCGCACTGCTGCTTGGCGCCGTGGAAGCTGTCTTCCCGGCGGGAGTTTTTCTGTTTTTCGGGATCGGCGCGCTGGCGGCGAGTATTCTGGCGCTCGCGGTGAATACCATTACCTGGCAGGTGGTCTGCTTTGCCGCCATGTCCCTGCTGAGTCTGGCCCTGCTTCGCAGCCGTTGGCGCGGACTGTTCAGCGGCAGGGCGGTTCCTGCCGGAGAGGGGATCGAACATCCCCTTGCAGGGCAGCAGGGCTGCGTGCGCGAAGCTGTTTCAGCGACCCAGTCCGGCGTGGTGGAAGTCGGCGGTTCCTTCTGGCGGGCAATGACTGATGTGCCGGGAGAAACACTGCCTGCGGGGACGACAGTCATTGTTCAGGGTGCCCTGCCGCAGGACGGGCTGGTGCTGCGCGTGGCCGCCGTGCAGATTGCGCCCGATTCCTCCCGGTCGGCGGGATAAACGTCAGTTCTTCACAAGGGGAGAAGGAAGCATGGTGGATGATTACTCGTCTGTAATGTCATGGGCCGTTTCCGGGGCAATACTGCTGCTTGTCATCATTTTTCTGAGTCGCTGCGTGGCCATCGTGCCGACCCAGTCCGCCTACGTCGTCGAGCGGCTGGGCAAGTTTCGCGGCGTGCTGTATGCCGGGTTCCATATCCTGGTACCGTTCTTTGACCGCATTGCCTACCGTCGTTCTCTCAAGGAGCAGGTGCTCGACGTGCCCGAGCAGACCTGCATTACCCGGGACAACGTCAGCGTGAGCATCGACGGCGTGCTGTTTTTGCAGGTGCTTTCGCCCGAAAAATCGGCCTACGGCGTTTCGGATTATGAGTGGGGCGCTATCCAACTGGCGCAGACGACCCTGCGTTCATCCATCGGCAAGCTTGAGATGGACAAAACTTTTGAAGAGCGCGCCCGCATCAATCAGGAAGTGGTGGCAGAGCTGGATGAGGCCACCGCGGCTTGGGGGATCAAGGTTTTGCGCTATGAAATTCGCGACATTACGCCTCCGGCCTCGGTGATGGAAGCCATGGAAAAGCAGATGCGCGCCGAGCGTGAAAAGCGCGCGGTCATCGCACAGTCCGAGGGGGACATGCAGTCCCGGATCAATCTGGCCGAAGGCGCCAAGGCGGCCGCCATTGCCGAATCGGAAGGCCTCAAGATGGCCATGATCAACAAGGCCGAAGGGGAAGCGGCGCAAATCCGCACCGTGGCGCAGGCCACGGCCGACGGTCTGGACGCTGTGGCCAAGCGTCTTGACGCTCAGGGCGGCGTGGCCGCAGCACAGCTGCGTCTTGCCGAGGCCTATGTGGAAAAGTTCGGTATGCTGGCCAAGCAGGGAACGACGACCATCATTCCCGCTAATGTCGGCGATGTGGCGGGTATGGTCGCTACGCTGACGCAGATTCTGCGGCCCGGCGAAGGGCTTTCCCAGAAGTCGCCCCGCCCGTGACGCGGACGCCATAGGGCGTTTGGCCATTGAAAAAGACAAAATGCCTCAGGGCCTGTTAACACTATTCGTTTCTTGTTTGGGGGGAAGGGGAACCCCTCGCTCTGCTGTCGATGCCCGTAAGGCTCCTGCGTCGCCTAACGGGCACGGCCCTGCGGGCCGCC
>CALVGJ010000185.1 GCA_944327045.1 uncultured Desulfovibrio sp.
ACAGCTCGACAAGTCCTACATGGAACGCTTTGCCATGTACAAGCAAATGGCTGAACTGCCGCTGCCCGGCAGCAACAGCTAACGCCTCACGCACACCACGGGGGTACGGCGGGCTGCGCCGTACCCCTCCTTGCGCAGCCCGGGCTTTGAGTATGGCAGCCCCGCTGCCGCCTTCGGAGGAACCATGAACGCCCTGTATCTCACCGCCACAGGCCCCCTGTCCGGCAAGACCGCCGCGGCTCTGGGCATCATGCACATGCTCAATCTCAGTATGCGCGACGTGGCCATTTTCCGGCCCATCATCAACACCCCCCAGATGACCGACCGCGACCCGGACATCCATCTCATGCTGGAGCAGTTCAAACTGCGGCAGGACTACGCGGAAACCTTCGTCTACACCCACGAGGAGGCCCGCAAGGTCATCAACCGCGGCGACCATGATCTGGTCATCGAGACCATCATCAAGCAGTTCAAGAAACTGCAGGCCGAGCATGAATTCGTCTTTGTGGAAGGCACGGACTTCCTCGGCAAGGACGCAGTCTACGAATTCGAGCTCAACGCGGAAATCGCCTCCAACCTCGGCTGCCCGGTCATGCTGGTGGTCAACGGCGACCATCCGGCCGACGACCTGCGCCAGAGCCTCCAGAACGTCATGGGCACCATGAACGAAAATTCGCTGGAGGTCATAGCCACCATCATCAACCGCGCCCATCTCTCGCAGATGGAGCTGGACGAAATCCGCGACGCGCTCGGCACCGAGACGCACCGCGCCCTGGTCTACGCCATTCCCGACGACGCCACCATCGCCAAGGCCACCATGTACGACGTGCGCAAGAGCCTCGGCGCGGAAGTGCTCTACGGGGAAAACCGCCTCGATACCATGGTCGGCTCCTACATCATCGCGGCCATGCACATCGACAACTTTCTCAAATATGTGGAGAAGGACCAGCTCATCATCACGCCCGGCGACCGCACGGACATCCTGCTGGCCGCCATCGCCACCCGCATGTCCTCCTCCAAGCCGGACATCGCCGGCGTGCTGCTGACCGGCGGCATGAAGCCGCCCATCCCGGTCTGCGAACTTATCGAGGGCTGGACCAACTCGCCGTTGCCCATCCTCATGACCGACATGCTCACCTATCAGAGCGTCATGGCCCTGCACGAAGTGTCCGGCTACATCGAGCCCACGGACACCCGTAAAATCAATACCGTCCTCGGCCTGTTCACCCACCATGTGAACACCAAGGAAATCAGCAAGCGCCTGCAGTTCAGCTCCAGCAGCTCGCGCATGACGCCCATGATGTTCGAATTCAACCTCATCGAGCGCGCCAAGACCAGAAAAATGCGTATCGTACTGGCCGAGGGCGAGGAAGATCGCATCCTCCAGGCCACGGACGTGCTGCTGCGCCGCGACGTGGCGGACATCATCCTGCTGGGCAACCCGGACGTCATTCATCAGAAGGCCCGCGACCTCAATCTGGACATCTCCGGCGCCACCATCGAGAATCCCGTCACCTCGCCGCGGTTCGACGATTACGCCAATACCTATTATGAACTGCGCAAGGCCAAGGGCATCACGCCCGAAACCGCCCGCGACGTCATGAACGACGCCACCTACTTCGCCACCATGATGGTCAAGAAGGACGATGCCGACGGCATGGTCTCCGGCGCGGTCAACACCACCGCCCACACCATCCGTCCGGCCTTTGAGTTCATCAAGACCAAGCCCGGCTTCTCGGTGGTGTCCTCGGTCTTCCTCATGTGCCTCAAGGACCGCGTGCTGGCCTTCGGGGACTGCGCGGTCAATCCCAATCCCACGGCCCAGCAGCTGGCGGAAATCGCCATTGCCTCGGCCCATACGGCGCGGGTGTTCGGCATCGAGCCGCGCGTGGCCATGCTGTCCTACTCCACCGGCACCTCCGGCAAGGGCGTGGACGTGGACAAGGTCAAGGAAGCTACGGCCATCGCCAAGGAAATGGCCCCCGACCTCCTGCTGGAAGGCCCCATCCAGTACGACGCGGCCATCGATCCCACCGTGGCCAAGACCAAGCTGCCCGACAGCAAGGTGGCCGGACGCGCCACGGTCTTCATCTTCCCGGACCTCAACACGGGCAACAATACGTACAAGGCCGTGCAGCGCGCCGCCGAAGCCGTGGCCATCGGCCCGGTGCTTCAGGGCCTCAACAAGCCGGTCAACGACCTCTCCCGCGGCTGCACCGTGCCGGACATCGTGAACACCGTGGCCATCACCGCCGTGCAGGCTGCCGCCGAAAAGCACAAGTAATCCCCGCACACCAACGCCGCCCGGACGTTTTTCCTATGGCGTCCGGGCGGCATCAACCATAAGGAAGTCTTGCCATGAAAGTTCTTGTGATCAATGCCGGTTCCTCTTCCTGCAAATACCAGCTGCTGGAAATGGAAACCGAAACCGTCCTCTGCTCCGGCGTGGCCGAACGCATCGGACAGGACATGGGCCGTCTGTCCCACAAAATCGCTCCTGATACCGACCAGGAAGAAAAAATCGTCAAGGAAGCGCCCTTCCCCACCCATGTGGAAGCCATGGAACTGGTCATCGCCCTGCTGACCGATACGGAAAAGGGCGTCATCAAGGACAAGAGCGAAATTCACGCCATCGGTCACCGCGTGCTGCACGGCGGCGAATCCATCACCGACCCGGTGAAGGTGGACGATCACGTCAAGAAGATCATTCGTGACTGCTTCCTGCTTGGCCCCCTGCACAATCCTGCCAACCTCATGGGCATCGAAGTCTGTGAAAAGCTCTTCCCCGGCGTGCCCAACGTGGCCGTGTTCGATACCGAATTCGGCATGGGCATGGAGCAGGAAGCCTACATGTACGGCCTGCCCTACGAGCTCTATGAAGAGCTGCACATCCGCCGTTACGGCTTCCACGGCACCTCCCACAAGTACATTGCCAAGAAGACCGCCGAATATCTGGGCAAGCCGCTGAAGGACCTGCGCTCCATCACCATGCACCTCGGCAACGGCTCTTCCATGAGCTGCGTGCGCGACGGCAAGTGCCTCGACACCAGCATGGGGCTCACGCCGCTGGAAGGCCTCATCATGGGCACCCGCTGCGGCTCCATCGACCCGGCCATCGTGCCCTTCGTCATGGAAAAGAAAAAGCTCACCCCGGCCGAAATGGACACGCTCATGAACAAGAAGTCCGGCCTGCTGGGTCTGTGCGGCTTCACCGACATGCGCGACGTGCACAAGGAAGTGGACAACGGCAACAAGCGTGCCGAACTGGCCCTGAACATGCTGGTGCGCAGCATCCGGAAGATTCTCGGCAGCTACTTCTTCCTGCTCGAAGGCAAGGTGGACTCCATCGTCTTCACCGCAGGCATCGGCGAAAATGACGACATCGTGCGCGAAGCCGTCTGCAAGGGGCTGGAAGAATTCGGCATCTGCCTCAATACCGCCGAAAACTCGACCCGCCGTCCCGGCGCCCGCACCATTTCCACCCCGGACAGCCGGGTCAAGGTGCTGGTCATCCCCACCAACGAGGAACTGCAGATCGCCCAGGCTACCCTGGAGATCGTGGGCCGCTAGCCTCCGGCTTCTTTCTCTGTCCCGCAAGGCCCTGCTCCGGCAGGGCCTTTTTGCGTTAGGGCCTGTTAACACTATTCGCTGTTTATTTGGGGGGAAGGGGAACCCCTCCGCCGGCGCGGGAGGGGGGCCCCTTCCCCCCAAGCCCCCCATCCCCTCCCCAGCGCGCTTTTACCTGGGGAAGAGACAAGGGCGAGGCTCCCCCCGCCGCCAAGCGGCCTTCACGGGGACAATGCTTGTTGCGCCCGGCTGCAACCTTGGCTATCATTTGCCGCACATTCACATTTTTTTGCAGGAGTGGCCCCATGCCGACACCCATTCTGGAAAAGGAAAGCCTCATTCCGGGCAGAACCAGCAAATTGGTTCTGCATGCGCCGCAGATCGCACGCAACGCCCATCCCGGGCATTTCGTCATGCTGCGCATGAGCCCCGACGGTGAGCGTATCCCGCTCACCATTGCCGATACCGACCCCGAAAAGGGAACCATTGTCATTGTCTATCTGGTCATGGGCACGAGCACGGCCCTGCTGGAAGACCTCAAGGCCGGGGACAGCATCCTTGACGTCTGCGGGCCGCTCGGCAAGCCCACCCATATCGAGAAAAAGGGCACCGTCGTCTGTGTGGGCGGCGGCACGGGCATTGCCGCCATGCACCATATCGCCAAGGGACACTGGCGGGCCGGCAATCGTGTGGTGGGCGTCATCGGCGCACGCACCAAGGACCTGCTGCTCTTTGAAAAGGAACTCTCCAGCTTTGCGCATGAGCTGCTCATCTCCACCGATGACGGCAGCTACGGGCGCAAGGGCCTTGTGACCGACCTTCTGCGCGAGCGTCTGGAAACGGACAAGGACGTCTTTGAGGTGGTGGCCGTGGGCCCCGTGCCCATGATGGCCGCCGTGGCCGAGACTACCCGCTCCTTCGGCGTGCGCACCACCGTCAGCCTCAACCCCATCATGGTGGACGGCATCGGCATGTGCGGCGCCTGTCGCGTGACTGTGGGCGGCAAGACCAAGTTCGCCTGTGTGGACGGCCCCGAGTTCGACGGTCATCAGGTGGACTTTGCCGAACTGCGCCGCCGCCTCGGCGCTTTCCGCGAACAGGAGAAGATTTCCCTTGATCAGTACAGGAGCCAGCATGGAAACTAAGGAAAAAAAGACCGTCGCCCCGCGCACGGACATGCCCTGTCAGCCTGCCGACGTACGCGCCCGCAATTTCGACGAGGTGGCCCTCGGCTATACGAAAGAAATGGCCATGCAGGAGGCCGCCCGCTGCCTGCAGTGCAAGAATCCCCGCTGCGTCAAGGGCTGTCCGGTGGAAGTGCCCATCCGCGACTTCATCGGCGAAGTGGCCCGCGGCAACTTTGACGTGGCCTACCGCATCATCAAGACCACCAACAGCCTGCCGGCCGTCTGCGGTCGCGTCTGCCCGCAGGAAAACCAGTGCGAAGGCAACTGCGTGCTCAAGGCCAAGGGACAGCCGGTGGCCATCGGCCGCCTGGAGCGCTTTGTGGCCGACAACCATATCGCCTCGTCGGCCTGCGAGCAGGTCACAGGCACCAACTCCTGTGCCGTGCCGCTGGGCAACAAGAAAATGGCCTGCATCGGCTCCGGTCCGGCCTCGCTGACCTGCGCGGGCGTCTGCGCCGCCGCGGGCATCAAGGTGGACGTGTTCGAGGCCCTGCATGAGCCGGGCGGCGTGCTCATCTACGGCATTCCGGCCTTCCGTCTGCCCAAGAACGTGGTGGCCACCGAAGTGAACGGCCTGCGGCAGACCGGCGTGGACTTCCACCTCAACCATGTGGGCGGCCGCACCGTCAGCGTCACCGAACTGGCCAGAGAATACGACGCCGTGTTCATCGGCGTGGGCGCGGGTCTGCCGGTCTTCCTCGGCGTGCCCGGCGAAAATCTGGTCGGGGTCTTTTCGGCCAACGAATACCTGACCCGCGTGAACCTCGGCCGCGCCTACGACTTCCCCAACCACGACACCCCTGCCTTCCTCGGCAAGAACGTCACGGTCTTCGGCGCGGGCAACGTGGCCATGGACGCCGCCCGCACCGCCCTGCGCATGGGCGCGGAAAGCGTCCACATAGTCTATCGCCGTACCCGCGCGGAAATGCCCGCCCGCCATGAGGAAGTGGAACATGCCGAGGAGGAAGGCGTGAAATTCGCCATGCTCTCGGCTCCTCTTCGCTTCAACGGGGATGACGAGATGCGCCTTGTTTCCGTGACGCTGCAAAAGATGGAACTGGGCGAGCCGGACGCCTCCGGCCGTCGCCGTCCCGTGCCGGTGCCGGGTTCGGAATACGACCTGCCCACCGATCTGGCCATCGTGGCCCTCGGCACGCGCTCCAATCCCATTCTGCTGGAAGCCACCGAAGGACTGGACAAGACCGAGCGCGGCTATATCAAGGTCAACGAGGAGACCGGAGAAACCTCCCTGCCCAATGTCTTTGCCGGCGGCGACATCGTTACCGGCGCGGCCACGGTCATTCTGGCCATGGGCGCGGGCCGGAGAGCCGGTCAGGAAATCGTACGCCGTCTCGGCGGCATGTAGACAAACGCCCTCACGAGGAGCGGGGGGCCTTCGGCGCAGTCCGGAGCCTCCCGCTCCTTTTTTTCGCCGTGCGCAGCAGGCTGCGGCGCTCCGTCAACAACCCCACATGCCCTCCGGCATCGCCTCTCCCGGCAGCCTCCGGAGTGAAAAGGACAGGCCATGATTCTGCGGGATTTGCATACCCATACCCTCTATTCCCACGGTCGCAACACTCCGGCGGAAATGTACGCCGCCGCCGAAGCCGCCGGTTTGCGTCTCTACGGCTTCAGCGAGCACTCCCCGCGCCCGCTGGGCTACACCTACAGCCACGAGTACCGCGATCAGCTCGAGGCGCACATGGACGATTATGTGCGTGAAGTGGCGATCCTCAAGGCGCAGGCCGCCGCCGACCCGTCCCGTTGTCAGGTGCTCTTCGGCATGGAATTCGACTGGCTGGATGCGGAAGAAGCCTTCGTGCGGGCCGCCGCAGCGGCGCACGATTTTGATTACCGCCTCGGCAGCGTCCACTATCTCGGCACCTGGGGCTTTGACGACAAGCTGGAAGACTGGGACATCTCGCAAGATGCCTGCGAGCAGCATTACCGCGCCTATTTCGCCGCCTGGCGAAACATGATCGCGTCCGGCCTGTTCGACATCGCGGCCCACCCCGACATCATCAAACTGTTCAGCGTGCAAAAATTCCATGTCTGGCTGGCCAAGGCGGACAGTCAGACGCTGGTGCGCACCGCCCTTGCCGAACTGCGGGACGCCGGCATGAGCATGGAAATTTCCTCGGCCGGCCTGCGCAAGCCCTGCCGCGAAATCTATCCCTGCCCCACCTTCATGCGGCTTGCCGCCGAACTGGATGTGCCGGTGAGCTTTGCTTCCGACGCCCACGGCGTCGAAGAAGTGGCCTACGCCTTCCCGCAGCTCGCCAACTACGCCCGCGCCTTCGGCATCACCGAAAGCGTCTGGTTCGTGCGCGGTCAGATGCACCGGGAAGCGTTTTAGGGGCTATTGTCAGTTTTGGGGGGAAGGGGAACCCCTTTCGCTAGCGCGCAAAGGTGTTCCCCTTCCCCCCAACCCATCCCCAAACGCGCTTTACTGCCTCCCTGCTCCGGCGTCACGGCATCCAAGCCGTCCCCGACCCCACCGCAGCCAAAATCTGTACAAAAAGCCGGACGGTTTGCGCTGTCCGGCCTCTTTTTCATCCCGACGAGGGACAAAACAGCCACGCGACGTCTTGCCGGGCCGCGCCGCCCGACATGTACCCTGATAAAAGTTTTGGGAAAGGAGAGGGAGAGCGCGAGAGGGAGCGGGAGAACCGTTTTTCAAAACGGTTTCCCTCTCCCTCTCGCATGATCACTCTTTTTTCGTGGGGGGCACATACGACCAGTAGCCTTATTCATTGAAAGGCTTTGTACAAGCCACGTCATACCCCGGGGCGACACTGGAGCCTCACGGGCATCGACAACAGCAGAGCGAGGGGGTCCTCCAAACGAAACATCCCCCGACGCGATCACGCCGGGGGATGTTTTTTGCTCGGGCATTATCCCGGGGTCAGGATTTGTTGTCCTGCGCCGCGGGCTGGGCGGCGTCCTGCGCCAGCGGGGCCGCGGGTTCCAGCGGATTGGCGGGCTTTTCCACGGCGGCGGGCTTCTTTTCGGGCAGGGGCGCTTCCACCACGCTACCGTCCGGCAGCACCATGGAGAGGGCCCGTACGGGGCAGGCTTCCATGCAGGCGGTAATGCGCTTGCCGTTCTCCTCGCGCCAGGCCTTGCACATGTCGCAACGCACGGCCACCTCCCGTCGGGAGCGCTGGGCCATGGTCTCCGCGTTGTCGGCGCTCATGTCCGGCATGCCGATGGTGTCCAGCGTGATGGTGCCGTAGGGACAGACGGCGATACAGAGCTTGCAGGCCACGCAAAGCTGCACGCGCATGTTGATGCGCCCGTCCTTGTCCTGCTGCAGGGCCCCGGTGGGGCAGATGGCGCAGCAGGGTGCGGGCTCGCACTGATGACAGCGCACCGTCGTGCGGAAGCCTTCAGCCTTGACCACCTGTACGCGCGAGACGAGCACGTCGCGGTGTTTCATGGCCTCCTTGAAGCTCATGCCGTGATGGGCCGCAATGCAGGCCACTTCACAGCGGCGGCAGGCGCGGCACTTGTCGGGAACAACTTGAATATGCTCAATCATGCTTTTACTCCGCTTCCACATCAAGGCCCATGAGGGTCAGCCCGTGTCCGCCGCTGAAATGCAGCCGCTCACCGCCGCAGGACGGACAGACGAAATGCCGCCGGGTCAGGGCAAAGGCCGTGCCGCAGGCGTCGCAACGGCAATCCAGCGGGGCCGTTTCCAGCACAAGTTCCGCCCCCTGCGCCAGGCTGCCTTCGGCAAAGAGCTCGAAGCAGGCCCGCAGGGTTTCCGGCTCCACACAGGACAACAAGCCCAGCCGACAGTTCAGGCGACTGATGCGCGCCGCCCGTCGGGCACCGGGCCGGGCATTGTGCTCCTCCACGGCCCTGACGGCCGTACGGAGCAGCCCCTGAACGAGCGCCGCCTCATGCATGCTCTGCCGCTCAACGCTCCGTGCAGGACACGCAGGGGTCGATGCTGTTGGTGATCAGCGCCACATCGGCCACCGTGCAATCCCGCATCATGACGCCGAGGGCTTCCCAATTCATGTAGGACGGCACGCGCCACTTGAGCCGGGCCGGCATATCCGTGTCGTTGGTACGGATGTAGTAAAAGACCTCGCCGCGCGGCGCTTCGCTGCGGGCGCAGGCTTCCGCCGGATGAATCTGGTTCATGGGAGCGGTCACCGGCCCGTCCGGGCATTTTTCGCAGCACTGCCGGATGATGCGGCAGGACTGGAAAATCTCGTCCAGCCGCACCAGCGTCCGGCTGTTGACGCAACAGCCGTCCCGGTAAATGACATCAAATTCCAGCTCGGGATAGGCCGCATAGGGCGAGTCCTTGCGCACATCATGCGTGATGCCCGACCCGCGGGCCACAGGGCCGACCACGCCCAGCCGCACGGCGTCCTCCAGCGGCAGCAGACCGAGACCGCGCGTCCGCCCCAGCAGCATGGGGTCGTTGTCGTAAATATCCCGTATCTCGTCCACGGCAGGCTCCACCTTGTCCAGCATGGACAGGATATAGTCGAAATGCCGGGCCTCCACATCGCACTTGACGCCGCCGATGCAGTTGGACGCCAGATTCATGCGGTTGCCGTAGACGGTTTCCTTGACGTCCTGCATCATCTCCCGCACTTCCATGACGTGCATGAACAGGGATTTATAGCCGATGATATGCGCCTGAATGGCCGTATTGAAAAGATGCGAGGCCACCCGCTTGATTTCCTCGGCCATGACGCGCAGATAGCGGGCACGCGGCGGGATGACAATGCCCAGCACGTTCTCCACGGCCATGCAATAGGTAAAGGAATGACTGTTGGAACAGAGCGAGCAGACGCGCTCTGTCAGCGTGGTGTTCTGAATGAGGTTGCGCTGGCTGGCCAGGGCTTCCATGCCGCGGTGCACATGCCCGGAGGTGAGCTCCACCTTGCGGATGGTCTCGCCGTCCACGGTCAGATGAAAATAGACGGGCTCCTCCAGCGCCACATGCACCGGGCCGAGGGGCATCTGAAAGGTCGTGGGCGTACTCATGCCATGTTCCCCCTGTCCTTGAGGATGCGTTCCCAGAGGTCGGTGGTGCAGGCCCCGTTCATCATGACCGACAGCGGCACGGCCTCATTGAGCACGCCCGCGTCCAGCTCCTCGTCAAGGAAGAGGCGGCGCGGATTGGGATGCCCTTCCACGCGAATGGCGTAAAGCTCCATCATTTCCCGCTCGTGCCAGTCGGCATTGGCGAACAGGGGCGTGATGGACGGCACGGTCTGCCATTCGCTGCCCAGATTGACGGTCACATTGTAGATCACCCCTTCCAGCTCGAAGTGATAGCAGATTTCTTGCTGTTGCTCGCTGAGCTGGTGGCGGTTGTAGGCCGAAATCATGCACAGGCGTGCACCGGCCTCCTTCAGCCGGGCGGCGGCCTGCGGCAGGCGGCGCGGCTGGGGCAGCTTGAACCAGTGATAGGCGTTGCCGTAGGCGTCCGTGCTGTGGTGGACGGCGGCGGGAGAACCGCAGTCGCCGGTCAGCGCGTCGATGAGCTCCGGACGGCCCTTGATGAGTTCCTGCATGACTATCCTTTGCCCGGGCGGGCAGCTTATTTCTTTACGGGAGCGGCCGACACGGCCACGCTGTCATCCTGCGCCCGTCCCTCGCCGGGCGCGGGCAGCCGACAGGTATTGCGCTTGGCGTCCTCGATCTGACGGCACTTGGGGCAGAGATGCCGGATGACGTCGGGATCAAGACTTGTATTATGCGCATAGAGCTTGCGGGCCAGCGGCAGCGGAATGGGCCTGATGAGCGAGCCGCAATGGGAGCAGGGCTCATAGGCAATGGTCTGCTGTTCCAGCATACCGAATTTTTCCGCCTCCACATGGGCATGATGCCAGTTGTCGTCAATGGTGATGGCCCCGGTGGGGCAGTAGTGGCGGCAGGAGGCGCACAGGCAGCAGGAATCCTGCCAGACGCTGATGGTATAGCCGGAACCGTCCTCCTGATGGCGGATATGGATGGCCCCCGCCGTGCAGGAGTAGCGGCACATGCCGCAGCCCATGCAGAGCTCGGGATCAATGCGCACCGTTCCGCGGATGCGTTCCGGGGAAAAGGTTTCTCCCAGCGGGAAGGGGTCCGTGCTCGGCCCCTCAAGGAGATTGCGGAAAAGAATTTTCAGAAAGCCTGCCATATTCACTCCTTGGGAAGGCCGCTTCCGTGCCGGGATGTCGCCAGCATGCCGCAGACATGATGGCAGACCCCGCAGCGACGGCAGGCGCTCTCCCCTTCCATACGGGCATTCAGGGATGTCAGCCGCTCGTCGAGACGGCGCAGCACGCCGCCCAGCCAGGCCCACAGCCGCCGCGCGGACGGCCTCTCCGACGCCTGACGGCCAACCATGCTCTCCCCTGTCGTCATCCTAGGCCTCCAGCCCCAGCTTCCTGAGCCATATCTGTTTGGCCAGCACCACGCCCTCCAGAATGGCCTGCGGGCGCGGCGGACAACCGGGCACGTTGACATCCACCGGAATATGCCGGGAAATGGGCCCCTCAATGGAATAGCCCTCCCGGAAGACGCCGCCGGATATGGGACAGATGCCCACGGCCACCGTGACCTTGGGCTCGGGAATCTCGTTCCAGACCGTCAGCACCCTATCCCGCACCCGAGTGGTCAGGGGGCCGGTGATGAGCACGATGTCCGCATGGCGGGGGCTGCCGCAGTAGCGGCAACCGAAGCGCTCCACGTCATAGCGGGGGATGCAGGCCGTGGTGGCCAGCTCCACGTCGCAACCGTTGCAGGAGCCGGCATTGATGCGGAAAAGCCAGGGCGAGCGCACCGACAGTTTCTTGAGCAGGGTATCAAGGCTCATGTCCGCCTCCTTACAGGGCCCAGACAAGCAGCAGGCTGCACAGAGCCAGCGCCGTGGGCACGGTCACATAAAAACGAAAGGCCTGATCAATGCGGAAACGGCCGGTGGCCGACTTGACCAGCGTCAGCGACACCAGCATGAGTCCCACGCACTTGGCCAGGAACCAGAGCAGATTGACGGGCCAGTAATCGGAAATGAGCCCCGGAAAGAAGAGCGCCACCCCGAGCCCCAGCACCACAAAGGTCTTGAGCGCGCTTCCCATCTGGTAGAGGGCCAGCAGCGGCCCGCCGTATTCCAGCAGGGGCCCCTCGATGATTTCCGTCTCGGCTTCGGGGATATCGAAGGGCACGACGCCCATGGTGCCGGGCAGAAACATCAGGTAGGCGACCAGAGCCGGAATCATGGCCGGATGAAAGCCCAGGGAGCCTTCCGCCAGCTGCCAGTCGATGATTTTCAGCAGGGAGAATTCCGCCGTACCGCCGCTCTGGGAGCCGATCAGCATGGCCACGGCCAGCAGGATCATGAGCAGCGGCATTTCGTAGGCCAGCATAAGCAGCATCTCGCGCGAAAAGCCTACCGCGCCGAAAGGCGAGCTGGAAGCCGAACCGCCCAGCATCATGGCGATGGCCGGTATGGGCAGCAGGTAGAAGAGCACCAGCAGGTCGCCCATGTTGTACAGGCCGCCGAAGACCCCGGGCACGGGGATGAAGGCCGCGCAGACGGCCATGCCCGCAAAGCCCACCACCGGCGCGGCCAGAAAGACGCTCTTGCAGGCCGTGCGGGGGATGAGGGTCTCCTTGGTGCAGAGCTTGGCGATGTCCAGCCACGGCTGGATGAGCGGCGGCCCCACGCGGCGCTGGAGGCGCGCTTCCACGCGACGGTCAAGGGCCTTGTAGAAGAGCCCCAGCGTCAGCGCAAAAAGTCCGCCGGGAAAGAGGGTCATGTGCAGGATGGCGTACAGGGTCTCGCTCATGCTTCATGCTCCTTGCTGCCGCGCTCGCCTTGCGCGGGATCGGGCCCGCCGGGGAGATGTCCCAGCAGGCGGACAAGGCCGCCGTAGATGCTTGCGGGCTTCATGCGGCTGGTGGCCGCATCCGGCGGCAGGCCGCAGGTATGGATATCCACTTCACGCAGACGCACGAAGCGCTTCACGAACAGCAGGCCGCCGCCCACCGCCAGCGCCATCATAATGGCCATGCCCGTGGCGTTCCAGGCTCCGGGGCCTTCGCTGACGCCCGCCGGGGAAATGCTCAGCGGGGTGAGGCCGTATTCCATCAGCACCCTGTTGATGGGCCAGAGCGCCAGCCCGGGGAAGATGCCGGTGACCAGACAGCCGATGGCCAGCAGGCACATGGGCGCACGCATGATGTACGGCACCTCGCTGATGCGCTCCAGATGCGGCGCGGGCTGCCCGAGGAAGGCGGCATGGAGGAACTTGGCCACGTAGGCCAGCGTGATGACGCTGCCCACCAGCGAGAGCAGCGCCAGCAGGGGCTGATCCGCTTCCATGAGCGCATGGTAGATCAGCCACTTGGAGCTGAAGCCGCTGGTCGGCGGCACGCCCACCACCGACAGGCCCGCAATGGCGAACATGGCAAGGGTAAAGGGCATCTTGCGGCCCAGCCCGCCGAGGTCCTCCAGCGTTTCACAATGGCTGGCGAACATGACCGCCCCGCAGACAAGGAAGAGCTGGTCCTTGAAGAACACATGGTTGATCACATGCAGCAGGCCGCCCGCATAGCCCAGCGAACCGCCCGCCGCCACGGCCAGCACCATGTAGCCGATCTGGCTGACCGTGGAATAGATGAAGACCAGCTTGACCTGATTGGCCCGCAGGGCCTGCAGGGCCGCGTACACGATGGTGATGCCGCCGATCCACATGGCGGCGAGGCTCGCCAGATCAAGAGTAGCCTCGGACACCAGATTTTCCACCGTCAGCGCGGTGCCGCCCAGCAGGAGGAAGAGCTTGACCAGCCCGAAGACGGAGCTTTTCAGCAGCACCGAGGAGATGAAGCCCGATACCGGCGTGGGGGCCACGGCCGGATGCATCTGCCAGTCGATGCGGAAAGGAAGCTGCGCGGCCTTCATGAGAAAGCCCACGCCCAGCAGGCAGAATCCCAGGGCAAAGGGCAGACCGTTCTTTCCTCCCAGAGATTCCAGCTGATGGGCCAGCATATCCAGCGTTGTCGGGCCGACGCTCATGGGCAGATCGCCGCTCAGGCAGCAGACGCCCACAAAGATGAAGCCCGCCCCGCAGACATTGAAGCAGAAGTATTTGAAGGCCTCGCGCAGGGAGAGGGCATCCCCCTCATGGGCCAGAGCCAGATAGAGCGTCCAGGCGCTCATGATTTCCCAGAAGAGGAAGAAGCTGAAGAGGGTCGGCGCGGCGGCCATGCCCACCAGCCCGCCGCACATGGCCGTGAAGGCGCAGTAGAAGCGCCACTGGCTGTGACTGTGGCTCATGTAGCCCAGGGCATAGATGACGTTGAGCGCGCCCACGCACGGCACCAGCAGGGCAAAGCCGAAGGACAGCGCGTCCAGCGCCCGCCCCTGTGCCGACACGAGGACGGCGGTCAACAGGAGCACCACCAGCGCGGCCAGTCCGGCCTTGCGGGCATCACGCCGGAAGAGGGCGGGCAGCAGCGCGCCGAAGATCGGCACCGCCACATACAGGGGCCAGACGTTCCCCGACGTGAGGAAGGCGGGAATGTCGAGCATCATCAGGGGCAGAAGTCCCATGAGGATGTCGTCGGCGCCGGCCTCGGTCACATTTCCCAGCGGCAGGGGAATGAACTTGCCGTAGATGACCGAACCGGCCAGCCAGTCCACCAGCCAGGGGGCCAGCCCCGGCACAAGGCAGAGCACGGCCAGAATGAGCAGGGTCAGACGCATGCACAGGGGAGCTTCCGTCACCGGAGGCAGGTGCGCCGGGCGCTCTTCAAAGACCAGCGTCCTGAGAATACGGATATAGTAGACCGCCCCCACCAGCGAACCGGCGAGGATGAGCGCGGCCAGCCAGACGTAACCGGCCTGCGTCATGGCCTTGATCATAAGGTATTTGCTGAGGAAGCCTCCGAAGGGCGGCAGGCCCATGATGGTAATGAGGCCCACGCACATGCAGGACACGGTCCACGGCATGGAGCGGCCGAGGCCGCGCAAATCCGCCAGCCGGCGCGAACCGGCCCGCAGGATGAGCGCCCCGGCTCCGAGGAAGAGCAAATCCTTCATGACGGCGTGCATGCTCACATGGGCCAGCGTCGCGTAGAGGGCGGGCAGGGTTCCCACGCCCAGCACAAGGGCGATCTCGCCCAGCTGGCCCAGGGTGGAAAAGGCCAGCATGCGCTTGATGTCCTGCTGGCGCAGGGCCATGATCTCACCGTAGACAAGGGTAAAGGCTCCCATGAAGACAAGGGCCGTACCGTACCAGCTCAGGCCGTAGAGCCCTGCCTGCGGTCTGGCTGAGGCCAGCATCCCGAGCAGGATCAGGCCGTAAATCCCCATCTTGGTGATGATGCCCGACAGCGGGGCGGACACGGACGAGGGCGCCGCCGGATGGGCGTCCGGCAGCCAGGAATGCAGCGGAACCAGACCGGCCTTGACCGCGAATCCGGCCAGACAGCAGACCATGCCCATCTTCAGGAGATTGTCCGGCACATCCGCCAGCAGGGCGGCAGGCAGGGACATGGCGCCGCCGCAGACGAGCGTCAGACCGGGCAGGAGCAGGAGCGCGCCGCCCGCGCACATGAGGTAGTACTTGAAACCGGCGTCATAGGCCGCGCGCCGTCCCTCGTGCACCACGAGAAAATAGGAGGCGAAGGTCATCAGCTCCCAGTAGCCGTAAAAGGCATCGGCATTGGGGGAGCTCACGATGCCCGCCAGCGCGGCAAAGGTCAGCGGCAGGAAGAACCAGTACCGGGCCGGATGCTCGTCGTGGGCCATGTAGTCCACGGAATAGAGGCTGACCAGCACGGCCACCAGACAGATAAGCGCCAGGAAGACCAGCGGCAGGCCTTTGAAGGGCGAATGCAGCGGAAAGAGAAAGACGCTGACGAGCGCCAGCGCCGAGGTCAGCACCACGGCCCAGGGCGCAAGACGACTGCGCCGCAGGCTGCCCGCGCCGCCGAGGATAGCCCCGGCGTAGAGCAGCCAGAAGGAGACATGCGGCAGGGTATGGCGCACCTCGCCCAGCTCCATGAAACGGGCGAAAAAGCTTATCAGTTCATTGCGGGCCAGCCCCAGCGCACAGACCAGCAGGGTCAGCAGAACGGCGACCGGGCCGACCTTGCGCGGCGCAAGGGGCGCGGCATGGGCATACGGCGCTTCCAGCAGGGTAATGCGGACGGTATGGAGATGCAGGGCCAGCAGGGCCAGCGTACAGGCCGATGTCAGCAGGCAGAGGCCGAAGCCCGTGTAACCGGGCAGCTCCGCATTGAGCAGGGCATTGGCAAGGAACAGGCGCGCTTCGGGCACAAAGAAGGGCGAACCGCCCACGCTGGCCATGAGACCCAGGGCAAACAGTGCCCCGGCCGCCGGGCGCATCCGTCCCGCCCCGCGCAGGGCCGACAGGGCCGCCGTGCCGCCGTGGGACAGATCGGCCAGCGCGGCCAGCGCCAGCAGGCGGCTTACCGCCTGAAACGTCACATACAGAAACACCACCAGTCGCGCGGTTATCCCGCCGCAGCCCAGCGCAAGGCACACCACGCCCGCATCGACGAGCGCGCCCCAGCAGACCAGGCGTTTCAGGTTTTCGCGCTGTCGCACGGCCTGCCAGGTTCCGAAAAGAAGAAAGAACAATCCCGGCAGAAAAAGTACCGGAAAGTCGGCAACTGCGATGGGTATGGTCATACGCGCCCCGGACGTTGGCTGCCCGCGTCCTCCGCTCTCGTCCCGGCGCGGTGCGCGGCCTTCGCGACACGGGAAACGGCGAACAGCAAAAACGGATAAAAAAATCCCTTCACAAGCGGCTAGCGTAGCGGAAATATTTCTGCCTTGCAAGCAAGGGAGCCTGTCTATTCTGTTCCGGCACGGCGTCGCCCGTCACCCCCGCCGTCTCTGGCCGATCCGCCCCGCCGACAGCAGGGGGGAACGGTTTTGCCCGGCGGACGTGACGCGCTTCACATGCTGTACCGGCACAAACTATATTGACATATCAAGTTATATTGATACAAGATGTGTCATTCCGTCACTCACCGTTGAAAGGAGCACAGCCATGACGACCATCGGCAGCCTGTTGCGCGAACGCCGCGAACCCTTCATTTCCTTTGAATTCTTTCCGCCGTCCGATCCGGCGCAACTGCCTGCCTTCTACGAAACGGCGGCCCGCCTCAAGGCGGTCAATCCGCTCTTTGCCTCGGTGACGTACGGCGCGGGCGGCGGCAAGCAGCAGAATACCCTGTCCGTCACGGCGGAACTGGTGCGGCGCGGCTTCCATGTCATGGCGCATCTCACCTGCGTGGGCGCGGAACAGGAGCGCATCCTCGGCTTTCTGAACGATTTGCGGGCCAATGGCGTGCAGGACGTGCTGGCCCTGCGCGGCGACGCGCCCGCGGATCAGCCTCATTGGGACTGGGAGGCGGGGCGCTTCCGCCATGCGCTGGATTTGGTGCGCTTCATCCGGCGGCAGATGCCGGACATGGGCGTGGCCGTGGCCGGCTACCCCTGCCCGCACCCGGAATCGCCCAGCTTTGCGGCGGACAGACACCACCTGGCCGAAAAAATCGCCGCCGGTGCGGACTTTGTGGTGACGCAGCTCTTTTTTGATGTCCGCGAATATGTGGAGCTGGTGCGGGGCCTGCGGGCACAGGGCTTCAGCACGCCGGTCATCCCCGGCATCCTGCCCATTCAGAGCTTCGATTCCCTGCGCCGAGTGCTGCGCCTCTGCGGGGCCAACATCCCCGGCAAGTTCTATCTGGAGCTGGAAGAGGCCGACAAAACCGGCGGCGTGGAGGCCGTGCGCGAGGCGGGCCTGCGCTTCGCCGTACGTCAGATCCGCCGCCTGCTCGATGAGGGCGCACCCGGTATCCACCTCTATACCCTCAACAAGGCCGACATGTGTCTGCGCCTCGTGGAAGAGGCCGGACTGTAACGCCCGCCTGTCGTCCTCTGCCGGGCACATACGCTGTGCACGGCAGCCGGACGGCTTCGCGTTCCGAATCGGTTCAGGGGCGGATGCTTTGCCCCGCGTCCGCCGGCACCGCAGGCAACCGCAAGAGGTACGGCGGCCCCGTGCTCAACGCTGAAAATCCACCGGCACGCGCACCCGCTGCCCGGCCTTGTTGCGGAAGAGCACATAGCCGTTTTTTCTTCCGAACAGATAGACCCGGCGGGTAACGTCCACATCCTTGCGGCAGTAGGCGGCGATTTCCTCCACACGGCCCTCCTTCCACCAGCGCAGGGCCTGCAGACCGTCGGCGCTCTTGCCCTCGTCAAGGGTGGCCTGGGCCACATTATCCAGCGATACCCGGTAATGCAGGCGCTCCTGAAGGCATTGCAGCAGATCAAGACCGGGCAGCTCTTTCAGGGAAAATGCGGCAAAGGGCTGGAGTACGGCATAATCGAAACGGAAGGAATTGAAGCCCACCACCAGCGGCGCGTCCCGCAGACGTTCAAAACAGGCCGCCAGCTCTTCCTGCCGGTAGGTATGGAATTGCCTGTCCCGGCTGTCGTACAGCACGGCCACGCTTACGCCCATCTCCCCGGCCCGGTGCCAGCCGCCCACCTCGGCGGCACTGCGCCGCGTCTCCACGTCCAGCACCACAAAGGGCGGCACACCCGCTTCGGAAAATGCCTCGCCTCCCCCGACCGGGGCCGCCGTATCCGTCAAATCCGGGGCGTCGAAAACCAGCGGGCCGCCGTGTACGTCCGCCGGCGGAGCAGACACCACGGCTTCCGTCTGTGTCCTCTCAGGTCGCGTGCCGTCCGTTCCCATCTCTCCGCCGCCACTTTCCGGCCCGCGTGCCGGAGCGGGTGAACAGCGCCACTCCCGCGCCAGCGCCTCGCCTTCGGCCTCGCCGCCCGGAGCCAGCACATCGTCCACCAGTGCCACGGCCCCGGCCTTGCTGATGGGCCGGTTGCCCGAGCCGCACTTGGGCGAATGCACACAGGAGGGACAGCCGTCCTCGCAGGGACAGGACGCTATGGCCTCGCGGCTCAGGCGCAGCAGCTCCCCGGCCTGCGGAAAGGCCTGCCGCGTCAGCCCCGCGCCCCCGGGAAGCCCGTCATAAATAAACACACCCGGCAGCCCTGTCTGCGGATGCAGAGGAATGGAGATGCCGCCGAAGTCGTTGCGATCCGCCATGACCAGCAGAGGCAGCAGGCCGATGGCCGCATGTTCCAGCGCATGGATGGCCCCCATGAAGTGCACGAAAGCCTCCTCCAGCCGCAGGCGGGTGCTGTCGGGAAAGACGTACCACAACCCTTCCGTCTCAAAGACGTGCGGCGGCGCGTTCAGCGGCACGATGGTCAGCAGGCGGTTGCCGGAGGTGCTGCGCTTCTCGTAGCCCGTGACCTGATCCATGATCCGCAGATGGCCCCGGCAGACCATACCCCGCCCCAGCGGACGGCGTTCGATCTCTTCCAGAATGTCCGTGCTCTTCCGGCCCCGTACCCGCGTGAACCAGCCCACCCTTTCCGGATGCACCAGCACCCGGCCGCGCTCCGTGTCCAGCTCCCGCACCACATAGCTTTTGCCCTGATGCAGATAGACCGCGCCGGGATGCGTCTCCCGCCAGGCGCGCCAGCCGTCCACCGATCCGATGATGCGCCCTTCCGTGTCCTCGATGGCGCAGGACTGCCCCGATCCGCGCAGGTCCACCAGTCGCTGCGGCCGGTTGCGGGCCGCCAGCCATTGATCTCCCTCCGCACTGCGCAAGAGCGTACCCGCCCGCTCAAGCTGCCGCACGGCCTCCCGCGCCGACGCCTGCCGCAGCCAGACCTCCCCGTCCCGCAACGGCATTTCCGCCGCCGCGCATTCCAGATGCCGGGACAGGATTACCTCGTTATCGGGATTGACCACCGCCCTTTCCGGCGGACGGCTGAAAAAATCGTCGGGATGGCGCATGAAATACTGATCCAGCGCGTCCTCCCCGGCCACCAGCACAACCGCGGATTCCTGCTGTGCCCGGCCCACGCGGCCGCCACGCTGCAACGTCGCCATGACCGTGCCGGGATAGCCCACAAGGATGCAGACATCCAGCCCGCCGATGTCGATGCCCAGCTCCAGGGCGCTGGTACTCACCACGGCCAGCAGCTCGCCGGAGGCCATTCG
>CALVGJ010000186.1 GCA_944327045.1 uncultured Desulfovibrio sp.
CCAATTTCCCTGCTGACGCTGCCCTCACACCACGGAAAAAGCGTGGTTTTTCCGTGTGTTCGGTTGCGGGTAGTCGCTCTCGCGACTACCAGAGCAATCCACATTTTCAATGTGGAATTGCTCTAGACATTTTCATACGGCCTGCCGCCTCGCGTTTTACCGTTTTCAATGGCAAAACGTTCTAACGGCATCCCTGCATGACAGACGTTTCCGGGAGGGGGCATATGCCTCCTTCCGGCCTTCTTTTTTCTGTTCCCGCGATGGAAACGGCATGTCTGATGCAAAGAGGAGACGCTTTTGCCCGCACATAGAGGACCGCCCGGCCATCCCCTGACCATTATCGGCATCGATCCCGGATCGCAGCGCACCGGCTGGGGCGTCATCCGGGAAGCATCGGGCGTCCTGATGCTGGTGGACTGCGGCATCATCCGTACGACCTCGGGCGGCGATGCCGCCTTTTCCGTACGGCTTGCCCGTATCTTTACGGAGCTTGCCGCCGTGGTCCGCCGCCATTCCCCCGCCGAGGCCGCCATCGAGCAGGTCTTTACCGCCAAGAACGCCGCCAGCGCCCTCAAGCTGGGGCAGGCCCGGGGCGTGGCTGTGGCGGCCTGCGCCGCCTGCGGCGTGCCGGTCAGCGACTACGCGCCGACTCTCGTCAAAAAGGCGCTGGTAGGCACTGGACGCGCCGAAAAGGAGCAGGTCGCCTTCATGGTGCGCCGTCTGCTCAACGTGCGCGGAGAAGGCTGGGCACTGGACACCTCCGATGCGCTGGCCGTAGGCATCTGCCATTTGACCATGCGTCGCTTTGCGGCTCTTGCCAGGTGGTGACGGCCGGTAAAAGCAAAGAGGGAAGAAATGGCGGATCGTGAAAGCCTGCTGGCCTATGTAAAAGAGAAATATGCCACGTCGCCGGAATTTCTCTGGCCGCGCCAGCCCCGGTATGCCGTTCTGCGTCATGCGGAGAACGGCAAATGGTATGGCGTGCTCATGAATGTGCGGTTGCGCTGTCTGAACCTGCCCGGGACAGGGGAGGTGGACGTGGTCAACCTGAAGAGTTCCTCCGTGCCGGATATGCTGCTCAGCGGCGTTGCGGGAGCCTTTCCGGCCTATCATATGAACAAGCGTCATTGGATTACCCTTGCCCTTGACGGTTCCTTCCCGGATGACGAGCTCTACAGGCTTGTGGACGAAAGTTTTCTGCTGACCCGCTGAAGCCCGCTGCCTGCCGCATCCGGTGTCGGATCGTCTTCCCCCGGGCCGCACAGTTCCTTATCAGTCATGGAGAGTCTATGTCGCTCCTTGCTGTACTTCTTCTTGCCGTTGCCCTCTCGCTTGACGCCTTTGCCGTAGCCGTCGCTTCCGGCTGCGCCTTGCGCCCTATCCGCTGGGAACACTACTGCCGCATCGGCGGCGCATTCGGTTTTTTTCAGTTTTTCATGCCCGTGCTGGGCTGGCTGCTGGGACAGTCCGTCCACAGCTATATCGAGGCCTGGGATCACTGGATTGCCTTCATCCTGCTGGCGTGGGTGGGCGGCAACATGCTGCGGGGTGCCTGGAAGGATTTTCAGCAGCACGGGGGAGAGGCTCCCGAACCGGCGGCGGAGTGTTCGGGATCACCCCTGCGCTGGAGAACGCTTCTTGTGCTGGCCGTGGCCACCAGCATTGACGCGCTGGCCGTAGGGCTGACCTTTGCCATGACCGGCACGCCCGTCTGGCGGCCCGCCGTCATCATCGGTCTGACTTGTGCATTTATTTCAGCCGCCGGACTGCATCTCGGTCGCGTACTTGCCGGAATGGCCGTCCTGCAACGCTGGGCCGGGCTCATCGGCGGGCTGGTACTGCTGGCCATCGGCCTGCGCGTGCTCTGGCAGGATGGTGTGTTCGGCTAGGGCCTGTTAACACAAATTTTACAAATAATTTCAGCAGATAAAATAAACAAGCTGTACACGCTCCGCTTGCTTTTGGGGCGGGATTGCCTCGTGTCCCTGACTTTTCCCGGTAAAAGCGCGCTGAGGAGGGGATGGGGGGCTGGGGGGAAGGGTGACCCCTCCAGCGCAGGCGGAGGGGTCACCCTTCCCCCCAGTTAGGCGACGCAGGAGCCTTACAGGCATCGACAGAAGAGCGCGGGCTTCCCCTTCCCCCCAAACAAGTAATGAATAGTGCTAACAGGCCCAGGCTGCCGCGTCCTCTTTCCCCGCTGAGGATTTTCCCGTAAAAGAACAGGGAGGCCGTTCCCGGGGACGGCATCGTCTGACATTTTTTTCGGGAGGATACAGCATGGCAACGGCAACAGGAACCTATCTCGGGGACTTGCGGGTAGAGCTGCGGCATGAGCGGAGCGGAGCGACCATCATGACCGATGCGCCGGTGGATAATCACGGCAAGGGGGAGGCATTCTCGCCCACGGACATGGTGGGGGCTGCGCTGGGCGCGTGCGCCATGACCATCATCGGTATTTATGCGCAGGCGCACAATGTGGACGTGAGCGGCATGAAAATGGAGGTGACCAAGACCATGAATGCCGACCCGCGCCGCATCGGCAAGCTGGAAGTGACCTTTATCATGCCGCAACGCGCCTACTCGGACAAGGAAAAAGCCTCCATCGAGCGGGCAGCCCGTACCTGCCCTGTGCATCTGAGCCTGCACCCGGATACGGAGCAGGTCTTTACCTTCGTCTGGCAGGAATAAGCACCGGGATGCTCCGGCGGCCGGTCTGCGGATACGACGGATTTTCAAAGCTCATCTGATCAGGACACGGCTGCACAGGACGCAGCCATGACGCGAAACAGCCCGAACGGCAAAAACCGTTCGGGCTGCGCTGTTTTCCATGTCCGCCGGTTTCGTCTACTGGCGGGTGATGCTGCCGTTTTCCACCCGGAAGACGGCGCAATGCGGCTGCGCTTCCCGCAGCATGTCCGCCATATGCGGATGGCAGGTAAAGTAGAGGAGCTGGTGCGGGCGGCCGTGGCGTCCCTCGGAGAGCTCGATGAAGGTACGCGCCGCCCGGGCGGCCCGCTGCGGGTCGAAGTTGACCAGCACGTCGTCCATGATGACCGGCAGGGGAGTGGCCCGCTCCGCATGATTCTGGATGTATGCCAGCCGCAGCGCCAGATAGGCCTGCTCCTGTGTGCCGCGGCTGAGGGCCTCGGGGCTGATGGCTTCGCCGTAATGGGGCAGGATGTGCAGACTGGTGTCGTCCAGTGAGGCATTGATGCCGCGCCAGTTGCCGCCGGTGATGGAGGCAAAGATGCTGGACGCCAGCCGGATGACCTGCGGCTGGCGCTCGCGTTCAAAGGTGTTCTTGGCGCGCAGGAGGAGTTCACGGGCCAGGGCCAAGGCGCTCCATTGCAGGGCCAGACGGCGCATGCTTTCCAGCGAGAGGGCTTCCTGCTGCCGCAGACGAGCCAGGGTATCCGTGCCGGTAAGACCGTTGACGCGGGCCGTGAGGCTGCCCACTTCGTCGGAAAGGTGTTCCTCCCGTTCCCGGATATCCCGCAGTTCCGCATTCAGTGCGGCACAACGGCTTTCCTGCGCGTCGTGATCCTCCTCTTCAAAGGAAGCGAGAAAGGCCTCAAAGGGCTGATTGCCGGCGGCGATACGCAGATTTGCCTGCAGGCTGTCCCGCAGGCGCTGCGTTTCCCGGCTTTGGGCCAGAACGTCGGCCAGTCGCAGGAAGTCGTCGGCGTCAGTCGCTTCGGCCATGCGCAGCAGGGTCGTTTCACCATGACGGGCCTCCTCCAGAGCGGCGGCGGCGGCGCGCAGCTCGGCGTCCTGTTCGGCCAGCAGGCTGTCGAGACGGCGGGCTTCGGCATCCACTTCCGCTGCCCGCTCGGCAGCCTCCAGCGCATTATCCAGCGAACCGAGCCAGTCAATTTCTCCATCCTCACCCTGAGACAGGGGACGAGAGAGCGTTGACAGCAGCTGCTCCAGCGGCTGACGCAGGCTTGCCATTTCCTGTTCATTCTGGGCCAGCTCCGCCGCAAGGCGCTGGCAGGAGGCATCGAGCGAAAGACAGGTGTCCATACATTGCAGGGCCTTGCGCACGGTTTCTGGGTCGAGGTCCTCGCCCAGTCCAAGACCGGAAAGGCATTCGCCCCAGTCTCGGCGGGCCGCTTCAAGGCGGGTCTGGGCCTGAGCCAGCGCAGCGGAGGCCTCGGCCTGACGGCTCTGTATGCGTTCCAGTTCGTCCTTGTGATGCTGCAGGGTGGCGGTCGCCTTGATACGCTGTTCACGGGCGGCATCGGCTTCGCGACAGGATTCCAGCACCTGACGGACGGCATCCAGCAGAGCGGACAGATCGCCCGGTTCGTGCAGGCAATCCTGCACGGGAGCAAAGGAACGCAGGGTGCTTTCATACTGGGCAAGGTCGGCGCGCTGTCCCTCCAGTTCGGCCAGCGCATTCTCCACGGCATCCCAGGCGGCACGGGCCGACTCGGCGCGGGCAAAAAAGCTTTCGGCGCTTTCCGGTGCGGGCACGTTGACTACCCGCAGCATGCTCATGAAATCCTGCCAGCGACGGCGGATACGCTGCACCTCGGCCTGCATGTCATGGGCCCTGGACTGCAGTTCGGCAATACGCATACGGGCATGGCTGATTTCGCGTTGCAGTTCCTCGGCTTCCTTGTGGCTGCGCTCCTGATTGAAGCATTGCTCCCGCTTGCGTTCCAGCATGACTTCCACGGCTTCCAGCGTTTCGGGGTCCATGCTGTCCACTCCTGCTTCCTGGCAGAGCTTGCGCGCCTTGTCGCCCAGTTCGGCAACATGCAGGGCGCAGGTTTCGCGACGGCTTTCCAGTTGCAGGCGCTCCTGCCGGAGGCGTTTGGCCTCGGGGCCGTTGCGGCGCGGCAGACCGCCGCCGACGGCCATGGCGCCGCAGACCAGCACAAGATAGCCGGACCAGAGCGTCATGGGCAGATGCAGGGTTTCGGTAAGGGCAAAGCTTTCCAGGCCGAACTGCCAGTGTCCCACAAGGATGCAGACGCCCAGCAGCATGATGATGCCCCCCAGCACAAGCAGGGCCATGTTCTTGACGGCAGTGGGCTCCTTTTCGGCGTTAAGGCGTTCGCTTAGTTCCTTGAGGCGTTCCTGTTCCGTTTCCAGCGAGGCGGAAAGGGCGCGCAGCGAGCGCAGGGCGCTGCTCCGGTTGTCGAGGGCTTCGCGGCTGGGGCCGTTGCTGCTGCGCTGTTCCTCGCGCAACTGCTCCAGCCGGGAACGCAGCATGTCGGCCTGCTCTTCGGCCTGCTGGACGGATCGGACGGCCTCGCCGGCCTTGTCGATGCTGGTCTGAACTTCGCGAGCCAGTCCCAGCGCTTCCTCCCGTTTGTTCAACAGGGCATCCAGCGCGTTGCGCGGTTCATCCGTATCCAGTTTGAGCCGTTCCTGCGCGCGTTCAAAGGCATGGCGGGCTTGCTGCACCGCTCTTTCCCGCGCGGGCAGGCGTTGACGTCCCTCCTCCAGCAGGACAAGCGTCTGCCGCAGGCGGTCGCGGTCGGACTCGCCCAGAGCGGCCGCAGGGTCGGGCAGAAGCTCCAGAGCGGCGGTCGCGGAGGCAATATCGCGTCGGCAGAGTTCCACATCGCGGTTGAGACGGTCGAGCGTATCCACTGCGGCATGGTGGGAGGAATCCGCGGCATTCAGTTCACGGGCCTGCCGTTCCAGGTCCTTGTCGGCAAAGATGCCGCGATCCGTCTGCCGGATACGATCACAGTCCCAGCCGGGGCCGAGCCGTTCCAGTTCGCGGGCAAGATCGGCATCCGCGCGTTCCTGTTCGCTTTGCAGACGAGGCTGGGCAAGCTGAGCCTGCCGGTAGCCGCTCTTGCGCTCCGCCAGTGCCCGCAGACGGGGCAGCGCTTCCAGCAGGGGTGTGTCTTCCTGCAGGGCGTCACGCCTCTCCCGCAGGCGGGCCAGTTTTTCCTGCTGGGCGGCCATATGGCGTTCACAGGTTTCGCGGGCTTCCTGCGCACGGGCAAGGCGGGCCGGGCCGTCCTCGGGAAATCCGGTGCCGACGGCGGGATAGGCTTCCAGCCGCAGGCCGCATTTGCGCCATTCATCCCACTGCTGCCAGACATTGAGACGGCGTTCCACACGGCGGCGCTCGTCGTCCACCACCTCACGGCGTGCCCGCAGGGCGGCAAGCGTCTGCTTTTTCTCATTGAGGGTGCTGGCCAGCTGGTCATATCCGGCTGACTTCTCGCTGACGGCCTGAATTTCGCCGCGCAGTTTCTCCAGAGAGGTCAGTTCCTCATTGAGGCGCGGTTTGCTGGCGCTGGCTCGAAAGAGGGCATCCTTGCGGCTGTCCAGTTCCCGCAGGGCGTCCACAGGCGATCGCAGGCCCGCGCCGAAGCTCGCGCCGTACAGCGCGTTGCGCACGCCGTCGCCGGAAAGGCTTTCAAACGTCTGCAGCTCGTTGAGGCTGAAGCCGAAGACGTTGCGGTAAACATCCCGGTTGATGCCGAAAAGCAGTTGCTGGAGCAGGGTGCTTTCCAGAGGCTCGCCGTCGGCATTGCTGAGGGTCAGCACGCCGCCGTCCTGTCCGGGACGCCGGGTCAGATGAAGCGTACCCTGCTCCTCGCTGACCAGATGCAGGCTCCCGCCGGGCTGGCCGCCGCGCAGAGGCGGCGGGATGCGGCGCGCCTCACGGCTGCGGGCATTGGGATAGCCTACAAGCATGGTGCGCAGGAATTCCAGACAGGTGGACTTTCCGGCTTCATTTTCGCCCAGAAAGACTGTCAGACTCGGCGGCAGATTATCCACCTGCACGTCCGAAAAAATGCCGAATCCGTCGATATGAAAGGAGTGAATGTACATCAGCGGACCTCCAGCATGTCGATGCACAGGCGCTGGGCTTCGTCAAGCAGACGTTGGCACTCCTCCGTATCCGGCGGAGCAAGGGCCTTGCGCATGCGGGCATGGGCGAAAAGGGGCGCAAGGGCTGCCTCGCCAAGCTCGGCAAATTGTTCGGGGTGGCGGCGCATCTCATCAATGAGGCGCATGGTCTCGCCCAGCAGGTCCTCGCGGCGGCGGTATTCGGCCTCGTCCAGCAGGGGACGGGTCTCCACGAGCAGGTCCTTGAGCCAGATGCGCGGCGAATTGGCTGCCAGATGCAGCAGGCGTTCCTGAAGATCGGCGCGTACCTCGGCCTTGCGCAGATGTTCGTCCAGCGGCGTCCGTCCGGTGAGGGTCACGCGGGCTATGAGCGCTTCGCAACTGCCGTCAAGCGTGCGGGCGCTTTCTTCCAGAAGGCGGGTAAGCTTGTCTTCGAGACTGTCCAGACTGTCCACCTCATCGAGGGGAAGGGCAAGTTTTTGCCACTCTACCGGACCAAGGCGCAGGAATTCGCTGTCGCAGCGCCAGCCTCCCTCGCGGGGACGGGCCGTGACCAGCAGACAGCCGCGTGGGCCCGTCTCGTTGATATGCAGGCCCTGCGCATTGCCGCTGTAGGCAATGAAGCTTTCTTCTTCCCATTGCCGGTGCTGGTGGATGTGCCCCAGCGCCCAGGCATCAAGACGGCTGCGGCGCAGGTCGTCCAGCGAGCAGGGCGCGTAGCGGTCGCTTTTGGCCTCGCCTTCCACGGTGCAGTGCAGGACGCCTATCTGAAAGACATCCCGCGCATCGTCCCGGCGGAAGAGCTGGGCAAGATTGCGGTTTTCCCGGGAGCCGGCATG
Source organism: uncultured Desulfovibrio sp. (assembly GCA_944327045.1). Taxonomy (GTDB): domain Bacteria; phylum Desulfobacterota; class Desulfovibrionia; order Desulfovibrionales; family Desulfovibrionaceae; genus Desulfovibrio. The sequence goes on from CALVGJ010000186.1 coordinate 7,665, forward strand.
GCTTATGCCGTGAACGAGCGCCAGGGGCTGACCGTCCTTTTCCAGAAGGTGGCTTTCCACATCCGGGCCGAAGACGGTGACGTTCTCCGGCCAGTGAATGGCCGTAAGCCGGGAAGAGAGCGGGTCATGGTTGCCGTGGGCCATGAAGACCCGGATGCCGAGCGTGTCGAGCCGGCGGCAACCGTCCCGCAGGGCAAGCTGCGCCTTGGCGCTGTAGTTTTCCTGATTGTAGATGTCGCCCGCCAGCACGAGAAAATCCGGGCGTTTTTCTTCACAGAAACGGAAAAGGCGCTCCAAGGCGGTGAAGGTGGCCTCCTGCATGAGCCGCGAAAGATGACCGCTCTGGGCAGCCTCCCTGGCGAGTCCCTGAAAGGGGGTATCCAGATGCAGGTCGGCCGCATGTATGTACCGCACGATGTCCATGCTTTGCCTCGTTGAAAGTGAAGGGAAGAAAGAGGCAAAACTTTAGACTTTTTCCAGACGGCTGACAAGCGGCCTGCCGCATCCGGACAGAGCGCGGATCAGCGCTTCATCTCTTCGCGCTTGCGCAGGCAGACCTGGCCGAGCTCCAGCAGGGTGGGATCATCCTTCACGTAGCTCAGGCCCTTCTTGATGTACCCGAGGGCCCGCACATACTCGCCGGCTTCCATATGCGCCTTGGCCATGAGGCTGAACACGACATGCTCGTTGCGGAAGTTTTTGAGGCCGTCCATGAACACGGCGTCAGCTTCCGAGGCCTTGCCCTGAGCAAGCAGGGCGCGGCCCTCCTTGAGGCAGTGATCCAGCCCCAGCTTGCGCTGCAGGGTGGTTTCGTAGTCTTCCTGCTTTTCCTGCCCCTGTATGGACTTGTAGAGCTTGACGAGCAGGTTGCAGAGGTCGCGTTCATTGCCCGGCTGATAGGCAAGCGGGCCGGGGTATTCCCGGCGGAAATCCTCGTCCTTGGCCAGGGCCGTTATGGTTTCCCGGAAGTCGCCGCGCAAATCCATGGGCGGATTGACGCCGGTTTCCTTGAAGGCGGTGACGATGAGGTAAAGGGCGCGCGGCGTCTCGTTGCGTTTGAGGCAGGCGCGGGCCCGGCCGAGGTCTTCACGAATTTTGCGAATGTTCATAGAGGGCTCCTGCGGAGAGTATGCCCAATTCACGCGTCAAGGGCAAGGGCGTGTTGACGGAGCCTGCGCCCCGCTGCTAGGGTCGGCATTCATCATTCCGCTTGCGGACAGCATTTTGGGCATTCTGGCCGCGGTTCTGTTTTCAGGAAAAGGGAGGCGGCATGGCGCGCATTTTGTATGGTATTCACGGCACGGGACACGGGCACGCCATGCGGGGACTGACCATCGCCCGGCGGCTCGGCGGCCACGAATTTCTCTTTGTCGCCAACGATGATGCCCCGCGCGTTCTGGAGCCGGAGTTTCCCGTGCGCCGCATACCCAATCTGGGGACGGTTTTCCGGAACTATCAGGTGGACATGACGGCTACCATTCGCCGCGCCGTCCCCCTGCTGCTGCATCGGCAGCGGCATGTGGAGGCCGTGCTGCGCATCATGGATGAATTCCGTCCCGATGTCTGCATGACTGATTTGGAGTATTTCGTGCCGCGGGCGGCGGAGCGGGCCGGTTTACCCTGCCTGACGCTGGATCATCAGCATGTCATTACCTGCTGTCGGCATGAGCTGCCCCCAACCATGTGGTGGGACACCTTCCTGCAGGGGCTTACGCCGCGCTACCTCTTTCGTCCCACTGAAGACAATCTCATCGTCTCCTTTTATCAGCCGCCGGTGCTGCCGCGCTACCGGGCGCGGGTGGTGCCGCCCATCCTGCGGGACAGGGTGCTTCGGCTTGCGCCGCGCGATGAGGGGCATGTGCTGGTGTACCAGAGCAATTCCACGCATCGGGCACTCATCGACTTTTTGCGGCAGTCCACCACGCGTACCTGCTACGTCTACGGTTATGACCGGACGGAAGGGCAGGAAGGCAACGTCATTTTCATGCAGAAAAGCGAAGAAGGCTTCCTGCGTCTGCTGGAAGGCTGTTCCTACGTCATTCAGGGGGGAGGGCACACCCTCATGACCGAGGCGCTGCATCTGGGCAAGCCCATTCTCACCCTTCCGCTCAAGGCCATGGTGGAGCAGCGCTTCAATGCGCTCTATATCGAACGGCTCGGCTACGGCATGCAGGCCGACATGCTGCACCTCTCGCCGGAATTGCTGCGGACGTTCGAGGCAAACCTGCCCCGTTTCCGGGAGAACATCGCCCGGGGACGCTTCTGCGGCAATGAACTGGTGTTCGGGCTGGTGGATGCCTTCATCCGCACGGGGCGTCTGCCCCTGAGCGGCGAGCCTGCCGTCATTGAGGAGGGCGGCGCACGGAGGAAGCAGGATGACTGAAGCGGGCGGATGTCGGATATTTACCTGTCGGATAGATGTTGCGGCACGGGATATGGACATGCAGCACCGGGTAAGCAACGTGCGCTATGTGGAATGGATGCAGGATATTGCCGTGGCGCATTCCGCCGCACAGGGCTGGAGCATGGAGCGGTATGCCGCCGCCGGGCAGGGCTGGGTGGTGCACCGCCATACCATTACCTACAAGCGACCGGCCGTGGCCGGGGATGTGCTGCTGGCAGCGACCTGGGTGGCCGAGTATGCCTCGCGGCAATGCCTGCGGCGCTACTGTTTTCTGCGTCAGGCGGACGGGGCTGTGCTGGCCGAGGCGGAGACGGCGTGGATGTACATCGACATGACTACGGGCCGTGCCATTCGTGTCCCCGATACGTTGCGGCACGATTTTGCCGTGGTGACGGACGAGGAAGAGGTGCGGGCCTTTTTGCGGGCGGCCGTGGCCGCCTGCTGAGGATGGCGACGCAGGCGGAAGCGCGAACCGGTCCCGCGGGAACGTTGCGCGGTTGCAGCGCATGCTGTCAGGACGGCACGGCGTAGAGGACGGTTTCCCAGCCGTTCATAAAATGATGTTCCAGATAAAAGCGGTAGCCAAGGTCGCATTCCACCAGAAAACGCGGAATGCGGAAAAAATCCTCCGGACTGTGGTACAGACAGACGGCAAGCCGGGGACGGAAGCGGCGCAGAGTGAGCTCCGCGCCCTTGAGAGTGGAAAGCTCCGCGCCCTCCACATCCATCTTGATAAAGTCCACACGTGACCAGCCCTGCCGGTCCACTTCGGCATCAATGCTCGTTACCGGAATTTCCGCCCGTTGCAGGCGGGGATTGTGGTGTTCGAGGTGGCTGCCCGGCCCGCACAGAGAGAAGGCGGCCGTACCGCCTGCCGTTTCGCCGGTGGCTGCGGATAATAAGGTCATTCGCCGGGCAAGGCGGGGGTTCATATCCCTGTTGCGGAGAAAGAGCTGCCCTATCCCCGGATGCGGTTCAAAGGAAAGCACCTTGCCGTCTTCACCGGCCTTTGCGGCAAAGAGCAGGGCCGTATCTCCGTAGCAGGCGCCGCAGTCAATAACATGATCGCCCCGCTGCACATCCACAAGGATTGTTCCCGCAGCATAGCGATAGGGCGGAAAGGCCTCAAGCTGATACAGAAACTCGCCGGTGCCGTAAAAACTGACCTCTTCCCCGGCCATGTGTGTCCGGTAGCGATTCAGACGGGAGCCGACCCCGAAGGCGTCGCGGGCAAGGGCCTCCCGTATGGAGGGGTCTTCCTCCGCGACAAGGCAGCGGGCATGCAGGGCCTGCCGCCGCGCCGGAGCGTCGGGCGCAAAGTAGGGAAAGCGGACAAAGCGATGCCCCAGCAGGGCATAGAGCGCGACCAGAAGCAGCGTATCCCGTGAATGCCGGTCGGCAAGCAGAGCATAGAGCGTACTCTTGGTCAGCACCTGACGAGCGATTGCCTGCGCATGGGTCGCCATGAAGACCGCGGGGGAGATGTCCGGATATTGCGCGAACCAGTCCTTGTCTTCCCGCGTGTTTTCTTCGCAGGGGTGGGTATAATAGGCATAGCTGTTGTCCACATAGCGATATTTCCGCGAGGACAAACGCTGCTGTATGCCTTCCTCCAGGCGTTTTTGAAAGGCGGACGTCATGGAAAACCTCACAAGGGAGCCGGTTGTGTGCTGCAGAGGATACCGCCGACGGCATCAGCTCAAGTCCACGTCGTGTGTCCCCATATCTTCGTCTATGCCGTAATGGGCGCGGAATTTATCCTCCGCTTCCGAGTCGCCGATGAGGTAGAGCGCATCTCGGAGCGCAAAAATGTGAGTCGGCGGCGGGTTGACGTGCATGGAGCCGTCCGCGCCGCGTATGGCCAGTACGCTGCACTGCGTCTTGTTGCGGATGCCGCAGTCCTTCAGGCTTTTTCCGGCCAGTGCGCCGCGGATGGTGTAGCGGAAGATGGACAGGCGTTCGTTGATCATGAGCAGCTTGTCCGGCGAAAGCATGTTGAAGATGCTGCTGCTGACGAGGGATGCCAGAGAAAGTACCTGATCCGCGCCGGCGCTGTGCAGGCCGGAGACGTTGCGATCCAGCGAGGCCCGGCAGAGAATTTGAGCATCCGGGCGCAGGCGGCGGCAATAGATGCTCAGATAGATATTGGCGTCATCATCATGGGTGGTGATGATGATAGTGGGCGTCGAGCGGATGCCCGCCTTTTCCAGTACGGAAAGATCCGAGGCGTCCCCGCGGATATGCGGCGTTTCGCCGGAATTGATGTGGGCCTGTCGATCCACGATGACTGCCGGGATGCGCCGCCGAGCCAGGTGAGCCGCCACGGAAAGGCCTACCCGGCCGCCGCCGAGAATGACGGCGGGCGTCTGCTCGGCATTCTGGCGGGGAACGCTGATAAGCTTGTCCAGCGCACGTATTTGCGCTTCCGTACCGGCCACCACAAGCACACAGCTTTCGGTGAAGACCGTAGCCAGTTGCGGGAGCTGGAAAACGCCACGATCCCAAACCCCCACCACGTTGACGCCGGTGCTTTCGCGCAGGCCGCATTCCAAGAGGGTTTTGCCGGAAAGATGGCTGCGCATGACCGGCGCTTCGGCTACCACCAGATTGCCGAAGCGTCCCATGATGCTGACCCGCTGGGCTGTATTGAGAACACGACGGGCCAGCGCCTTGCCGAGTACGCTGTGGAACTGGAAAACTCGCGTGCAGCCGGCCAGTCGCAGAATATCGCTGGCATCGGGATTCTCCACGCCGGCGGCAATGGGCACGCGCGGCGCGGCTTCTCGTGCGGAAAAGACAATGTTGGTGCAGCGTATGTCTGTATCCAGCACAACCAGCATGGCGGCGGCATCGGCCCGCAACTTGGCGTAGGTTTTTACGTCGTCGTGATCGCCGGCCACCACTTCATATCCCTGTTCCAGCAGTTCAAGGCCGCTTTGCGGATCGTGGCACAGCAGAATATTGCGCACGCCGTAACGGGTAAGATCATCGGCGAGGTTGAGGGTAATGGGACCATTGCCGGCAATGATGACATGGCCGTGCGTGGTGGGAGGGAGCTGCCGGGGAACCATATCCTTTTTCTGACTTTCCAGCCAGGGCATGTAGAAATGCTGGATAAAGGTGAACGGCAGCATGATGAGAAAGAAAATGACCCCGGACATGAGTACGATGATGGAGAACACTCGGCCGAGATCCGAAGTGAAGGTAATGTCGCCGAAACCCAGCGTGGACATGACGGTAAGCGTCCAGTAAACGCCGGTAATCCAGGAGTGATGCTGCCCCTCGTACTCCATGATCAGGTGAAAAAGCACGCTGTAAACGGCAATCATGAGAAACAGCGTCAGACTGAAGCGCCGCAATATGGCGATATTGTGGCGTGCCCCGCGTTCGTGCAGGAAGGACATGAGTTGAGAGGGGAGATATTTCATGATCGCAGACGGAATACTGATGCACGGTTCTGGCACTTAGGGCCTGTTAACACAAATTTGCAAATAATTTCAAGAGACAAGATAAATAAGCTGTGCACACTCCACTTGTTTTTGGGGGCGGGGTTGCCTCCTGTCCCCGACTCTTCCCCGGTAAAAGCGCGCTGGGGAAGGGATGGGGGGCTTGGAGGGAAGGGGAACACCTCCAGCGCTGGCGGCGACCCAAAGGCGGCCGCAGCCGTGCCTGTTAGGCGACGCAGAAGTCTTACAGGCATCGACAACAGAGCGAGGGGGGCCCCTTCCCCCAAACAAATAATGAATAGTGTTAACAGGCCCGAGAGTATTTTGTCTTTGAAAAAGGCAAAATGCAAGGCGGCGACACAGCGCTGCCCGGCAGAACGTGTGCGAAAATACCGCGTTTTTTCCGCGAAATTCCAGACCGTAGGTTTGAAACGCCAAGCGTTTCAAACGGAAAATGCTCTAATAAGGAACATCGGCAAATGGCTGGGCAGGCGGCACGGCGCACCGGGATATGGTTTTTTTCATGTCGTCAGAATATATTCGTGCGCTTTGCTTCACAAATGAAGGGCTTCGCCGTTGCACAAGAGACGGCATCCGCTCAATATCGGTCTGATGCGCTTACGACCTCCCGCAGTCT